>CADCOC010000053.1 GCA_902802945.1 uncultured bacterium | reverse complement strand
GGCGAACGGGCGTCCCGTGTGGGCGTGCTACGCGCTGGGGCTCGACCCGCAGGATGCGGCGAGCGACTTCCGGATCGCGTCCTTCCCGATGAAGGCGGATGGCACGCCGGACTTTGCGAACGTTATATTCGATCCGCCGCAGGCGCAGTGGAACGTGTCGGACGCGCCAGTTACGTGGAAGGGCGCGGCGACGCTGGAGGGGCCGTGGAGGACGGTTTCGGAGGAGGTAGGGCGAGGCGTCTCGCCGAGCCGCGGCTCGCCGGGGACGGCTCGCCCCACCATGCAGTTCTTCAAGGCTGTGGTCTTTGGCGATGCGGATGACGATGAGGACCTTGGCGGCGTGCAGCTGTGGGAGGGCGGGCCGTACTGGGCGGAGTGCAACGTGGGCGCTACGAAGCCCGAAGAGTACGGCTACTACTTCTGGTGGGGTGATACGGTGGGGTACACGGACACGGGAAGCGGATGGATTTCCGTCAAGGACGGAACAAGCATTCAATTCTCCTCTTCCGGCACGGCGGCCTCGACCTACGACAAGGACAATGCGACGCTGCTCTCGGAGGGCTGGATCGACTCGACTGGCAACCTCGTGGCGGCGTACGATGCGGCGACGGTGCATCTCGGTGCCCCGTGGCGCATGCCGACGGATGCGGAGATTTCCGCCCTCATTGAGAATTGCGCCACCACGTGGATCACCACCAACGGCGTGTTCGGGCGATTAGTGACAGGCAAGGATGCATACGCGAACAGGAGCATCTTCCTCCCGGCCGCCGGCTACGGCCTCGACTCAGGCCTCTACGGCTCCGGCTCGGGCTACTACTGGTCGGCTACGCTGTATTCGGACTATTCCTACTACGCGTGGTACCTCTCCTTCGATTGGAGGAGCTTCTACCGGGGCGGCGGCCACCGCTACTACGGGCAGTCTGTTCGCCCTGTACGAGGATTTGCCGAATAGCGTGCGAGTTGCGCGCGTATTCGATTCATTCTGATTTGTTTGATTCATTCTGCCATGGCGTCGTTTGAACAGATTGTCAAGTTTGAAAATGAGCATCAAACAGGTGGGGCGAGGCGTCCCGCCGAGCCGCGACGGCTCGCCGAGGACGGCTCGCCCCACCCTGTAGGCTCGCCCAGAGGGCTCGCCCCACCTTGCCGCGCCAAAAAAACGAACTGAGAGATGCTTTTTTCCCCCGTTAGGGCGGGGGATTTGGTATAATCTTCTCCCATGAACATCTTGAAAATGCTTTTCGGTACCAAGAATGAGCGCGATCTCAAGCGGATTGCGCCCATCGTGGACCAGATTAAAAAGATTGAAGACGAGTACGAGGCGCAGCACTTTACGGCCGAGGACTACCCGAAGAAGACTGCGGAATTCAAGGAGCGCTTTGCCAAGGGCGAGACGCTCGACCAGCTGTTGCCGGAAGCTTTCGCTCTCGTCAAGAACGCCTGCCGCCGTCTTGTGGGCACGACCGAGGAGGTCTGCGGCCACACGCTCACGTGGGACATGATCCCATTTGACTGCCAGCTCGTCGGCGGCATCGTGCTCCACCAGGGCAAGATCGCCGAGATGCAGACGGGCGAGGGCAAGACGCTCGTCGCCACGCTCCCGCTCTACCTCAACGCGCTCGCCGGCAAGAACGTGCAGCTCGTCACGGTGAACGACTACCTCGCGCGCCGCGACGCCACGTGGATGGGCCATCTCCTCAAGTTCCTCGGCCTCACCGTGGGCTGCATCCAGAACTCGATGGACTCTGACGAGCGCCGCGCGCAGTATCAGTGCGACGTCACGTACGGCACCAACAGCGAGTTTGGCTTCGACTACCTGCGCGACAACGGCATGGCGCAGGCCCCCGAGCAGGTGGTGCAGAACGGGCACCACTTCGCGATCGTGGACGAAGTGGACTCGATCCTCATCGACGAGGCACGCACGCCGCTCATCATCTCCGGCCCCGCGACGATCTCCACGAGCGCGCAGTACACGGCGATGAAGCCGCTCGTCGAATCAATCGTGCGCGTTCAGACGTCGCAGTGCAACGACCTCATCGCGCAGGCGAAGAAGGCGCTCGCGGACGGCGACGAGTGGGGCTGCAAGAAGCGCATCTACCAGGTGTACCACTCGATGCCGAAGCACAAGCAGATGCTCCACATGTTCGAGGAGGCGTCCATCCGCAAGCTCCACGAGGACGTGGAGATGCAGATGCTCAGCGAGATGCACAAGGAGGAGGGCATCGCGCTCCGGGGCGAGCTCTACTTCACCATTGATGAACGCACGCGCGAGGTGGCCCTTACGGACAAGGGCTGCGACAAGATGAACCCGAAGGATCCGCAGATGTTCGTGATCCCGGACCTCGCGAGCGAGATGAGCCGTCTCGACGGCGACAAGGAGATGCCCGCCGAGGAGAAGGCCGAGAAGAAGCGCCTCGCGCAGGCGGACTTCATGGAGCGCTCCGCGCGCGTACACGTGGTGGACCAGCTCCTGCGCGCCTACTGTCTCTACGAGAAGGACGTCGACTACGTCGTGCAGCCGGACGCACAGGGTGTCGGTCACGTCTACATCGTTGACGAGTTCACGGGCCGCATCCTGCCGGGTCGCCGCTGGTCGGACGGCCTCCACCAGGCCGTCGAGGCCAAGGAAGGCGTGGAGATCGAGCGCGAGAGCCAGACGCTCGCCACGATCACGATCCAGAACTACTTCCGTCTTTACAAGAAGCTCGCGGGCATGACCGGCACGGCCGAGACTGAGGCGCGCGAGTTCAAGGACATCTACAAGCTCGACGTGGTTGTGATTCCCACGAACCGCCCGATCCGCCGCATCGACGGGAACGACCAGATCTACCGCACGCAGCGCGAGAAGTACAAGGCCATCATCGAGGAGGTGCGTCGGCGCCACGAGGCGGGGCAGCCCGTGCTGCTCGGTACGGTGACGGTCGATACGTCCGAAATCCTCTCGCGTCTCCTCAAGGTCGCGAAGATCCCGCACGAGGTACTGAACGCGAAGAACCACGCGCGCGAGGCTGAGATCGTGATGCTCGCCGGACAGCCCGGCGCGGTGACGATTGCCACGAACATGGCGGGCCGCGGTACGGACATCAAGCTCGGTCCCGGCGTCGTGACGATTCCGCAGGAAGTCGTGAAGGGCCAGTTGAAGCTCGACGACAAGATGCCAGGTTCGCCTAAGACGATCCGCGACCTCCTCGAAGAGCGTCCGCAGGGACTCCACGTGATCGGGTCCGAACGCCACGAGTCGCGTCGCATTGACCGCCAGCTGCGCGGACGCTGCTCGCGCCAGGGCGACCCCGGCAGTTCGCAGTTCTACATCTCGCTCGAGGACCCGCTAATGCGACTCTTCGGCTCGCAGCGCATCAGCGGCATCATGCAGCGCCTCGGCATGAAGGAAGGCGAGGTGATGGAGCACCGCTGGCTGAACAAGAGCGTGGAGACGGCGCAGCGGCGCGTGGAGCAGCAGCACTACGCGATCCGCAAGCGCACGCTCGAGTTCGACGACGTGATGAACAAGCAGCGCACGATCGTCTATGACCTGCGCGGCTCGATCCTCTCCGGGACGCCGGAGGACGTTCACGGCACGATCCTCGACGTGATGAACGACCTTGTGTTCGCGCAGTGCGAGCGTTTCCTGTGCGAGGCGAAGGACGCGCAGGTGGGCGACTTCCTCCAGTGGCTCGGCGTCACGTTCCCCGTGACGGCCACGGAAGAGGAGCTCACGCCGCTTCTGGGCATGCCGGAGAAGTCGGCTGAGCTCGTGTTCGGCCGTGTTAAGGAGGCTTATGAATCGAAGTGCGCGAGCGAAGACCCGCGCGTGCTGCCGTCCATGGAGCGCGGGGTGTTCCTCCAGTGCATCGACCGCGAGTGGCAGGACTACCTGCGCGCGATGGACGACCTGCGCCACAGCGTGAACCTCCGTTCCTACGGACAGCGCGACCCGCTGATCGAGTACAAGCGCGAGGCGTTCGGCATGTTCGAAAACCTCATGATGACGATCAAGACGTCCGTTGCGAACACCGAGTTCCGCGCCACGACGGCGCAGAACATGCGCAGGATGCTCGCTGCTTCGCAGCCGCGGATGCGCACAAACGGCGAGGCGTTCGACGGCAATGGAGAAGAAGGGGAGAGTACCGCTTCTCGCCCTGCCGCGCAGGCGCAGCCGGCGCCGGAGAGCACGCAGGACGTCTTCGCGTCCATGATGAGCCAGGTTGCTGGACGCCCGGTGCGCGCAGTGCCGGCGCGCCGTCCGCCGCCGCCTGGCGCGCCTGCTGCCGGCGCACCGGTCGTGGGCCGCAACGCGGTCAGTTCTGACCTCGCCGTCCGCCTAACCAAAAATCAGACGGCGCATGTCGCGTCGCTGAAAACAACAAGGAGAAAAACCATGAACAAGATGATTAAAATGTGTCTGATCGCGCTGATGGCCGCTACCACCACCACGGCCTTTGCACGTCACTATCACCACCATCACCACGGCACGGGTTTCGCCATCGGCGCCGGCATTCTCGGCGCGGGGCTTCTCGCCTCCACGATCTACGACGCCACTCATCCGCATCCGTATGTGGCCCCGGCTCCCGTCGTCGTTGCCCCGCCTGCTCCTGTTGTTGTTCAGCAGCCGCAGGTTGTTGTGCAGCAGCCGCAGGTCGTTGTGCAGCAGCCGGCCCCGGCCGTGGTGCAGCAGCCTGTCGGCCACTACGAGACGCGCGTGCAGAACGTGTGGGTGGAGGGGCAATACGTAGACCAGGCAACGCCTCAGGGCACGGTCGTGCGTACATGGCAGCCTGGCCATTACGAGCAGCAGCAGACACAGGTGTGGGTCACTCCTTGACCTGTTCGGCGTTTTTTGCAGTTGCGTGCGCGGCGGCGCTTGCGTCGTCCGCGTATGCAAATCCACAGGCCGGGCAGAAGCCCGTGCTTGACTGCTCGAAGATCCGCGGCGTGTGCTACGGCATTCGTCCGGAGGCGACCGTGCGCAGGGAACTCGCGTATGGTACGCGCGTCGGGCTCAACACGGTGCGCTTTTGGCTCAGCCGTGTCGCGTATGCGCAGTCGGGAGACCGATATGTGAAGCAGGTCGTCGATTTCGTGCGCGTATGCCACTCATGCGGGTACAAGTCGATGCCGATTCTCTTCAACGGCAACGGACTCGATCCGAAGAGCATTCAGCCTGAGGCGTACGCCGCCGCCGACAACTTCACCGAGGCGATCATGAAGGCGCTCAAGGACGAGCCAGGGCTTCTCATGTTCGACATGATGAACGAGCCGTTGTGTAACAAGTGGATATCCAACGCGACGGGCGACGTGCGAAAGGTACGCGCGAAGGCTACCTGGGCATTCCTCAGGCGCGAGATTGACGTGGCGCGGAAACTCGCGCCTAACTGTCTGTTTACAGTGGGCTACACGACCGCGCATGAGATCGAGCAGACGACGGCGGAGAGGCTGGACGTCCTGTCTTTCCACGACTACAGCGCCTCGCGCGCGGCCGGACGCAACAACTACGCCAAGGCGGTTGAGTGGGGCCGCAAGCTCGGTAAGCCGGTAATCCAGACCGAGACGGGCTGCCTTGCGCGCGCCAATTCCTACGAGATGGCCTTGCAGCTGTGTCACGAGTACAAGATTGGATGGGTCCTCTTCAACCTGATCATCGACGGCAGGTGCATCGACGAGCATGGAATCTTCTATCCTGACGGCACGATCCGCGACGCCGGGACGATCGCCGCGATGTTTGGATGCTTCAGGAACCGTGGCGAGAAGTGCGCGGTCGTTCCGCCGAACCCAAACCGCGAGGGCAAGGCCGACAGGGCGCTCAAGCTCATCCGAACTGCGCTCGACGACAACACCAAGGCATCTACGTTCGCAAATCGCAAGATGGACAAGAAGCCCCTCCTCGACGCCTGCGAAGTGGCGGCAAACCTTCTGGAGGCGTGCGAACTCGTGCCGATGTGTGACCTGCCCACGACGAAGATTGCCGCGTTCAGGAAAGACTCCAACGCCGATCTCTGGGAGATTCGCAAGTTCGCCTATTCCCTTGCGCTGCGCCTCAAGGAAGTATGCCAAATCGTCGACGACTGAGGGCGAGCAAAAGAGGGAAATAGGCGAAATGGGCAAAATTGCACGATTACTCGCCGTCGCGGCGCTAGCCGCAACGTCATGTTGCTTTGGCAGCGCGGAGAAAGACAGACAGGTGGGGCTTTTCTACTTTCTGTGGCTCGGCGAGCATGGACGCAAAGGACCCTACGACGTGACAAAGATCCTTGAGGCGGATCCAAAGGCCGGCGACAAGCCGGATTCTCCGCTGTGGGGGCCGTGGGGAGCGTACCACCACTGGGGAGAGCCTCTGTACGGGTATTACTTCTCCGATGACGAGTGGGTAGTGCGCCGTCACATGAAGCTCATCATGCAGGCGGGGGTAGACTTCCTCTTCTTCGACACTACGAACGCGGCCATTTACAAAAAGAACGCGATGCTGGTGATGCGGATTCTCCAGGAATACCACGATGCGGGATGGCGCATCCCGAAGGTGATGTTCTACACGAACACGGCGTCAGGCAAGACGGTGCGGCGGATCTACGACGCCATATACAAGCCATTGTTCGCGAAGGACACGTGGTTCACGTTGGACGGGCGTCCGGTTATCGTTGCGAAGGAGGAGGACTGCGACGATGAGACTAAGGCGTTCTTCACGGTCGTCAAGTCGCAGTGGCCAAACGAGCGCGCGAAGAAGGGCGGGTGGCCGTGGATGGACTTCAAGCGTCCGCAGCGCCTGTTCCCAGGCGAGAAGGTGGCGAAGAGCGTGATGAACGTGTCCGTGGCGCAGCATCCGACATGCCGCTTCGGCGATTCCGTCATGTACGGCGAGAAGGGTAACTGTGGACGCGCCTTCCACAACGGCGAGAACGACTCCGCACCTGGTGCGTGGACGAAGGGGTACAACTTCCAGGAGCAGTGGGACCGTGCGCACGAGGCGAAACCGGACATCGTGCTCGTCACGGGCTGGAACGAATGGATCGCCGGGCGCTGGCGGCGGAAGGACCGTCCGGACCGCCCCGTGATGTTCGTCGACTGCGCGAACTTCGAGTATTCTCGCGACATCGAAATGATGCGCGGCGGGTACGGCGACAACTTCTTTCTCATGCTGCGCGACAACGTGCGGCGCTTCAAGGGCCTTGCAGACGACGAGTCCACCAATCCTCCCGTCGCGTGGAAGCGTTACCGCTGCTTTGCTGACTCCGCTATGCCGCGCAACCACGCGGGTTACGGCACGAACTACGTGAACCGCACGCAGCGCAACGCGCCGCTTTGGATCGATGTGGCGCACGACGCGCAAAGCATTGCCTTCCGCGTGAAGACGCAGAAGCCAATAGCTGGCAGGGCGGGCGAGGGTGATTTCATGCGCATTCTCGTAGACGGAAAGGCTGTGAATGAGCTGGGCGAAATGAAAGTCGTCGGCGACGAGATGCGCCTCAAGGTGTCGCGCAAGGCATTGGGACTTCCCGCGCGCGGCAAGTTCCGTTTCGGGTTCAAGTTCGTTGATTCCACTGTGCCGTGCCGCAATCCCCTTGATTGGTACGAATTCGGCGTTGTCGAGCCGCTCGGCCGCGTTGAATTCACCTACGTCGGACGGGACTAAAAGAACAATAAGTGAAGAATAAAAGGATAGCAACTATGAAGATGGCAAAGACTTGCTGTTGTGCGCTTGCTGTCACGCTCTCCGTGGCGGCGTTGGCCGAAGGCGTGACGCCGAATGGTAATAATGCCGGACGCACGTGGATCGACATTGGTGGCAAGGACGTGGAGGGGCGTGGCTGGAGCGACACGGAACTGCCGTTCGACCGCATCCCGAAGCGCTTTGCAAAGGACTTGCCGCGCGTGTGGGGTAATGGCATTTCGTCAACCGGCGAGTTCTTCGAGTTCGAGAGCGATACGACGTCGGTCTCGGTACGGACGGTGTTCGCGAAACAAGGTTTCGGCGAGAACAACTTCAACAGCTCCGCCTTCGTAGGAACCGATTTGTACGTGTTCGATGCGGAGCGTGGGGATTGGCGCTGGGCTGCGGCGGCGGGACATGGAGTCCGCTGGGGAAAGAACGTTGAATACCAGCTTGTGAATAAGCTTCCGCAGCAGGTTCGGCGTTTTCGCCTCTATCTGCCGCTGAGGAACCGGCTCGCGTCTCTCAAACTGGGCGTTGACGCCGCGTCCAAGACGAAACTCATCCCGCCGCGAAAGGAGAAGCCCGTCGTCTATTACGGCACGAGCATCATCCATGGCGCGTTCAACATACGTCCCGGACTCGCGCTCACGTCGCGTCTCGAGCGTAAGCTGAAGCGGCCGATCGTGAATCTCGGTTTCTCCGGCGGGGCGCGTCTGGATCCCGCTGCGGCGACGATGCTGGCGGAACTTGACGCGGCGGTCTATGTGTGCGATCCGTATCACAATCTGTCGCCCGACCTGATCAGGCGCAACTTCGAGGCGTTCTTCGACGAACTGTGCTCCAAGCGTCCCACTACGCCCGTGCTACTGGTGGGTGCGCCGCCGGTGCTGAACGGATGGCTCAAGCCCGACGTAGCACGCAACGACGAGGAGAAGACGCGTCTCTTCGCGGAGCTTTCGAAGAAGGTCGCCGCCCGCCATGCAAACTTCCGCTATCTGCCCGGGCAGGACCTGTATGGGAACGACGAGGTGTCCATGGACGGCGTACATCCGAATGACGAAGCCTTCGCGCACATGGCTGCCACCCTCGCGCCGGTCATTTCCGGGCTGATCAAGTGACATGCCGTGCGATTTGCAGCGTCAAGTGCTCTTTTCGTTACAAGGTCCGCTTGCAAGTAAGCCGGGATTGCGATATACTAGCGCCATGAGAAAAACTATCATGATCGTGGCCGCGGCACTCTCCGCGGGGGTGTTCGCGATGCCGGAAGGCTTCACGGACGATTGGGACGCCGCACTGAAGAAGGCCGAGTCCGAAAAGAAAAACGTTCTAGCGCTCTTCACCGGCAGCGACTGGTGCATCTGGTGCAAGCGCCTTGAGGGCGAGATTCTCTCCAAGAAGGAGTTCAGCGACAACGTGGGCAAGACGTTCGTGCCCGTGTTCCTGGACTTTCCTTCGGACAAGTCGCTCGTCTCCGAGGCCACGGCCAAGCGCAATAAGGAACTCGCCAAGAAGTACGAGGTACGCGGCTATCCGTCTGTCCTCATCCTCGACGCCAAGGGCGAGGTTCTCGCGGAGACCGGATACGACAAGTGCGGTCCCGTCAAGTACCTCGAAAAGCTGAACGGCCTCGTCCAGAAAGGCCCGCTTCTCAAGAAGCACATCAAGCCCTACGAGGAGAAGTTCATGAAGCTCGGCCGGAAATTCGACTCCGACATGCGCGCCGCGATCAAGGAGGCGACGGACAAGGGTGTTGACAAAAAGCAGGCGGAAAAGGATGCCCTCAAGAAACTGGCTGGCGCGTTGTCCGCAGAAATCTCCAAGCTGAAGAAGGAATTCGAGGCGGAGAAGATGCCGGACGCGATTGCCGATGAGAAGGCTGAGTTGCTTGTGCACCTGAACGGCGCAATCAAGTCTCTGGACAGGCTTACCAAGGACGAGAAATAGCGTCCGCTCACCTGTTGAGGCACAGGAGCGCCACTCCGACGACGATGGCCGCGAGGGCGATTCCCTTGCGCAAAAGGTTCGTCTCACGGAAGAAGCGCGCCCCGAGCAGAAAAGTCAGTACAACCGAGAAGCGACGCATAAGCGAAGCGGCTGAGATCGGTGCGCCGGGATAGGCGAGTCCCTTGAAGTAAAGCCAGTCAGCCCCCGCCAGCAAGATGCCGACGAAAGGAATCGTCCAGCGCCACTCGAACGCATCGCGTCCGAGATGCAGTGCGCGCGATGTCGCGAGTGCCAACGCGTAGAACGCCACCAACCCCGCCTGAAACACGAGCTGCACCTGTTCCACCGGCAGGGCGCGGACCTGAAATACGTACTTGTCCCAGATGGACGAAATCGCCGAGAACACCGCGCCGGCGATCGCGCACCAGACAGCGCGGTTCCGGAAGAAGTCGATGCCCTCGTGTCGGCCGGCCCACGAGAACGCAAAGTAGCCAGCGAACACGGCGGCCATGCCGATGCCCTGCAGCACGGACGGCATTTCGCCGTACAACGGAATGGCAATCAGCAGTACAAGGGCCGGAGATGAGGCGCGGATCGGCGTGGCGATCGTGATTGGGAGCGTCCGCAGCGCGCAGAACGTGAACACCCACGACGTGCCGACGATCACGCTTTTGGCGAGTCCGAGCGACAACACCGTGCTAGAAATCTCGCTTGGCGAGCAAGAGTGTCCGGTTACGAGCAATCCCACGGAATATGCGGCGAAGCCGAATGTCGTCGATGCGAGCAACACGGGCAACACGGCGTTAGCGTTGACGCTCGCCTTCTTCACGATGTCGTAGAGCGCGAGAAACACCGCGCTCGCCAACACCCATGACGTCCAGTTTTCCATTTCTTTTATTTTCGTTGAACACCCGGCAACTCCCGGGACGGCGAATAGTATACCCTATTTTCGCTTCGCGGCGCACCTGTTAAATTCACGAAAAGCCGCGCTTGTTGTAGTCAAAAACAGCGGTTGCTCCGCAACCGACGTGCCAGCCGATGAAGCGCGATTAGATGATTTGAAGGTTTGAAGTAGTGCTTCAAAGCAACCGTCACGGAAATGTGGTATAATAATCGCGGCAAGGAGAGAAAGACATGCCGAGACTAATGGAGAAAAAAGACTGGATTGAGACCGTGGCCGAGGTCGGGTCTGCCGAAAGAGTTTGGTACGAGAACGTATCGGCAGATGGTGGTTTTTTTCCGCTTTCCGTTCCGGAGAGCGGAATGTATCGCGTGATTCTTGTAAAAATCGACACGCCTCGGCAGGTGACGGCTGAGAAACGTCCCGTTCGCATAGGTTCGAAGAAGGGAGTCTGGCGGATTCCCACTGAGGAAGAAGATCGTGCGATGGACGAGGAAATTGCTGCGTCATTTGATCTGGATGGTGTTCTTTGATGGAACTGCTGCTTGATACGCATATTCTTTTGTGGCTTGTCACTGACAGTCCGCTGCTTTCGTCGAAGGCGAGGGCGATTATAGAGGATGTGCATAACACGTGTCTGTTCAGTCCCGTGTCAATTTCGGAGATTTCGCTCAAGCACAAGAAGCATCCAGATCGTCTTTCATTTAGTGGAGAAGCTGCTCGCTCCGAATTTATAGCGGTCGGAATATGTGAACTTCCATTGACTACGGCAAATGCCGCAGAGTCGGACTCGCTTGAATTGTTCCATAACGATCCGTTTGACCGCATGTTGCTTGCTCAGGCTAAAAGCGAGGGGGTCAAGATTATGTCGCATGATAGACAATTCCCTCAATACGGAGATTTTGTCATTCCCGTATGATTTCCATTGTCAAAGTCAACAGAGAATGAAAGGGAAAGCCATAGAACAGTGAACCGGGCGGTCGCCCCGCGACCGCCGCCCCAAGCGGAGTGACAGGATGATTTAAAGCAATGCTGCAAAGCAGTCGTTCAAGAATTTTGGTATAATATTCGCGTTCGCAAATGTGCATGCTAGACGAGATTCGTGCGAAGCGGGATGAAATCTACGCTATCGCGAGGAGGCATAAGGCCGAAAAGCTTTGGGTCTTCGGTTCGTGTGCCCGCAGGGAGGAGCGCTCCGACAGTGATGTGGATTTCCTTGTAAAATGGATGCCGGGCGAATATAGTTGGCGTAATGAGCGCGCGATGTTATCCGCATACGAAAAACTGCTTGGCTGCAGGGTTGACCTTGTGTCCTCTCGGATTCTGCCCCATTCGCTTGGTTTTGCACATCGTGTTTGCAGGGAGGCCGTGCCGGTATGACCGATCCTTCGCTTTATCGTGATGATTCGCGCGTTCGGCACATGTTGGA
Source organism: uncultured bacterium (assembly GCA_902802945.1). Classification (GTDB taxonomy): domain Bacteria; phylum Verrucomicrobiota; class Kiritimatiellia; order RFP12; family UBA1067; genus RUG572. Next base: position 18,816 of record CADCOC010000053.1, on the reverse strand, counting down.
TGCGATGGAACGGATCACCGAGCTGAGCAGGGGCTTGGAACGCGAACAATTGCGGCGGCATGAAGGCACGACTGAGATGATTCTTTTCAATCTGATGGTATTGGGCGAGGCGGCCAATAACATCACACGCGAGTTTGCCGAGAAGAATCCCGATGTGGACTGGAAGGGACTTGCGGGTGTCAGGCATAAGATCGTGCATGACTATGCCGACATAGATTACGATACCATCTGGGACATACTGCAAAACGATATTCCAGATGAATATGCAAAGGTGAAGGCGGTTGCCGAGACATTGCCGCCAGAGCCGACGCAGCCACCGCCCAACATGGCAGACTTCTTGTAGCCAATTTCCAACCGCAGAACTGAAATGAGAAAGGAAAAACCATAGAACAGTGAAACGGTCATAGGTTGGGCAACGCCCAGCCACGGTCACACGCAACGGGAGGGGCCGCGCTTGTCGCGGCCCGCACCGATAGGGCGGTCGCCCCGCGACCGCCGCACCAAGCGGAGTGACAAGATGATTTAAGCAATGCTGCAAAGCAGTCGCCTGACGGAATGTAGGAGTTTCGACGAGGACGACACTTGGCAGAGGAAGCGCGAATGCGCTCACCTCTCTTTGTGTTTCCTCAATGGTATCCTACAACCTCGTCAGGAACACGAAGAGAGGTTTTCATTTGGCCTCGATTCATGTTCTGATTTCGGCGCAGCACAACCATGACGCGCCGTTGCCCCTGCCGCTGACGGAAAAACGCGCCGGGAGATGCGACAGGAGAAGGAATATTCTAGTATAAATGTCGTTCACTTCTTTTGTATTCTATGCGTTTTTGCCGTTGACGTTTGCCATTTACTGGCTTATCTGTTATCCACAACAAGGCAAGCGAGTCGCGTCAGCCAGGCTTTGGTTACAAAACCTTTTCGTCGTCGTCGCAAGTTATGTCTTTTACGGATGGTGGGATTGGAGATTCCTAATTCTCATATCAATTACCGCGCTATGGGCGTGGGCGAGTGGGCTGTATCTTTCAAGACTCCTCAATATGAAAAAGCGGAAATGGGTTATTGCTGCTGCACTTATCGTCAATCTTGGCATTCTCGGCTTATTCAAGTACTACAACTTCTTTACAGATAGCGTGATATCCCTTCTAGGTATGTTCGGTTTTAATGTCCATATGTCCTCCATAAAGATCATCTTGCCGGTAGGAATATCTTTTTACACGTTTCAAGCATTGAGTTATGTAATCGACGTCTATCGCAAGAACATAGAGCCGACTAAAGACCTTGTGGCTTTTTTTGCGTTCGTAAGCTTCTTCCCACAACTAGTGGCTGGACCTATTGAACGCGCGACAAATCTTCTGCCACAATTCCTCAAGCCTCGTCGCTTTGATTATCCGCTCGCCGTTGATGGATGCCGCCAGATGCTATGGGGGTTCTTCAAGAAAATGGTGGTTGCAGATGGATGTGCCCTCGCGGCGAACAACCTATTAAATGCTGATTCTGATATGTCGTCACTATCCATTCTCGTCGGACTCTTTTGCTTTACGATGCAGATATACGGAGATTTCTCGGGATATTCTGACATAGCAATTGGTGTGTCGAAATTGTTTGGTATAAGGCTTAAGCAGAACTTCTGCATGCCATATTTCTCTCGTAACATAGGTGAGTTTTGGCGGCGATGGCACATTTCGCTGACAACATGGTTCAAGGACTACCTTTACATTCCTCTCGGCGGTAGTAGGGAGGGATTAGCAAAGACCATACGCAATACATTCATCATATTCGCAGTTTCGGGATTTTGGCATGGAGCGAACTGGACGTTCGTTGTATGGGGGCTCGTTCACGCAACTGCGTTTCTTCCTCTTCTTCTTATGAAGAAGAATCGTAGATTCGTCGGAACCACTATTGCGGAAAAAAGCATTCTTCCTAGCATCAAAGAAATAGTGGGAATGGCATCGACGTTTGCGATAGTCATGTTAGGATGGGCTTTCTTTCGTGCAGACAGCGTATTGCAAGCGTGGCAATGGTTACGTGAAATATTTATTGGATTTGACTTTCGCATTGTACCGTTGTTACGTAAAGGTGTACCACATGCCGTGGTATGGTCTCTTCTGCTTTTAATATGTGAATGGTTTAATAGAAAAGAGCGTTATGGCTTCGCTCGCTACCCGAAACAGAGTTGGTTAAGATACACAATCTATTTCTCTATTTTGTTCCTGATTGTATTCAACCTTTCTCCACGGCAAACATTTATCTACTTCCAATTTTAGTTTTAGCTTGAGGTTTTAACCATGAAAAAGTTTTTAATGAAAATCTCTCTTGTTCTTGTCCCGTTTGTATTTTCAATCTGTTGTCTGGCCTACTTGGCATACAACTCGGAGGTACAGATTTTTGAGAGTGATATTTCATGTCCAACGAACGTTCTAGCAGCAGTTGTTGGCGATTCTCGTGTAAATAAAGGTTTTGACCCTAATGAAATTACATGGCTGAGGAATTTTGGGAGCGCTGGGATGAGTTTTATGACTACAATGGAAAAGACAAAGAGTATAGCAAGAATAAACCCTAATATAAAACTTTTAATTATTGATGTTAATCCAGGGAGATTTGTTTATGAACGAATTAGCGAGCCGTTGATAAAACAAAATCCATGGGAACCTCCAGGTACTGTTTTAATAAACTTAATGGCATTTAGGGATATGCCTCCTCTATATGAGGGCGATGAAGTCCGTTTTGTCAATTGGATTCTCATTCCATATTTTAAACGACTTCTTTTTAAGCATTACTCAACAAAAAGCCCAATCACAGGTGGGTTTGAGCAATATCATCGATTCATGACGGATTCACACATAAAAGATAAAATGCAACCAACAGAAACGCGCAAAATATGCACGGACTGTGAGAACAAGCTCGACGGGCTATTGAATTATTTACGTTTTCGCAATATGAATGTCGTGTTATGTTCTATGCCTGTCTACCACTGGAGAGACTGGGACCAAATACCTGGAGATGCCAAAACATATTTTGTTCAACGCATGAGGCAGATTTCAAAAAAACACAATGTCCCATGGCTCAATTGGTTGTCCGATGACTATAATAATGCTGATTATTGGGGTGATAATTCTCATCTCAACGACATTGGCGCTAAAGTGTTTTCGAGAGATAAGCGGAGCATTCTTGAACAGCATCTTAGACCTACTACGCCAAAATGACTAACGACGAAAAGAATTAGAGGAGTTGTCCCGTTTTATTGCTTGTTCATCTGTTTTGCCACTACCTCCGTGGCGTTTCGGACGCAATCTTCGCAACTGCACAGGACTTTACCTGTATCAATGCCCTTTATATCGCGACAGATCGTCGCACCGCAGAGCTCCTTGAAACGCGGTACGATGGATCGCGAATTCGCCATCGCCTCTCCATTGCTCGAAAGCATGGAAGAGACCATGATCGCGCCGACGAGCGCACCGCACGTCCCCTCCATGGTCCCCATGCCGGCCCCGAAGCCGGAACCGAGACGTAACAGTTCGTCCTCGCCCTTGCCCAACTTGTCGGCAAAGGCGACCAATACCGCCTGACAGCAATTCATCTCGCGCTTGCGTTGCGCGGCGTAGTCTTTTCGTTCTTGTGTCGTCATGCTCATGTTGCTTGACCTCTTCACTTTTGTCCGGAGACCCTGCGATTTCCAGGGCGGTGAATAGTATACCCTATTTCCGCGTCGGGGTGTATCTGAGAAATTTTGCGGCTCGCGACAAGCGCGAGCCCTCCCGCTGCGGTTCTTCCATTGAATGGAAACAACTTGTTTGAAACAACTTGCCTTTGTCGCGCGGGCTAACTCGCCCGCGCCCATTGGCTAATCCAAAACGGCACAACCATATCAAAACGGGACATTCGCCGCAACTGCCACAACGGAAACGCCACAACTGCCACAATGAGAATCCTACTTGAAGTTTTATAGTACCCGAAAAGCTGCAATCAGAGAAATATGGTATAATATTTTCCGCCTGCGATGCAAGGAGAGTCAGAGATGACAAAGACAATGGATGAAAAAGTAGAGTTCATGATTCCCAGCGATGAATTGGCGGCGTTTCGACATCGCGTTTCAAGTGATGGGATGACTGTGGGGTTTTTCTTGAGGATGAGCATTTCCAACTACTTGAACATGCCATCTCGCGAACATGTTCGAAGTGATGCTCTACGTAAAACGCCTTTGAGCATCCCTTTCTGCGGATGCTTGCGAGGGGATTGTGGCGATTACCGTGACCGGGCGGCGGAGTATGTCCTGAAGAGGTGTACATGAGGGCGATGTTCGATCTCAACGTGTTCGTGGATATCGCCGAGGGGCGCTGGGTTTGGTAGAATATCGGCATGGAAACGACTCAATGGCTTGACCTGAATCCGGACCCCGCGCACGTGAAGCGCGAGCGGGCGAAGGCACGCGAACTGCGCGCAACCGACTGGTGGCGCGCGCAGCTCGCGAAGGGCGTGTGCCACTACTGCGGAAAACAGGTTGGCGCAGATGGACTCACGATGGACCACGTGGTGCCCGTCGCGCGGGGCGGACGCTCCACGCGCGGGAACTGCGTGCCGTGCTGCAAGGACTGCAACAACAAGAAGAAGGCGTTCACGCCGGCCGAGCAGATCCTCGACCAGCTTTTTCCTGAGGGCGTCGAGCCATGAAGAAGGAAAGGTTCACCGTCGGCGCGCGCGGTAGCGCGCTTTCGCGCGCACAGACCGCAGGCGCGCTCGACTTTCTGCGTGCGCGCTTCCCCGGCACGGACTACCGCGTAGTGACGGTAGAGACGCCGGGCGACCGAGACCTCACGACGCCGATTGAAAAGAGCGCACCTGATTTCTTCACGCGCGACCTTGACGAGGCCGTGCGTGACGGGCGCATTGACTTCGCCGTTCATTCCGCAAAGGATTTGCCGCCGAAAATTGCGGATGATTTGGATTGGTTTTGGTTGCCGGAGCGTGCCGACCCACGGGATTGTTGGGTGGTAAGGGCGAGCGCAACGGGCGGGACGCCCGTTGTCCCAGTTGCGGGCGAGACGCCCGCCACCCCGATAATGGGCGAGACGCCCGCCACCCCGATAACGGGCAAGATGCCCGTTGTCCCAGTGATTGGCGTGTCGAGCGAGAGAAGGGCGGCGTATGCGAAGAAGGTTTATCCGAAGGCGAAGCTGCTGCCGATTCGCGGGTCGATTGATTCGCGCATCCAACAGCTGCGCGACGGACGCTACGACGCTGTGCTGATGGCGCTCGCGGGCATCACGCGTCTCTACGGCGGCACGCCGCCGGGCGTGGAGTTGATTCCAATCCCGCTAGAGGAGCTGACTCCGCCAGAGGCACAGGGGTATCTTGCCGTCGTGTTTCGCAGGGGCGACGCGCGGCTCATGGCGATGCGCGCGCACTTCGTGAAGGCCGTGCGCTTCGTGAGCGCGGGCGTGGGCGACGCGGGACTGTGTACGGTGCAGGGGATGCGGGATTTGGAGGAGGCGGATGTGGTGCTCCACGATGCGCTCTTTGACTTGTCGTTGTTAGGACAGAAGACAGAGGACAGAGGACAGAGGATTGATGTCGGCAAGCGTTGCGGCGCGCATACGATGAAACAGGCGGAGATTACACAGCTCATTTGCGACGAGGCGCGGAAGGGACGGCGCGTCGTGCGGCTGAAGGGCGGCGACGCGGGGCTGTTCGGGCGGCTTGCGGAGGAAACGGATGCGTTGACGGCTCTTCAGATTCCGTTCGTGGTGAGGCCGGGCGTGAGTGCGCTCGTGGCGGCCACGACGGGGACGGGCCTTCTTCTCACGCGACGCGGCGAGTCGCGCGGGTTCACCGCCTACACGCCGCGCTCGACGGGTACGGAGACGCCGCAGGTGGCGTTCATGGCCACGCGGATGGCGTCTGAAGAGGCGCGTCGTCTCGTGCGCGAAGGATGGCCGAAGACGACGCCATGTGCGTTCGTGTTCGACGCGGCGGGCCCGCGCGAGGAAGTGCGTACGGCCACACTTGGTACGGTGCGCACGATTCTGCCCGCGAAGGTGGAGGATCGTCCCGGTCTCTTCATCGTGGGACGCGCGGCGGCGGGCGGCTGGCCGCGTCTGGGTCCGCTTGGCGGTCGGCGCGTGCTCGTGACGTGTTCGGACGCCGTACAGGCGCGCGCGATGACAGCGGTTGAGGACCTTGGCGGGCGTCCGATCCGCTGGCCGCTCATTGAGCTTTGCGCAACGCGCACGTTTGGCAAGGAAATGGCGGATTACGACGCGATCGTGCTGACCTCGCCCTCGGCCGTGCGGATTTTCTTCGCGAACTGCACATGCGATTTACGGCGGCTTGGCGCGTTCTACACGTGCGGGGCGGGAACGGACGCGGAACTGCGTCGGCACGGCATCGCGAGCGACGTGGTGCCGGCGACGGATTTCTCGGCGGCGGGGCTTATTGCGGAGATCAAGAAGCTCGATCTGCACGGGAAGCGCGTGTTGCGTCTGCGGAGTGCGAAGGCGGGGGCGGACGTCGCGCGCGCGCTGCGTCGGGCGGGCGCGAAGGTGGACGACGTGGTGCTCTACGAGAACCGCGCGTGTGCGCCGGAAGGGGCGCTCCCGCCGTTCGACGACGTGTTTTTCGCATCGGCGTCGGCGGTAGAATCCTTCTTCGCGCGCTATGGTGCGAAGGCGTTGCGCGGGAAAGGCGTGCTCGTGATGGGCGGACCCACGCGCGCCGCCCTCCCAAAGAGTTTTTCCGCAAAGGCGCGGATTTTTGATATACTGACACCAAACATTTCAGGCACAGTGCCTGTCAACAACAAGGAGAAGCGATGAGCAAAGCTACCTACGAGGCCGCGAAGGCCCAGTACAAGAAACTCGGCATTGACACCGAGAAGGCGATCAACACGCTGAAGAAGATCAGCATTTCGATGCACTGCTGGCAGGGCGACGACGTCGGCGGGTTCGAGACGACCGGCGGCGCGTCCGGCGGCATCCAGACGACCGGCAACTACCCGGGCAAGGCGCGCACGCCTCAGGAACTGATGGCGGACCTCGACTTCGCGCTCAAGCTCATTCCCGGCAAGCACCGCGTCAACCTCCACGCCTGCTACGGCATCCACGAGGGCACTGTGGCGGACCGCGACAAGATCGAGCCGAAGCACTTCGCGCCGTGGGTGGCGTGGGCTAAGAAGCGCGGCGTGGGCCTCGACTTCAACCCGACGTTCTTCTCGCACCCGCTCGCGGCGAACGGGCTCACGCTTTCAAGCCCCGACCCGAAGGTGCGCGCGTTCTGGGTGAAGCACGGCATCCAGTGCCTCAAGATCGCCGAGTATTTCGGCAAGGAGCTTGGCACGCCCTGCGCGATCAACTTCTGGTGTCCGGACGGCTACAAGGACGAGCCGAGCGACCGCCTTGGGCCGCGTCAGCGCATGGCAGACTCGCTCGACAAGATCTTCAAGTACAAGTACAACAAAAAGCTCGTGATTCCGACCTTCGAGTCGAAGCTCTTCGGCATCGGCCTCGAGAGCTACACCGTGAACTCGCACGAGTTCGTGATGGGTTACGCGATGAAGAAGGGCATCCTCGCGCTTCTCGACATGGGCCACTTCCACCTGTCCGAGAACGTTGCGGACAAGATCAGCTCGTTCCTCATGTTCTTCGGCAAGGTCGCGTTCCACATCTCGCGTCCCGTGCGCTGGGACTCCGACCACGTGATCCGCGTAAACGACGACCTGCGCAACGCCGCGCACGAGATCGTGCGGATGGGCCCGGAGAACTTCATCGTGGCGCTCGACTACTTCGATGCCTCCATCAACCGCGTGGCCGCGTGGGTGCTCGGCATGCGCAACATGCAGAAGGCGCTACTCGAAGCGCTCCTCGAGCCGTCGGCCACGCTGAAGGCGCTCCAGGACGGCGAGCAGTTCACCGAGCAGCTCGTGCTCCAGGAGGAGCTCAAGAGCTATCCCTTCGCCGCCGTGTGGGAGGAGTTCTGCGCCCGCGCGAAGCTCCCGGCGAACGAGGCGTGGATGGCGGACGTGCTCAAGTACGAGCGCGACGTCCAGAGCAAGCGCGTTTAAGATGAAGCGCACTAGGCTAATCGTCCCCCTCGCGGCCGCGCTGCTCCTTTTGGGGGCAGCGCACACGGGCCGCGGGGAGGATGCTGCCGAAGAAGCCGCGCGGCGCGCCGGCATCGCGCGGCAGTTCGTGAGCCTTCTCGGAAAAAAGCACGTCTCGAAGACGCTCATCGACGACGCGCATTCGGAGAAGGCATGGAAGAATCTCGTTGAAAGCTACGACGAAGAGCACTGCTATTTCTACCAGAAGGACATCGACGCGTTTGAGCCGATGCGCCGTGCAATCGACGACGCTTTGCTCAAGCGCGACATCTCCTTTGGCGAGGAGGTGTACCGCGTGTACGCGGCGCGAGCGCGCGACTGCGCCATCTTCGCGACGAACGAACTCGCCAAAATCACGGCCGACTCTGGATTCGAGGCAGAGCTGCGGCGTCCAACGACGGGCGAGTACGTGTTCAGCGGGGAAGGGCGCGGATGGCCGAAGACGGAGGCCGAACGTAATGAGCTCTGGCGGCGCAAGCTGCGCACCGAGCTTCTGGAACGTCTCGTCGAGGCTGAACTAGATGCGGAGAAGTCTGGCGGGAAGAAGGTGTCATTGGCCGAAATCGCCAGTGCGCTGGCGGAAGACTACGCCCAGCAGGTAGACGCGCTGGGAGAACAGGACGACCTTGCCGCCTTTGAGCGTTACATGACGTCCGTAGGCGCATCATACGACCCGCACACGCACTATCTCAGTCCTGCGCTTCAGAAAATGTTCGAGGGGGAGATGTCGCTCTCATTCTGCGGCATCGGCGTGACCATTGACACGCGCCGGACGGGGCTGTACGTGCTGGCGATCATGCCTGACGGACCGGCCGCGCGCGACGGGCGTCTAAAGCCCGGTGACAGAATCGTGGGAGTGGGCGAAGGGGATGGCCCAATAAAAAGCGGTAAGGGAGTGCCGGGCGAGAAGGCAATCAGAATGATTTCCGGCAAGAAGGGGACGAAAGTCGTATTGGAAGTCGTAACAGCCGACGGTGGCGGCGCGCGTACGCGCATCGATCTCGTGCGCGGGATCGTGAAGCTGGAAAAAAACGCCGCGAAGGGCCGTCTGGAGACCGTGAAGCCTGGTGGAGGCACCTTAAAGCTCGGCTACGTCAAGCTTCCGCTTTTCTACGGGATGCAGGCCGTCTCCATATTGGACCTTTTCAAGAGCGTACGCAGTGCAACGGCCGACGTGAACGAGGAACTCAAGAAGTTGGAGCAAGCGGGCGCGCGCGGTCTGGTGCTTGATCTGCGCGGCAACGGCGGGGGGAGTCTTCTTGAGGCGCTCATGCTCTCATCTGTCTTCATGGATGCCGGAGCGGTCGCGCAGATTCAGGACGACGATGACGGCGACAAGCCAATGGAGCTGTCCGGCCTGCCAGGAATAGCTGGCGGCGGATGGTACTCAAGGCCGATGGTCGTCTTGATCGACCGCGGGAGCGCGAGCGCCTCGGAACTGGTTTCAGGCGTGCTGCAGGACCGTGGGCGCGCAGTGATCCTTGGCGACAGGCAGACTCACGGCAAAGGGTCCATGCAGGAAGTCATCCAACTCGGCAAACGCCGGGGCGGGGCTCTCGTCACGCGCGGGTTCTTCTACCGAGTAACGGGATCTTCAACGCAGGTGAAGGGAGTGGCCTCGGATATAAGACTGCCGTCCGTCCTCGACGGCATCACGAAACTGGGCGAAAACAACCTGCCCAACGCGCTTCCTTGGACGAAGGTCGCCGCCGTCAAGTACGAGAAGGCGGGCGACGTGCAACGGTACGTGCCGGAGCTTGCGCGCCGGTCTGCCGCGCGCCAGGCGACCAACACCGTCTTTCAGGCGCATCTGCAGAAAGTGCGCGGCGTGGCGGAGGCCTGCAACCGCAAGTCTCTGCCGCTCGACTACGCCGCGTTCAAGGCGCAGAAGCGTCGCGATCTACAGTGCGGTGTGGACAAGGTCGGCTTTAATGGCCTTGATGTTGATGTCGTTCCAGACGCTGACGCCTGCGATAAGAACGGTCTGCCTAAGCGCGGAAAAGACGTTGTTTTGGACGAGGCACTCAACATCCTCGCCGACCTCGTAGAGCTGTCGGGCGGATCAGGCAAGGGCAAGTGATTTGCCTTCCGTCGAATTTGGACGCTTGCGGCTTGTACATTGGCGCGGAAAAGCGTATAATACGCGCCGTTTTTGCGACTGGGAAAACGGAATCCCGTGAAAGTCGGGAGCTGTCGCGCAACTGTAACCGGATACGAATTCGCGCTGACCAGTGGGGCCGGGTGGCCCTGCGAAGGATGCGGAGGAGGCATGAAGCCGGAAGCCAGGAGACGCTCCCCGCCGCGTGTATGATCCTTCGCTTGAAAGGCAAAGTACAGACATGAAAATGAATATCGCGGCGGCGGCGCTGTGTGCCACCGTCTCTTTCTCCGTTTCGGCGGCGAGGGCCGCCGAGGAAGTGTATACATTCGACGACATCGCGTACTGGGTCGGTAGCGGCACGAACAACTGTGCCGTCGTCGTCAACTTCAACGACGATGACGCTGACGACAGCTCGTTTGTCTGGGGGTACAGATGGAATGGTGACGCGCCGAGTTTCAAAGACATCCTGGAGGAGATCGCGGCGGATGATCCGCGCTTTACGACTTTTATCGCGTCCAGCGGATGGGTGAACGGCTTTGCCTACGACATTGACGATGACGGTGGGACTTTCGCAACCGGAAAGACATATACTAAATCGGACGAGGACGATCTGTTCCCGCAATCATGGTACGAGTACGACATGAGCGAGTTCGAAGATGAGGATATCGACGAGCCGACAGGTTACATGATCGGCGCAGACTGGGCTGTAGCCTACGCAACTGGAGAAGACTTCGACGAACTGGAGTGGAAACTGTCGGATCTGGGAACGGCGGGCTTGTTCCCGACTAGCGGTCAATGGCTGCTCGTGAGTTTCGCAGAATTTGAGATGAACATGAAAGATTGGTCATATATAGAAAATGACTACGAGCCTTTCTATACGCCAATTCAGGCAATGCGCACGTTCCGCCTCGGCGACATCACGTATTGGATCGGATCCGGCACGAACGTGGCCGGCATCGCGATTTCCTGGGGGGAGGGCATGACGCGCGCATGGGGCTATCGCTGGAACGGCGAGGCACCAGTGATGATGGAGGTGCTCAAAGAGATTGCCGCGATTGACAAAAGGCTTGTGCCGTATATTCCGAAAGAGTCCTGGGGATACAGTATGAATTCGTTCGGCTACGACGTCGCAGATGTCGGAGGCGTCTCGTATGACTGGAACAACTACACCGCGTCCGATGACGATGCATGGATTGCCCCGTACGAGACGGATTACGTTGATCCTGATGATTGGAGTACATGGATATATCACTACTTCGCAAGTTTGACCGAGCCTGACGAATTCTATCGCACGGGCACCTCTGCATATACCTACTCGGAACTTCTTATAGATCAAATCAAGCCGATTAATGGAGCCTGGAACATCTTCGCCTACAACGAAGACGATTACCTGGAGACGCTCGATGCGTCTATTGAACCTGCAACCCCCTCTCAGTCCATTGTGAGGGCTCTGCCAGTTGTCGACGGTGCAACATACTCAAGCCTTGATGCTGCATTTGATGCGGCACGTGGCGGCGGTTCGGTGATGTTGCCCGAGCAGTCTAGCGTCAATCAAAACACAAAGACCGTGACTGTTGGGGCAGTTGCGGACGGTACGCTTCAAACATACGAGGTGCCGACGCACTTTGACATGGTTGCTTCCGTTGGCTCCATATCGTTAAAGCTCAATGCGACGGCGGCGCCAGCGCTTGTTGCTTCAGACGTGCTGCTGGAATCCCCGTTAACGGTGAGCGATACAACTGTCACAGTTGTGCCGGGAAACGTAATCGACGGACTCTACTACGGGCTTGCGGTTTCTACGAACCTGACCGCAGGGTTCTCCGCTCCGACGGAATGGGTGCGCGCGGAAAAAGGGAGGGTTGTGCTTGAGAAGGCGAGGGACACCACCGTTTCTGGCGAATTCTACAAGGTACGTGTGTCCGATATTGACGAGTCGGCAAAATAAGGATAAAATTATCTCATGTGCAATAGGCATGGCCTTTTACTGAATCTAATTCTAGCCGCTACCTTCTGTGTAGCGGCAGAGTCGCCGTTTGGAGCGGAGGTCGTAGATTGTGTGACAGGGGAAAAGAATCCATACTTCAACAAATCGGCGAATGTCCTTGGCCCTCCGGTGCAATATGTCCCTCTTTATTCCGGTAACATGGGGGGAGTATCTTCTAGCGCATACGGCGGCGTAGTCAATCCTGTTGTGCCCGCATTTGGGAGCAGCAAGATGCATCTCTCGCTTATCTCGCCAGACGACGAGGAGCCAGGCTACGTGGTCATTGCGTTCGACCATGACGTTCTGGACGATCCAGACAACCCGTTCGGCGTCGACTTCCTCGTGTTCGGCAACGCCGGCTGCACAAAGTCCACGACGACGGGCATGACGGCACTGGATGACCCGGCCACATGCCGTCTGACGGCTCAGGGGTTTCCCGAAGAGTCCGTCGTGGAAGTGGCACAAGACCCTGATGGCCCCTGGTACGGGAGCGACAGCTGGCGAACCTCTGATGGTTTTGCGCCCACGCTCGGCCACCGCTATGACCCGACGAACGCCGATACGAACCTCTATTCGGGAAACCTCTGGTGGGGCGCGCCGACGGACCCGACATTTCCCGTCGATCCGCGCATCAGTTTCTCCGACTGCGCGGGGTTGACGCTTGCCGAGCTGTGCCAGCGCTATAACGGATCGGCCGGCGGCGCAGGTTACGACCTGGCCGACGCAGTTGATGAGGACGGAAACGAATTGCCAGCAGATGCCGCGCACGGCGGGCACAAGTGGTTCCGCTACGTGAAAATCTCTTGTAGCGCGGAGATGAAATTCGATGAAGAGGGAGACTGGGACGGAGACTGGCTTTTTTCGGAACCAGAGGTGGACGCCGTGGCGGACGTGAGACCGGCCACGGGGTACGAGCTTTGGCGCGAGCGGCATTACACGGACTGGGCGACGGCGTGGCAAGCGACGCCGGATGCGATTGCGGCAAATGGTTTGCCCAACGGAATTAACTGCGTGTATGGGCTTGCGCCGACCGATACAGCGGCAGTGAACGTGCCGTTCAAGGTCGTATCGTTTGAGCCGGGAGAGACGGAGCATGTTATCAAGATGCTTTCGCCGAAGCAGATGACGGTTACGCCAAAGGGGCTTGTGGTGAAGGAGTCGTCCTCGCTTGACGCTGGATGGAAGTCCGTTGTGCCGACGCTGGTGTCGTCTGAATCGCAGGGCGACGGAACTTGGCTTAACACGTTTACTGTGCCGAAGGGTGAAGGCGCGTTCTTCAAACTCGCCTTGGATGAATGAAAAGGGGCTTCACACTCCTTGAAATGATGATCGTGTTGGGGCTGGTCTCCATCGCGGCGGCGATTGTGGTTCCAACTCTCTCGGCCGTGCACGAACGCGCGTTAAGCGCGAAGTGCAAGACCAACCTCCACCAGCTCGCGGTTGCGTGTCAAGGCTATGCGATGCGGGAAGGGTATCTGCCGTGGGGATCCATTTCGCCGCAGGACCATGACAGGGGTTACTGGCAGAACGAGACATACGAATTGATATTCCCCCGCGAAAATCCAGCGCTGCATGGCGCCGAGAGCTGGAAAGAGTATTCTTCGTTCTGCTGGGACTTCATAAAGAAGACGGGCGAGATGGGATGGCGCTGCGGAGAGATGTTCGGCGGCATAAACGCCGACTCTCTCTTCAGTTGCCCGAAATGCGATTCCAAGAGCGACAACTGGGACGGCAACCACATCACCGGTTACAACTACAACGTCTGCTACCTAGGTTATGTGGAGAACGACTCCAGCAAACGGTTCTATCCAACAGCTTGGAGCGAGATCAAGAACCCTGCGTCAGTTGTCGTGTTTGGCGACGGCGGCTACGCGGGCGGACCTAACAAGTTCATGCGTGCCCCCATTCAGGACAAGGAATACGACAAGTCGTCGGCTTCGCTTCGCAAGGCGGGCACGCAGGCGTTCCGCCACGGGTGGGGAACTTGGCGCCACTGCAACATGGCGTTCCTTGACGGACACGTTGAAGAATTCCACCAACCCTACAAATCGGGCGGCGCGAAGGGATGGGTTGACAAGCAGACCTACTCGGCCTTCATAAGTTCCGGCAACGGAATATACGGCCCGCGCGGTTTCGGGATCGCGGACGACTACACCGAGTGAGCGGCGGTCACGACAAGCGCGACCCTCCCGGATTAGACAAGCTTGCGGAAGTAGGCAATCGTCTTGGCGAGGCCTTCCTGGAGCGGGACCTTCGGTTCCCAGCCGAGCAGCTTCTTGGCTAGCGTGATGTCCGGCTTGCGGCGCTTCGGATCATCCTTCGGCAACGGGGCATAGACGAGCTTGGAAGTGGATTCCGGCAGCTGGCGGAGCGTTTCCTCGGCGAGCTGCTTGATCGTGTACTCGCCGGGGTTGCCGGTGTTGATCACGGCGGTGCCGAGGCCGTGGGAGGCCATGAAGGTGTCAACCGTCGCGCGGTCGAGCTCCATGTACTTGCGGAACGCCTCGATGAGATCGTCGCAGTACTGGAAGGAACGGGTTTGCGAACCATCGCCGAAGAGGGTGATGTCCTGGTTCGCGAGCGCCTGCATGATGAAGTTGGAGATCACGCGGCCGTCCTTCGGGTGCATGTTGGGTCCGTAGGTGTTGAAGATGCGGACCATGCGCACGTCCACTCCGTATTCGCGGCGGTAGTCGGAGCAGAGAGTCTCCGCGCAGCGCTTGCCTTCGTCGTAGCAGGAGCGTATGCCGATCGTGTTCACGTTGCCCCAGTAGGACTCCACCTGCGGGTGTATGAGCGGGTCGCCGTACACTTCGCTCGTGGAGGTGTGCAGCACGCGCGCCTTCGTCTTGAGCGCGAGGTCGAGCACGTTCATCATGCCGAGTACGGAGCTCTTCGTGGTCTCCACGGGGTTTTTCTGGTAGTGGATAGGCGAGGCGGGACAGGCGAGGTTGTAGATTTCGTCGAACTGTCCCCAGAAGGGCTGCGTCACGTCGTGGAGGACGAACGAGAACTTCGGGTTGCCGAAGAGATCGTAGATGTTGGACTTCGTGCCGGTGAACAGGTTGTCTAGTCCCGTCACTTCGTAGCCGTCCGCAAGAAGGCGGCGGCAGAGGTGGGAACCGAGGAAGCCGGCGGCGCCGGTCACGAGCGCTTTTTTCGCGAGGATCATATAGACTCCTTTTCTGTCATAGGCCGTAATTATACCATAAATTGGCGGGGACGCGGAGATCCTGAGTTAATAAATGGCTGAATAGTTTCCCCGCCATGGAGGTGATTTGGTATACTTTTGCCGTGTCCCAAAAGGAAAGGCTACAGACATGTTGAAAATATGCGGTATCACAGACGGGTATTTTGCGAGCCGGGCGGCGATGGTTGGAGTTGAATACCTCGGGTTCATCTTCTCTTCCAAGTCCCCGCGCGGCATCAAGCCCGACAAGGCGGCGGAAATCGTCGCCTCGGTGCGTTATCGCGCCTCTCCTTACATGGTGGGCGTGTTCACGCCGCGTCCCGTGGCGGACATCCTGCGCATCTCGGATCAAGTGGGCTTTGACGTGGTGCAGCTGCACGGACGCTACGTGCCGGCGGACGTCGCCGCCGTGAAGGCGAGTGGACGCGAGGTGTGGCTGCTTGACGACGGCGGCGACCCGTGCGCGACAGTTGCGGACGGCATTCTCATCGACGGCGTGAAGGGGGAGCAGCTCGGCGGCACGGGTGTGCGTTCCGACTGGTCGCGCGTCGCGGTTGTCAAGTCCGCCGGGAAGAAGGCGATCCTCGCGGGCGGGCTTTCGGTCGACAACATCGCCGAAGCCTACGCGACTGGCGCAGACGTGCTTGACGTCAACAGCTCCCTCGAAACGTCACCCGGTAAGAAATCACTCGACCTTCTCGCCCCGCTCCTCCGAAAGCTCAACGAAATCATGTGACGATTGCGCGGGATAACGTGTTCCGCAACTGCGTGTTCTTGAACGGCAAGGCGTTCAACACACGTCAATCCACGAACTTCACCTTCGCACAGGAAAGGCTGTAGTCGCCTTTGAGCGTAGACTTCCCCTGGAAGAACAGGTAGACCTGCCCGTCGTCGTCTACGAAAAGTCCGGGGTGTCCGCTCTCCCATTCGTTCCACGAGCCCTTTGCGCCATGCGGGAACACGGGCTCGTTGCGGTAGCGGGTGAAATGCACGCCGTCTGCCGACCACGCCACGCCGATCTGCTGTCGCTCGTGGTTGTACGCCCCCGCGTAGAACATGTACCAGATGCCGTTGTGCTCCACGACCGTCGGCGCCTCGATGCAGTGCATCTCCCATGGCAGGTCGGGCCTGAAGAACGGCGCGTCGATGGTGATCTCCGTCCACTTGCCACCGCCGTATCCGCCGCCGTACTTCGCCCACGCCATGCCGAGCATCTGCCATTTGCTCGACGGGTCGCGCGTGGCGTACATGAGCATCAGGCGGTCGCCGACCCTGTACACTTCGGCGTCGATCGCACGGCGGATGGACCAGTTGTTTGTCGGCGCGAACGCCGGCACGGAGCCGTCGCACGTGAAGTGGATGCCGTCCTCGCTCGTGGCGTGCCAGATTTGGGCGTTCTTGCTCGTGCATCCCCAGTCCTTGGCATTTCTGTCGGGTTGGTAATGGGCCTGGTGGAACATGTGGATTTTCCCGTCGATTTTCTTCACGCACGGCGCGACGGCGGCGGAAGTGAACCGGCCGCCTTCGATCTCGATGTCGCCGATGCGCGTCCAATTGACGAGGTTGGTGCTTTCGGCGACGGCGCCCCACCAGGAGTTTCGCTTGGCGGGAAGGTCGCCCTTGCGGAAATGCTTCTTGTCGTAGTTCCTGATCGAGTAGTACATGAGGTAGCGTCCGTTATGGCGGATCACGGTAGGATCCTTTGAGTACGGGCTTCCTCTCTGCGCCGCGTCGCCGAACTTCATCGGCAACGGCTCGAACCGGATCTCCCTGCACGGCGAATTCGCGGCGCAGATTGTCGTTGCCGAGAATGCGGCAAGGGCACCCATAACCAGGCTTCTCACTGTCATTTTTCTTTCCATCCTGTTTCATGAACATCCCACTCGACCACCGAATGAGATGTGGCGGACAGTATACACAATCTTCCGTCGGATTACAATGTTCCTTCGCACACCCGAGCGCCCGATTTCTACTTAGGTGCTAAATGTTGTTGGCGTAGGGGATAAAAAATGCTACAATATCCTCGTTTTACGACAAATAATGGAGGTGTTGCAATGAATCGAATCGCTTGTTCTGCTGTAGTCTCAGTACTGTCCGGCGTTGCCTTGGGCGCGGCCGAAGTGCGCCCGGCGGCGAAGGTGCCACAGGTGCGCGTGATGACGTACAACGTCCGCTATTCGGCGGGCGACAAGAAGTCCCCGGACAACAACTGGAAGGCGCGGCGCGACGACTTTGCGCGCACGGTCGAGCGCGAGAACCCCGACGTGGTCGGATTCCAGGAGGTGCTGCCGGACCAGCGCAAATGGCTGGAGCGGCGGTTCCCGGACTATGCGTTCACCGGCGAGGGACGGAACGCGGACCGCGTGAACGGCGAGGCGTCGCCCGTGGCGTTTCGCCGCGACCGTTTCGAGGCCGTGACGAACGGCACGTTCTGGCTCTCCGAGACGCCGGACGTACCGGGTTCGAAGTCGTGGAACGCGGCGTTCCCGCGGATTTGCACGTATGCCGTCCTGAAGGACAAGGCCACCGGCAAGACGTTTTCCTTCGCCAACACCCACACGGACCACAAGAGCGAGAAGGCGCGCGAGAAGGGGATGCTGCTCATCATCGAGCGCATGAATGACTTCGGCAGGGGCGCGCCCATCGTGTTCGTCGGCGACCACAACTGCCTGGAGTACGAGAAACCGGCTAAGTCCGTGTCGAAGCTCCTCACCGACGCCATCTACCTTTCCAAGACGCCGCCGCAGGGCTCGTGGCGGACGTTCAACTTCTGGCACTGGTATGAGAATGAGCTTTCGATCGTGGAGGCGCTCAAGAAGCCGATCGACCAGAGAAGCATTCCCGGCGACAAGTCCGACATGAAGCGCATCGACTACATCTACGTCTCGCCCGGCACGACGGTGCTGGACTACCGCACGGTCTCCGACACGCGCCCCGGCACGAAGCTCTATCCGAGCGATCACTTCCCGTCCGTCGCAACGCTCGTGCTTTGATGTGCTACTTCCTCTTTCTCGCCTGCCCTATTTCCTGGCGACTGCAAAATGAATGAACTTCGGTAGTGGCTCATTTTTTCATGCCTTAACTTGGCGTCCGCATGTGCAAAGCAGGGGCGGGACGGGTGGGGCGAGGCGTCACGCTGAGCCGCCCGCCTCCCGCCGAAGCGGCGAGAGCGCCGAACGAGGACACGTCCACCCGCGCACAACCACACACCCTCCACCCGCACGCTAACCACTCTAGCCCAGAGATTCCAAATGGCTAAATAAGTCGCACGGGCATTAGACAGTCTGGATGCGCCAGAATCGGGCCGATTTCGCCATGGCGGCGGGTCGGCCCGAAAACTTTTTTGTCGAAAAGTGCGGGAACCCCCTTGACTTCCGCCGAAAATATAAGTATAATTACTTTCACCATGAAAAAAAAGAAGGAGACGGCCGCCTACAGGCGGGAGGCGAGCA
>CADCOC010000052.1 GCA_902802945.1 uncultured bacterium | reverse complement strand
GCGGTGCTCGTAGGCGCCGGTTCCCTGGGCAGCGCCCTTCTCGGCTATGCGGGCTTCAAGGAGCAGAACCTCTCCATCGTCGCCGCCTTCGACGCGAACCCGCGCCTCGCGGGCTCTACGGTGCACGGCGTGAAGGTGCGTCCGCTTGCGGAGATGGCGCGGCTCGTCCGCCGCCTCAAGGTGCATCTCGCGATTCTCACGGTGCCCACCGCCGCCGCGCAGGCGTGCGCGGAGACGCTCGTGGGGGCCGGCGTGCGCGGCATCCTGAACTTCTCGTCCGCGCAGCTCTCCGTCCCCGAGGGCGTCATCGTGCAGAACGTCGACCTCGCGCAGCCCCTCGCCGTCCTCTCCCACGCCATCGCCAGGCAGAGTTAGACATTAGCCGTGGCCGGGGTTCGTTGATTTCTCGCCGTTGCGCGCTCCCCTCAATCTGGCGATTTCCGCCTTGAGGGTGGCGACTTCCGCCTTGAGCGAGGCGATCTCTTCGTTTTGGGTTTGTCGGCGGCCTAGCCTGGCGGCGGTCATGCGTTCGCGGATGCCGCCGTTTTCCTTGAAGTCCTCGGCCATTTTCGCCATGTGTGTGCTCATCATTCGATCCACCATGTGGCAAAGCGTGTTGGCGCAGTTGGCGAATTCCTCTGCGCTCCATTTGGGGAAGTAAGGCTCGTAGTCATCAAGCATGTTACGCACGCGGCAGAATCTCAGCATTCCGTCATAGCGCGGATGGAGCTTCGGTTGCCAAAGGGACAACCCATGCGCCCGCAAGTAGTCGAGATAGTCTTCCTTGAGCTCCTTGATGCTCGCGCGCGCCACGTTCAGGAGCTTGAGCTCCATTTCCGTGGAAGTTACGCCGTCGGCGAATCCTTCGACGATGTTCTGCTTGCCGCTCCGCGCCGCCTGCACCATCTGATCGACCGTGCGGTCGCCGAATTTCGGCAGGAACCGCTTGCAGAATACGACCGTCATCTGGTAGAGCACCACGGTCTTCTGGTAGAAGTAGAGGTTCTGCCAGTTGGTTTGTTTTTTGAGTATCGGTAATTCAGGTTTCATGGGTGATCCTTTCTAGTGGGGCTAGAGGGGCTAGAAATGCTAGTGGTTCTAGAATATCTAGCAGAACTAGATGGGCTAGTGGCACTAGATCTAGAAATTCTAGCCTCTCTAGCACTTCTAGCTTCTCTAGCCACTCTAGCACTTCTAGCCATTCTAGCACCTCTAGTTACCGTTAGCGCAATCAGTATACCCAATCTCCACGTGATAATCATCACATGGATTTCACATAATCATCACATAATCATCACGTCCACGTGATGATTCAATAGATACTGAGGCCTGTCTTGCGAAGGCTATTGCGCTTTATTGGATGCGCCTTTGAGCGTGATCCCCACGTTCAAGGCGTTGCGGCGAGGGTTTGAACGGGTGAACGTCCACGGCTTCCCGCGCTTTGCGTCAAAAACGGTGAGCGTGGAGGAGCCGCCGCCGTCCATGTTGACTGCGTCCGTCACGCCTTCCCTGCGCAGGATTTCGTAAAGATCCATCCCGAAGGCGCCGATGCTGTAGTTCGGCTTACGACCATCCACGACGAGCAGCACGAGCGTCTTTCGACTTGCGTCGAGTCCGAACGCAGTACGTTGCGCAGGCGCCTGATTCTTCAGACGGCGCGCGTAGGCCGTGGGCACGCCATTCGTCATGATGAGGCCGAACCCGCCGAACGCGAATGCAACGTCCTTTGCGCGATTTTCCGCGACGGACGTGACAATATCCGCCTTGCCATCCTTGTAAACGACGAAGAGAGCCCCCCTCCTTGGCCTTTTGGACTGCGACAGTTCTACGCCGTGCGAGACGTTCCATCCCCCGAGCGACGCGTACGTAGAACGAAATGCCGCCGCGCAGTCCCAAGGCCCCCACGGAGTGGCGTTCACCGCCAGCACGACAGGTTCGCCCGCCGCCCTGCGCTGCATCATGAAGTTGGGCGTCGTCTCGCGTTTCGTGTGGATCAGCACGGTCCTGTTCGTGTAGTCGGGCATCGGCTCGCCCCACTTCTCGTCGCGGTCGGTTGCGGTGAAGCCGATGCCGGGTTCGTCGAGGTTTATCCGCGCCACAAACGCCTTCATCAGCTGTGGCTCGTCCAGCGCGTATGCCCTGAGCGTGACGCCCCTGCACAGTTCAACGGGGCGCTGCCACATCTCATGTTCCGGCGGCACGCCGAGTTGGGTATCGCCAGCAGTCGCAGCTGTTGCCACGACCGGCAGGCATAGATAGCATACCGCCAGAAAAACGATTGCCGACACTTTCGCTTTCATCGCCTTGCGCCCTTAACTTCTAGGACTCTTTATTTCGAGAACCTGACCACGAAGCCGCCGCCAGAAGCCATGTGAAACTTCAGCATCTCTCCGGCCTTGACCGTCCGCGTCTCGTGGACGTATTTCGTCGGCTGGGTATCCGCCACGTCGGCGTCCCTGAACAGCTCCGCCTTCCATTCCCCGTCGCCGAGGAAACAGGTCTTCAGCTCGAAGTCGCGCGCGTCCTTGTTCGTGATTCCAGCGGCATACCACGAACCGTCCTTCGCCTTGCGCGCAACGGCGGCGAACGACTCCGGACATCCCCCGAGGCCGACCGTGGCGTCCCACACGACGGGCGTCGCCGCCATGAACGAGAAGCACTCCATGTTCTTCTCGTACTTCGTCGGGGAATCGCTCAGCATCTGAAGCGGCGCCTCGTAGAGCGCCATGAGCGCCATCTGGTGGCAACGCGTTCCCACCGAGCCGGGGTTGCGTCCGTTGCCCTTGTACGCGCCGATCGGATAGTTGTCCATCGCACCTGGCGTGTAGTCCATCGGACCCGCGGTCAGGCGCAGGAAGAAGGCCGCGACGTCGTTGTGCGCCATGTCCTTGTTGGCGGGCGCCCACTTCATCTGCTCGAGGCCGTGGATGCCCTCGTAGTTAATGACGTTCGGATACGTCCGGTGGAGGCCCACCGGACGGTACACGCCGTGGTAGTCCACGAGGAGCTTGTGCTTCGCGCACGCCTTCGCACACCGTTCGAGGAACGCAGTCACCTCCGCGTCGGCGCGGTCCATGAAGTCGACCTTGAAGCCCTTGGCGCCGAGCTTGGAGAAATACTCCGCCACGCGCTCCTCCTCGCCGTACATCTGCGCCCACGCCATCCAGAGGATAATGCCCACGCCTTTCTTCTTGCCGTACTCAATGAGATACGGGACGTCTACGCGCGGACTGTACTTCCAGATGTTGAGCGCCTCGCTCCACCCCTCGTCGAAGATCACGTACTCGACGCCGGCCTTCGCCGCGAAGTCGATGAAACGCTTGTAGCCCTCGGTCGTGCAGCCCTTCTCGGTGCCCTTGTTGTCGAAGGCGTTCCACCAGTCCCACGCGACCTTGCCGGGCTTGACCCACGAGAAGTCCGCGCCCGACGCGACAGGCTCCGCGAGTGCATACACGATATCCGCCTCGCAGAGCTTCGACGGCGAATCGGCCAGGATGAACGTGCGCCACGGAAACGCGCGCGGAGCATCTGCCTTCGCGATGAAGTTCTCCGTCTCCGTCACGCGCACCCAGCGTCCGCCGGTCTTGAGCCCCTTCTCCTTGCCCCATCCGCCCACGCGGGTCGTCGCCTTGGGGTACTTCGCGAAAAGAGACGAGAGCCGTGCGCCGGCATCGGTCTGCTCCACGTCGCCGAAATACAGCGCGGGATAGTCCTTCAGACCGGACTCCGTAACCGCCACAGTCTTACCTCCGACTGAATACGCGAACGGGAGGTAAAAAGCAGCCTTCGCATCCGTCTTGAGGACGGTGGCATCGGAAAACTGCGGAACGGTCTCCTCGCAGCCAAGGCTACTGCGGGACGTGCGGTTGTACCAGCAGCGGGCGGTCTTCGGGACCGTGAGGTCTGCCTTCTCGTTCGTGATGATGCCGGCCTTCTTCAACTCCAGACGATACGCGACGCCGTCGTTGCGCGCGACGAGCCGCACCGCGAAATCGCCAAAGTCCGCGAGCGTCTCGTTCCCCGCGAGGCTGACGCCCGCCTTTTTGTAGGTCGGAGCGGGGACAGACCCCGCAAGCGCCCGCTTCGTGACGGACGCCGCATCTGAAATGCCCTTCACGAGGCACTTGCCGTCAAGGCACACGCCGATTCCCGACTTCGCGGCAACCACGACGCCGTCGCGCAAAACCTCATACGCGAGCGGGGCGGCGTGCAGGCGGATGGCATTCCGTCCGTCCGGCGACACGGCCGAACCGACCTCGGCCGCCGTGCATGCAGATACGGCAACCGCCGCAACGGCGCCGATTACAACCAGTTTCTTTTGCATCTTTTTCATTCCTTCCTTTTGCCAAACTTTCCTTGTGAATCTTCTTAGGTGTTGTCCAAAATAACTTTTACACAACACGGTAGGGCGGCATCGATGATGCCGCCGATTGCGGCGGTTTCGTCGAAACCGCCCTACCATGCAGCGAAAGTAATCAAAACCATCCTCATATTCCCAGTTGCAAAATCTTTTTGACTGTCCATGTAGAACATGTAAAACATATAAAACATCAGCCTGTTTTGCATGTTTTACCTGTTCTACATGGATAAAACTTTCCTCCAACAGGTTTTGCAATTGGTTTGAAAATGAAAAATGGAAAATGAAACATTAACTTTCCATTTCCCATTTTCCATTTGCTCAAAGGAGCTTACTTGTTCTTGTGGCGCTGCGCCTTCATCCGCTTGTCGTACTTATGCTTCGACATTTTCTTGCGGCGCTTCTTCTTGATGGAACCCATCGCGTTCTCCTTTTCTTTGGTTTGCTCGTGGTTGACGATTGATTGGCGGCGCCTTCGCGCCACGCATCAGAAAATGACCTTGTTTAGCGGCAGCTCGATGATGCCCGTGGCGCCGGCGGCGCGCAGGACGGGGATGAGGTCGCGCACCTGGTGCTCCTCCACAACGCTCTCCACCGCGAACCAGTCCGCGTCGTTGAGCTTGTTCACCGTGGGCGCGTGCAGGGCCGGCAGCGCGGCCGTGATCTTCTCCAACTTCTTCGCGGGGGCGTTGAGCTTGATGAGCACGCGCTTCTGCGCGTCGAGCGCGCCCAGGAGCAGCATCTTCAGCTGCTCGAGCTTCTCGCGCTTCGCCTTCACCTTCCATGCCTTCTTGTTCGCGATGAGGCGCGTGGTGGAGGTGAGGATCGTATCGACGATACGAAGGTTGTTCGCGCGGAGCGAGCTGCCCGTCTCCGTGAGGTCCACGATCGCGTCCACGAGCTCAGGGGCCTTCACCTCCGTGGCACCCCAGCTGAACTCCACGTCAGCCTTCACGCCGTTCTTCTTCAGGTAGCGCTTCACGAGGCCCACGGCCTCTGAGGAGATACGCTTGCCCGCGAGGTCCTTCACGCTCTTGATCTTCGAGTCGTTCGGCACCGCGAGCACCCAGCGCACCGGGTTGGACGTGGCCTTCGAGTAGTTGAGCTCGCACACTTCCTGCACGTCGCTGCCGTTCTCGTACACCCAGTCGTAGCCGCAGATGCCCGCGTCGAGGAGGCCAAGCTCCACGTAACGGCTCATCTCCTGCGGACGCAGCAGCCGGCACTTGATCTCCGGATCGTCGATCGTAGGGATGTAGGAACGGGAAGAGCATGTGACAGTGAATCCCGCGCGCTTGAACAGCGCGAAGGTCGATTCCTGAAGACTGCCCTTCGGCAGGCCGAGTACGATTGCCATTTCTGAAACTTTCTCCAAAACTTGAAAGCGCATATTTTATCAGAATTACGGCGCGTGCGCAAGGGGGATGCTTCCGCAGACGAAAAATCTCCATAAAACAGTCCATTGCGCGGCCATGCCAATATATGGTAGAATAGCGCCAGCAATGCGCCCGCGCGAAAAAATTCTGCTCCTGACGCCACCGTTCGTGCAGCTTAACACGCCGTATCCGGCCACAACGCAGCTCGTCGGCTGGCTGACGTCCCTTGGAGTGTCCGCCTTCCAGCGCGACCTTTCCATCGAGGTCGCGCTGGAGGTTCTGCGTACCTACGGCGAACAGCCCCTCACGGACGAGGTGATCACATTCCTCCAAGACCGCGCGCCAGACAACGCCGAAACGCTCGCCGAACCAGGTTACCTCCCCGAAGGCCCCGCCTTCGACTCCCTCGCCCCCGAGGGGACAGGCCTCACGCGCGCGGACGTGCTCGGACCCGACCCGCAGGACCGCGCGAAGGTGCTCTGTTCGCTCTACCTCGACGACCTCGCCGCCGCCATCCGCGACGAGATCGACCCCGACTTCGGATTCTCCCGCTACGCCGAGCACCTCGGTGCCGCCGTACCCGACTTCGGCACCCTTCTGCGCCGCCTCCGCAGACGCAGTCCCGTGGACCGCATCCTCGAGGCGCGCGTGGCGCGTGCCCTCCGCGAGACAAAGCCGACCATCGTCGGCGTGACGTGTCCCTTCCCCGGCACGCTCCTCGGCGCGTTCCGCATCGCCGCCACCGTGCGGCGTCTCGCGCCACACGTGCGCCTCGCCCTCGGCGGCGGTTACGTGAACACGGAACTCCGCACGCTCGACGACAAGCGCGTCGGGCGTTTCTTCGACGTGGTGATGTACGATGAGGGCTACAAACCGTGGTGCGACCTGCTCGGGCTGAAGGCGGACGTCCCTGCCTTCGTGTGCCCCTCCTACCGCGGCATCGATCTCTCGCAGTACATCAACCTCGCCGAGACGGCGAACCCGATGCACCGCCTATGGAGCGACGGACGCTGGATAAAGATCCAGCTCGCGCGTGGCTGCTACTGGCACAAGTGCGCGTTCTGCGACGTTTCACTTGATTACGTCAAATGCTTCCAGATGCCGTCCGCTTCCACTGTCGCAGACGCGATGGAGGCGCTTGTGGACGAGACGGGCGAAAACGGTTTCCACTTCACCGACGAGGCCATTCCGCCCAAGCTCGCGCACGATCTCTCGCGCGAGCTGATACGCAGGAAACTCAAATGCCGCTGGTGGGGGAACGTGCGCTTCGACACCGCGTTCACGCCCGCGCTCGCGCGGCTCATGGCGCGGGCGGGATGCATTGCCGTGACTGGCGGACTCGAATGCGCCACCGACCGCCTCCTCAAACTGATGAACAAGGGCATCACGCTCGCCTCCGCGCGCGCGGCCCTGCGCGCGTTCGCAGACGCTGGCATCCTAGTACACGCCTACCTCATGTACGCCTTCCCCACTCAGACCGAACGCGAGGTATACGCCGCGCTACGGTATGTGCGCGACCGTTTCCGCGAAGGCTCGGTGCAGTCCGCGTTCTTCCACCGCTTCGCGCTTACGGTCCATTCGCCGATTGCCCGCGCGCCGGAGAAGTTCGGCATACGGATCCCGCCCGTGGCGAATCCACGCGGACGCGTCTTCGCGCGAAACGAAATCCCATACGAAGAGCCGAACGCGCCCGACTGGGACCGCCTCGGCCGCGGCCTTCGGCTCGCCCTCTACAACTACATGCTCGGCCTTGGATTGGACCTGCCCGTTAAATCATGGTTTAATGCTGTTGGACATGAGACGTGAGACATGAGACGAGCTCGTCTATCGTCTATCGTCTCACGTCATCCCCTCACTCACAAATACTTCTTCGCGGTGTTGCGGGCGACCTTCAGTGCCTGGGCGGCTCGGCTGAGGTTCTGTCCGCACTTGTCGAACACGCGCCGCACGTGCCAGCGGATCACCGCGTCCAGCTCGTCTGGCAACGCGCCTGCGGCCGCTTGGCCGTCCGCGAGGCCGGCGTTCATCTCACGGTGTTCCGCGACAAGGGCGGCAAAATCATCTTCGGCCAGCACCGTGGCACGGTCGAGGAGGTTGAGGAGCTCGCGCACGTTCCCCGGATAGTCGTAGTCCATGAGCGCGGCGATTTGCTCGTCGGTGAGATGGCGGTGGTGATGGCCGAGCCACCAACCGTCCGCGATGTCGCGGATGTCCTCCTTGTGTTCGCGCAGGGCGGGGATGCGCAGCTGCACCACGTTGAGGCGCTGGTAGAGGTCGGCGCGGAACTTCCCCTCGCGCACGCGCGCGGGCAGGTCGCGGTTCGTCGCCGTGATGAGGCGCACGTCGGCGTAGCGCTCCTCATTGCCGCCCATGCGCATGAAGCGCCCGCCCTCAAGGACGCGCAGGAGAATGCCCTGCGCGTCAAGCGGCATCTCGCCGATCTCGTCAAGAAAGAGCGTGCCTCCGTTCGCCAGCTCAAACAGACCCGGTGCCGCGCGGTCGGCGCCGGTAAAGGCGCCCTTCTCGTGTCCGAAGAACCGGCTTTCCAGCAGCGAAGGGTTCACGCTCGCGCAGTTGAACGCATAGAACGGCTCGCGCGCGCGCGGAGACTTGTTGTGAATCTGCTGGGCGACCGTCTCCTTGCCCGTGCCGCTCTCGCCGAGGATGAGCACGCGCGCGTCGGGGAAGAGCGCGATGCGGTTGACACGCTCCTGATCTGCGGCGACTTACCCACCAGCTCGCGCCCGCGGTAGCGACGGTAGTGCGCGACAATGCGCCGCACGTCATCGCCCCACGCAACAGGCTGCACGCCGGCGGCGAGACTGCGGATCGCCGCGCCGTATGCTTTTTCATGCTGATAGTAGCGGTAGAAGAACTGTGCCGCCTCGAACAGCTCGCGGTAGTCGCGCACGACGGCGGAAACGCGCCCGCCATCCTCCGCGTATGGCATGAACGGCGCAGCGTCCACGTCGAACGTGCGACCCACCACTTCCGGCAGAGAGACCGTCTCGTCCACGACCGACTTCATGAGCGGAAGCACTTCCTGCTGCTGCGACTCGCTCGCCGCCACCGCGCTAATCCACGTCACGTCCACGCCGCGCCGATGCAGGGCCTTCAGCGCGGCGGCGAGACGCTCCTCGTCGCCGCCGAGAGCCACGCCGAGGATGTAGACGTTCCGCACGCCCTTTTCCGTCGCCTCAAGCAACTCCGGGAGACGCCGCTTGCTGACGCCCGCGACATCGGCAAGTCCTTCGAGGCCCTTCAGTGCGACCGCCGCCGCCACCGCGTACTCGGTCCAGCCGTAGCCCGTCAAAATTAGGTTATCCATCGTTCTTCCTTTCCCAATCAGAAAGGAATTGTATCAAAATCTGACCACCGAGGTCAAATTTGTGATTACTCAAAAACCTCTCTGCGCTCTCTGCCTCTCTGCACCTCTGCGTGAGATCAGGGGCCGCACTAGCCCTTCAGCGAGGCGAGGGGGACGAGGCGGACGAGTGGTTCGACGAGGTCGAGCTCTGAGGCGATCACGTCCTCGATGTCCTTGTACGCCTGCGGCGCCTCGGAAAGGTCGAGCTTGCCCTTCGCCTTGCCGAAGCCCTTGTACTTGTGCCAGCGCTCGCACACGATGCCGTCCATCGCCTTGTCACACTCCTCCACGGTGAGCGTGGTGGAGGCCGCGATGCGGCTCATGCGGCGTCCCGCGCCGTGCGAACAGGACATGAACGAATCGGGGTTGCCCAGTCCACGCACGATGTACGAGGCCGTGCCCATCGAGCCGGGGATGATCCCGATCTCGTCGAGCTTCGCGGAGGTCGCGCCCTTGCGGTGTACGCACACCTTCTCGCCAAAATGCTCCTCGAACGCTGCGTAGTTGTGGTGGATGTCGATCATGCGGATGAAGTTCACGCCCGGCACGAACTCGGCGAGCGTCGCCTTCATCGCCTCCATCATCCGGCGGCGGTTCTCCTTCGCGTAGCGGAGGGCGAAGAGCATGTCGGTGAAGTAGTCATGGCCCGTCGGTTCCTCAATGGGGAGAAAGGCGAGGTCCTTGTCCGGCAACGGGGTATGGAACCGCTCGCACATGCGTGCTGCGATGCGGTGGTAGTGCTCCTCGATACGCTTGCCGAGGTTGCGCGAGCCGGAGTGGATCATGAGCCACACCTTCGCGCCGCCTTCGGGGTCGCCCGAACCGTCGAGCGCGGTTGATTTCTGCAGTTCGATGAAATGGTTGCCGCCGCCGAGCGTGCCGAGGTTCATGCGGTCGAGCTTCGACGGCCAGAGGCTGGAGCGCATGCCGTTGTGCGCGGTGTACTCCTCGAAGCCCTCCCAGTCCTGCGTGACGCGGTGCGACTCGCCCTCGCCCACAGGGATGCGCTCCTTGAGCTTCTCCTGGAACGCGCGCCGGAACGACATCTCGGCGAACGCCTCGGCGGGGACGTCCGTCTCCGTGGCGATCATGCCGCAACCGATGTCCACGCCCACTGCGGCCGGGATGACGGCGCCCTTCGCCGCCACCACGCCGCCGATGGGCATGCCGTAGCCCTGATGCGCGTCCGGCATCAGCGCCACGTGATGTACAAGCGCCGGATGGTGCGCGAGGTTCACAGCCTGCTTGACGGCGCCCTCCTCGCAGTTCTCGCACCAGCTCTTCACTGGCATCGCGTACCCGGTTTCAAACTTTTCCCATTTCATTTTCGTAACCTTTCTGCTAGAGGACTAAGGACAAAGGACAGAGGACAGAGGATTTAGGACTTAGGACTTTGGACTTTGGAATGTGCGAAGCAACAATCCTTTGTCCTTTGTCTTCTGTCCTCTGTCCTATTTGCTAGCCGGCGGCGGCCCCCAGACGGGCTGCGCCGGGGAACAATTCCTCGTCCTTGAGGTTGCAAGGGCCTATTTCAAAAGACCCGGCAACGAGTTCGAGGATGGCGTCAACGATTTTTTCGATCATCTTTTTCATGGTGTAATCTCCTTTTGCCTTTTGTAGAGCAGATATCGTGCCAAGACAGTGGTGGAGAGGGATCTCACGCAGAGGAAGGTGTCAACACCCTTGCGGCAGGGCCGAGGAGACCTTGCTATATCGTGTTGTAATTTCCTCAAATGCCAAAATAGTGATTAACTCAAGAGCCCTCTGCGCTCTCCGCCTCTCTGCGCCTCTGCGTGAGATATCAACCCTTACTCTTCTCTCATCAGCCCATTATTAAAAATTATAGCCACTATATTTTCTTCTACCATTCCGCCGTGGGATATGTTAGACTGTGTGGCATGAAAACGACGGCAATATCGGTTCTCGGAACCCAAAAGGACGCCCACGGCGGCGCGAGCAAGGCGCGTTGGGACACCTGGCGCCCCACAATCGGACTCGTCCAGCAGGACGAGCTCCCGATCGACGAACTGCACATCATCTACAACAAGGCGTACAAGGACCTCGCCGACCGTATCAAGGCCGACATCCGAAGCGTCTCCCCCGAGACGAAGGTCGTGTTGGACAACATCGAGCTAAAGGACCCCTGGGACTTCGAGGAGGTGTACTCCAAGTTCTACGACTACTCCAAGTCGCCCTGCTTCCACGAGGAGAATACTTCCTACTACATCCACATATCCACCGGCTCGCACGTGGAGAAAATCTGCCTCTTCCTGCTCGTCGAGTCGCACCACTTAAACGCGAAAATCGTGCAGTCTTCGCCGAAGGAGGGACACGTCCGCCACTCGAACGACCCGAAGGGCACGATCAACGTGATCGACCTCGACCTCTCGCGCTACGACGTGCTCGCCAAGCGCTTCGAGACCGAACGCCAGAAGGACCTCTCCTTCCTCAAACAGGGCATCGCCACGCGCAACGCCGACTTCAACCGGCTCATCGAGACGATCGAACGCGTGTCCGTGCGCTCCTCCGATCCCATCCTGCTCACCGGCCCCACCGGCGCGGGCAAGAGCCAGCTCGCCAAGCAGATATACCTGCTCAAGAAGCAGTCCGGCAAGGTCAAGGGTGACTTCGTGGCCGTCAACTGCGCGACGCTCGGCGGCGACCTCGCGAAGTCCGCCCTTTTCGGACACAAGAAAGGTTCGTTTTCCGGTGCCGGCGCCGATCACGCCGGATTCCTCAAGGAGGCCGACGGCGGCATCATCTTCCTTGACGAAATCGGCGAGCTGCCTATGGAGGCCCAGACTATGCTCCTCAAGGCGATCGAGGAGAAAACCTACCGCCCGCTCGGTGCCGCCAAGGACGAACACAGCGACTTCCAGCTCATCTGCGGTACGAACCGTAATCTCATGGACGACGTGACGAGCGGCAAGTTCCGCCGCGACCTCCTCGCCCGCATCGACCTCTGGAGCTTCCAGATGCCCGGACTCGCCGAACGCCGTGAGGACATCGAACCGAACCTCGACTACGAGCTGCTGCAGTATTCTCAGCGGACGAGCAAGCACGTGTCGTTCAGCAAGGAGGCGCGCGCCCGCTTCCTCAAGTTCGCGCTCGCCCCCTCCACGCCCTGGCACGGCAACTTCCGCGACCTCAACGCGATGGTCGTGCGCATGGCCACGCTCTCCGACGGCGGACGCATCACCGAGGAAGTCGTCATGGAGGAAATCGCCCGCATGTCGTCGGGCGGCGCTCGCGATACGGCGCACGCTACGGACAACAATGCCATCCTCGCAGAACTCCTCGGCAAGGACTACGCCTCGCGGTACGACAGCTTCGATCTTGCGCAACTCGCGCACGTCGTCGCCGTCTGCCGCGCCTCGTCATCCACCGCCGACGCCGCGAAGAAACTCTTCGCCGTGTCGCGCCAGGCAAAGAAGTCGAGCAACGACTCTGACCGCCTCTCGAAATACCTCGGCCGCTTCGGCCTGAAGTTCAAGAGCCTGTTCCCCACAGTGCCTCGCACATGAACTCGGTAGGGCGGTTTCGATGAAACCGCCGCATTCGGCGGCATCATCGATGCCGCCCTACCGGGTTGACGAGAGTAGCTGGGCAAGGAGCGCATCGGCTGCCCGCAGGAGAGCGCGCAATTCCGAAGGCGGATCGCCGCGCGCAACGGCGACCAGGAACTTCCTGTACGCCTCGCCTACCGCCATCAGCTCCTCACCGCGGCCAACCACGTACATCGGCATCTCGCGTGCCTTCTGAGCGGCCGCAACGCGAACGTTCCCATCCGTTGCCGACAACTCTATGGCCTCTGCGAAAGAGCAAGACATGGCGCTCGTCCCAAGGGTCCGGTCGAACGTCGCCGGATAGAGACGCAGTCGCGAGGCGAAGGTCTGTACATCCCATGCGCTCGCGCGGCCTGGCGAAAGCACGGCGCGCGACAAGCGCGCCAGCCGCTCATCCGACACGCGGTCCTGCTCGACTGGATCCTTCTCGCCCGTCAGCTGTTCCGCGAGCCACGCGCCGTTCCACGCGGCACCTGACGCAAGATATTCCAAGGTCTTCTTGAAAACGTGTTTCTCGCGGATGTACCCCACCACGTACCCCGGCAAGGCTGCGGCGGGGCCCTTCACAACGCGGAGATCCGAACAAAGCGCAGGGAAAAACGGCAGGCGAGCCGAACTCCAGAGTCCCAACACGAACCGTATGTCGTCATGGGCAACTTCGGTGTCGGCGGCGCGCAGAGCGCCCTGCACCACCCAGTCCGGCAATTCGCCAGGAGTAACGCCGCTTGGCGCGGCACGGTCGATCCACGCGCGTAGGTAGGCACGGGCGACCTCGAAACGCAGCTGCTCCAAATCGGAAAACCCCGGCGACGGCAGCCACACGCGAGTGACGAGAGTGTCGTCACGGCGCATCGTGCGCACGATCACGCGCGTGTCGTTCGTGCGGCCGTCCAGCGCATGGATTACGATACCCGATTCCGCGCGACGCGGCATTTCAAGCTTGTACGCCTTCTCTAGCTCCCGTAGGTTACGGGTGGCGAACTGGAGGATTGGTAGACGGAACCCCATCGGATCGCCCGGCACGTCCGCCGCCACCACCTTCACGAAGCCACCGGCAGACGTTACGGTCTTCGGCATTTCGGACGGCTTGCGCCGTGCGATGACCAACTCGCCCTCCTGCGCACACGCGACACAAGCGAGAAGAATCAAGTATGCAACCAGCCTTTTCATCGAAATGCCAACTTTTATTTTTTTGCCACAAAGAACACAAAGAGCACAAAGTCTTTGTGACCTTTGCGTTCTTTGTGGCTAAATCTAATCAGCGGACCTTCAGCAAGAAGTGGTTCTTCTTACCGCTGCGGAGAACGGCCACGCGACCATCAACGAAGTCGGAATCCGCAAACGCGCGGTTGGCGTCGATCTTCGCGCCGTTGAGCGAGAGCCCACCCTGCTGCGCCATGCGGCGCGCGTCGCCGCGCGAGTTGAACATGCCCGCGTCCGCCGCGACCATGAAGACTGTCTTGCCGACGCAGTCGGCCTTCGCGAGTTCCGCGCTCTTTACGTCCTTGAAGATCGTCTCCAGCTCGTCTGCGCTCTTCCCCTCCACGGAACCGCCGAAGAGCGTCTGCGTGGCGCCAAGTGCGGTCTTGAGACCCTCCTCGCCGTGGACGAGACGCGTGATTTCCTCCGCGAGCGCCTTCTGCGGGATGCGCGCCTCGGGATTCGCCTTCATCTGCGCCTCGAGCTCGGCGATCTCGTCGAGCGGCCTGAGCGAGAACACCTTCAGGTAGCGGATCACGTCCGCGTCGGCCGCACGGAGAAAATACTGGTACCAGTCGTAGACGCTCGTCATCTGTCCGTTCAGGAACAACGCGTTGCCCTCGCTTTTGCCGAACTTCTTGCCCGTCGAGTCGAGGAGCAGCGGGAACGTAAGTCCGTAGGCCGTCTTGCCGCGCATGCGGTGGACGAGGTCGGTGCCAGCCGTGATGTTGCCCCACTGGTCGGCACCGCCTACCTCGATGGAACAGCCGAAGGTGTCGAAGAGGTGGAGGAAGTCGTTGCCTTGGAGAATCTGGTAGCTGAACTCGGTGAAGGTGAGCGCGCCCTCGCTCGCCTCAAGGCGCTTCTTTACGCTCTCCTTCGCGAGCATTTGGGGCACGCGGAAGTTGATCGCGATGTCGCGCAGGAACTCAATCGCGCTCGTGCCCTTGTACCAGTCGTAGTTGTCCACCATCACCGCCGCGTTGGGTCCGTCGAAGTCGAGGATGCGCGAAAGGTTCTCGCGGATGCCCTTCTTGTTCTCCTCCACCTGCTCCACGGTGAGCATGTTACGCTCGGCAGACTTCCCGGACGGATCGCCGATGAGGCCCGTCGCGCCGCCCACGAGGGCGATCACCTTGTGTCCGGCCTGCTGGAAGCGACGGAGCACCATGATGGACACGAGGTTCCCCGCCTGCAGCGAGGCGGCGGACGGGTCAAAGCCGCAGTACACCGTCTGCGGCGTCTCGAGCAGTTTCTCGATCTCGGGGTCCGTCACGGCCTCCACGAGACCGCGCGCCTTCAACTCCTCGAACAATGTCATCGTTTTTCCTCTTTCTTCTCTTTCATCCATTTTCGCGTTGGAGCGGATAGTATATCATACTTGACGCCCTCCGCATCGCGGCATTTCACGACGTTGGGCAGCTTTGCCGGCGCGGTGGCGAGCTCCTTCTCGCTGCCGAACAGCACGATGCGGCCGCCGTTCTCCGCGAAGGCGCGGACGTAGCGCGTAAAGTCGTCCTTTGTCGGATGGCAGATCACCAGCACGTCGCAGTGCTCCAGCTCACCGTAGCCGATCGTCTCGTGGGCAACGGCGCGCAGGTCGATGGACGGTTCGCGGTAGAGTTCCGCAACGAGCGTCGCGCCGTCCTTGTGAATGTGCGAGGCGAAGAATCCGACGGCGAGGTTCCCGCGCGTACGCTGCGGGTACTCGGACTTGAATTCGCGCCCGGTGATGTACTTGAGGCCGCCACGGATGATGTCCTGAGTGTGCGTGTAGCTTTCAGGGTGCGGCGAGGTGCAGGCGAGACGTCCCTTGCCGAACGTACCGGCGAGGACGGCGGGGTTCCCGGCCATGACCGGCGTGGTGTTGGTGTTGAAGGAGTAGACGCCGTCGCAGGCGTAGGTGGCGATCTCGTGGATGTCCGCACCGGGGATGGGGACGTCCTTCAGCGGCACTGGTCCGCCGTGGTAGCGCACGACACGCTTTTCGCCGGGCTTCAAGCCGAACATCTTCGCGTCGTCGGTGAACTGGATCGTGAGTTCGGCGCCGCCGCGGTAGGGACAGATCTGCGCCTTGTACGGCATCATGCCAAGACGCCCCGACGTCACCTTGCTCTCGCCCAGCGCCATCGCGAGGTAGCACCCCGCGCACGTGCCGAAGTATCCGCCGCCGCCGCGCACGAATTCAACCAGGTTGGTGCAGCCCTTCGCCTGGAGCGTCTTCATCTGCGTGCTGCTCATGCCGCCGGGCGCGACGTAGAGATCCGCGTCCTTGAGCGCGCCGTCGCGCACGTCCTGTGCGCTGACAGCCTTGAATTCACAGTCTGGCGAGAGGGAAAGAAGCTTGACCCAGCGGATGGACGCGCATCCGCCCACGCCCTTGTCGAAGTAGACCACGGCGCGGACCGGCTTCGCGACTTTCGGCGCGGGGGCCGCACGCGGCGGAGGCGGAGGCAGCAGCTTGAGCGCCTTCAGAACCGTCCAGGCGTCGGCGCCGTCCGCCGCCACCACGAGGTTCGCGTGCGGCTTGAACGCCTTCGCCGCCGCGCCCCAGGTGTAGACCTTCCCGCCACGGTCCATGAACTCCGTGAACTTCTTCATCATAGGATCACCGGGCAGCTTGTCCACCAAGTTGGTCTCGGCCGCGCCCGGCACCACAAGGGCGTCCACGTGGCGCAGGTCGGTGCGCAGCACCTCTTCGTTCGAGTAGGGCACCACGTCGAGGTCTTCGTCGCGCACGAGCTGGCACGCGATCCACGCCGCCTGTGGTCCGGGACCGGGCTTGCACCACCAGCCGACGGCCAGTTGTCCCTCCTTGCGCTGCGGGACCTTGAGCGTCACGTCGCGTCCGGTAAGGTACTTGAACGCGCCGGCGACGTACTTCCACGTCTTGGGATAGTATTCGGGATGGGTGGAGAAGAGCCACACGCGCCCCTTCCCGAACGTCCCGGCCACCGCACTCGCCGCGCCGCCCATGCTGGGCAGGTTCGGCTTCGCCTCCTCGGAATGCAAGTTGCTTTTGAATCGGGACATCACCTTGAAGTTCGCGCCCAGCACGGCCTTTGTGGGGACCATCACGGGGCCGCCGTTGAAACGCTCCGTATGATTGGTGATTGTCATCCCGGTGAACCCTCCGGCCGCCTTGGTGTACGCGACCTGCAGCATCCCCTCGCCGCCCCATTCGCCATCCACGTGCTTGAACGGCGCGATGCCCAGAATCTTCTTTTCGGGTTCCTCGCCGCCCATCAACAGGAACGCACCCGCACACGTGCCCACGTACGAGCCGCCGCGCTCGATGAAGGCACGCACTTCGCGCTGGCCCTTTTCGCCGAGTTCCGCCGCCTCGACGCGGCTCTTCCCGCCGGGCATCACAAGGAGGTCTGCGCTTTCCAGCGCACCGTTGCGGATCGCCTCGCCATCCACGAAACTCGCCTCAACGCCCTCCGCCTGGTCCATCAGCTGCATCCACCTGAATGCGCCCACGCCGCGCGCGCCCGGGCCCACGTACACCGCCGCGCGCACGGGCGCGCCGTTGGTAATCGCCGCCCACGCCTCGTCGGACCCTCCGATCGGACGCGGTGGAAGGTTGTCGCAGAGCACGCAGCCGCTGAATGCCAGCATCGCGGCAGACGCCATTCCGACGAATGCGCGCCGGGTGAGGGCGAGCGCAAAAGCGCAGCCCTTCGCGTTATTTTCGAGTTTCGTTCTCATTTTTGTCCTTGTCATGTTTCGTGCACGGGTAATCACGCCACCCATGTGCGAATGCGGAGGTAGTATACACCATCCCCCGTCAGATTGCAACGCCCTGCAGGTTGCCAAACGTGAACCCCGCAACGGCTGCGAACACGACGCACGACGCAGCCACGCTGAATGCAGATACCGCGGCAATTGTCATTTGTGAACAATCCCCTACAACTCTTCGTTCAGCACGCAGTCGCCGCCGTGGAACACGAGGACGAGGCGATGGAGGGTAACACGCGGGAGGGCCGCGCTTGTCGCGGCCGCAACGGGCGGGACGCCCGTTGTCCCAGTTGCGGGCGGGACGCCCGCCACCCCGAAGGAAGCGATGTGCCACTTGGCGACGAAGGCGGGATCAGACGAATACCTGTCGAGCTGGTCGATGGCTTGTTTCTTGATCTTCTCAAGCTGCTCTTCCGTAGGTGCTGGATCGTGGCAAAGTGCCGTGTATGCGGCCTGGCCGCTCGTCAGTCGGATCCGAACCGATGTCGGTGCCAGCAAAAAACTCCTCGAAGCGATCGGCGAACTGCACGTCATAGTAGGCACGGAGCATTGAGACGAGCAACGACTTGCCGAAGCGGCGCGGACGCAGGAACACCGTGTAGGCGATGTTCTCCAGATCGCGTATCTTCGCCGTGCGGTCAATGAACCAGGCGTTCTTCTTCCTGATCTGCGCGTAGTCGGCCACGCCGTAGAGTATGGGCCTTGTCTTTTCCATGGCGAAGATTATACCACAAAAGCCCGCCCCTGTGTCTTTTTCATAGTCTTACTTGACGATGATCGTCATGCCCTTCTTGGGCGCGTAGAGGCCGTCGTCCTTGATCTTGAGGTTGGTTCGGCGACCATCGGCGAACTGGCCGAAGAACGTGAGCCCCGCGCGATTCGACGGAGCTGCGGCGGACCAGTCGATGATCTTCTCCTCCGACTTCACGTTGCGCGTTCCGAGCAGGATTGCGACCTTCGCATTGTCCACGAAGGTGATGGTCCTATTGCCATCGGCGTCTCCCTCGTAGCCCGATACAGGCCAGCCCGTCGAGACGACGCTCCAGGCGTTCGACTTCCCAGAAAGGTCGATGCAGGAACCATTCTGCATCACGCAGCCGTGGAAGTACTCCTTGCCGCTCGCATCAACCGCCGCAGGCGTGAACGTTCCGTACACGAGGAGTGGTTGCGCACCGTGATTCCATCTTTGCGTGTACCGCGCCACGTAGTTGCTCACCGAAAGGTCGCCATCCGTCCAGAAGGCGGCGCGGAGCATATCTAAGTTGACCGACGACGATCCGCCGCTCGTCCCGGAATCGAGGTACAAATAGCCCCCGTACACGACGTTCAACGTGCCATTCTCAACAGGGACAGGAATGTGCATTTGGCTTCCAGTATTCAAATTAATGACCAGCGCATGTCCGCCAAGATCGATCTTCGCGGTTCCTGTCGGGCTGGAAAAGATGGCTGTCTTGTATGCAACCGACATGGCAAAAAACGAATCGGCGACAAGCGTAACGTTGCCGATTCCGTAGTTTCCGGCATCCATGTTCATGTTGGCCGAACAGTCAAGCGTTCCTCCGTCTAGAACAAAGTTCTTGGCGTAGAAGCCATTGTTGCCGCACACGTCGAACGTTGCATTTGTGACAACGGTTATCGTGCCGTCATTGGCGCCCCAGTAACTGTTGGTTTCGGGGAAGCTCTGTCCAGTCAGATACCCCTTGCCCTCCGCAATGAGAACGCCGCCGGTGAATGTCTGGTTCGCCCGCGTCATCGCAAGCCAGCCGGTTCCGTCCTTGACGAGCTTCACGTTGCCGGAAAGCGCCAACCCTGTGCAGATGAGCTTCGCGGAGGCGGAAGGCACTTCAAGGTGCAGTTCGCCGGCATTGCCTTCGGAACCATCTGTAACCGCAAGCGAGATACAGTCGTAGAATGTGCTGGCGGATGACGGGGTGGCGAGACGCAACTTGTGCCCGTTCAGGTCGATCGAGCCGAGGTTCACCGTGTCGCCGCCGTTTGCGGTGAGCGCCCATTCAAGTCCGCTCCAGTCGCAATCGCCCGAAAGGCGGGCGTTGGAGAACGTCAGGCTCTCGAACGCAAACTTCTTTTCAGCCGTGATGTCGAGGGCGATGTCGCCGGAGACGTACACCTTGGTGGCGACGACGGGAAGTCCGTTCGCGACCTCGCCGCCAAAGAAGTTCGTGCAGGCCCAGTTGCCGGGTTTCGTGACGTCGTTGTCGATCACCCCGGTCCAGTACGCTGTCGCCGCCTCGTTTGAGGCAATGTCGTAGTAGATGCCGACCTCCGTGGCGAGCAGAGGCTTGTCCGTCACGGCGTCGGAGACGAACGTCAGCGTCGATAGATTCGCGGGCACGACGCCCCATTCCACGATCAAGTCGCCCTTCGTGAGTTCCCTGCCGTGGACGTCGATCGTCACCGTCGCATTGTCCGCAAACGTGACCGTGCGGTTGCCGTCTCCGCTTTCGTATCCAGTTCCCCAGCCTGTCGCCACATTGTTCCAGATCACAGTCTTCCTGGAGAGGTCTATGCACGAGCCATCCTGCATCGCACAGCCGTGGAAATACTCCTTGCCCCCGCTCAACGCATCTGGCGTGAACGTGCCATAAACCTTGATGGCGGCGCTGCCGTGGTTGTATTTGTCGGTGTAGCGCGCCACGTAGTTGCTGACCGAGAAATCTCCGTCCGTCTTGAAAGTAGCACCGGACATTTCAAGATTGAGCGAAGAAGATCCACCGAACGTGCCGGCGTTAAGCGCCAGATAACCGCCGCTCACAATCGACATGTTGCCGTTTTCAACGGGAACTGGCATGTGCAGGTTTGCGCCGCTTTTGTCCCCCAGCTCCACTTCTAGCGCATATCCGCCAAGATCAACCTTCGTCGCCGGATCGAGGGGGTTCAGGAACGTCGCATTACGCATGTTGAAGTGCGAATCGGCGACAAGCGTGACGTTACCGAAGCCATATTTCCCTGTTTCAATGTTCATGCTCGCGGTACTGACAAGCGTGCCGCCGTCCAGCACGAAGTTCTTGAGGTAGAAGTCGTTGTTGCCGTTCACATCGAACGTCGCGTTCGTGACAACCGTGATCGTGCCGCCGGCAGCCCCCCAGCAGAGGTTTGTTTCAGAGAAGTTCTGACTGGGCAGATATCCCTTGCCCTCGGTGATGAGGACGCCGCCGGTGAACGTCTGGTTCGCCCGCGTCATCGCCAAGTCGCCGGGACCGTCCTTCACGAGTTTCGTGTTGCCGGAAAGCGCCAACCCGTTACAGATGAGCTTAGTGTCTGCAAGCGGCACGTCAATATGCAGTTCGCCTGGAACACCGACGGAGGAATCCTCGATCGACAGGGAAATGCAATCGTAGAGCGTACTCGGAATCTGCGGCGCAGCCAGGCGCAGTTTGTGTCCGTTCAAATTGACGGTTCCAAGGTTCATGATATCTCCGTCGTCTTCAAGCTTCGCGATAGCGGCGAGCCCGCTCCAGTCGCAGTCACCCGTCAGACGGACGGAATCGAACGACAGCGTGTTGTAGGCGAGCGGTTTTTCCGCCGTGATGTCAAAGGCAATGTCGCCCGACACATGGACTTCCGAGGAACCAAGCGGGAGGCCGCCCAAGACCTCCGTGTTGACGTAGTTCGTGCAGGCCCAGTTTGCCGGGTTCGTCACGTTGTTGTCGTTCGCCGCGCCGGTCCAGTAAGCCGTTGCGACATCCATCTCCGCGATGTCGTAGTAGATGCCCTCGTCGGTCACGAACATCTGCTTGCCGAGCGCAGTTGTCGCGGCATCCCATGTGAACGTGACGTTTGACGGACGCGAATTCCAGCTCACGACCTGTTCTCCCTTCGCAAGAGTGCGTCCATGCACGTCGATTGCAACAGTCGCGCCTTCCACAAATGTCACGGTGCGGCTGCCGCTCGTGAACCCGGTCGAGGTGGTATCCCATGTGTTGGATTTCGCAGAGAGGTCAATGCATGATCCATCCTGCATCTCGCAGCCGTAGAAATACTCCTGCCCGATTCCATCCACGGCTGCGGGCGTGAAGGTACCATGTACCTGGAGCGGTTCCGACTCGGAAGCCGCCGTGCCGACGTATCCGGCGTAGTAGTCATGTACGACGAGTCCGCGCTGCATCCTCAGCGGACAGCCGAATATCCGCACGTCAAGCGTGTCCGACCCGCCAAACGCCGTAAGCCCGGTTTTCGACGAGCTGCGGAACCATCCGCCGTCACCCAGGACTTCGATTGTACCGTTCGTCAGCGTGTTGTTGATCATGTTGATGTATAACACCTTTCCGCTGGCGATCGTCATGGTCAGCTTGTGGCCGCCAAGATCCATATACGGGTTGGAGACGCCATCCTGCGCCCAGAGGTGGATCGAAGACTGTGCGTCCATGTATGAATCCGCCGTCAGCCTTATGTGGCAGATACCGTCGTCAAAGGAGTTCATGTCGGCGCCGCTGTTGGCGAGCGTCCCGCCGGCGAGCTCGAACTGCTTGTTCGCAAACTTCGTATTTCCCTTGGTGTCGAACGTGGCACCGGGCATCACCGTGATCGTTCCGTCGTCGGGTCCCCAGCAGTGGTTGTTCTCGCTGACGGTCGCCATGGCGACGCCTGCGGAGACGACCACGCCGCCTGTGAACGTCTGCCCCGCGCGGTTGAGCGAAAGAGTGCCGCCGCCCTCCTTGATGACCTTGAGGTTACCGAGGAGCCGGATGTCGGACGTGTGCTGCATCCTCGCCGTGATGTCGAAGTGGACTTCGCCAAGCGTCGCGGACGAGTTGGTAATCGTGCCCGTTCCGTACGCGCCGGCGATGGTGAGCGAGTGCCCGTTGAGGTCGATCGTCGCGGAAGAATCGATGCGCAGGATGCCGCGAGAGGTCCAGTCCGCGTCTGCGTCGAGCGTGATGTTCCCCTCTATGTACGCCTCGTCTGCGGCGTCGTTCTCGTAGGTGAAGGCGAGCGGAGCTGTCGGCACCTTGGCGAGAAGTTTCTCGGACACCTTGTCATACATATACCCCACACCGTTCTTGCGCACAGGGATCAAATCCATCACGACATTCCCGCCTTGCGTGAACTGCGCGGAATAAATGCGGACATTGCCTGTATTTGCAGCCGTACCGTTGTTGTTATACCCATAGAGATGAATCGTGTTCGTTGCGGCTGCGGACGGCCACGTTTTCTCGAGGGCAAGAGAATAATTGGTTTCGTCGTCCACACCCGTGAGGCTGCGGTTTCTGTCGTTCAGGTAGTTGAAGTAAATATCATATCGCTTTCCCGTGTCGTATGCTGGCCAAGTTTTGGCGTCTGGAGTTGCCGTATCCCATGCAAGGTACACGCCGACCGTTGAGGCGGCACACCCGAAATACCACTTGAAATAATCCCTGCCCGAGTAATGCGACTGAACCCCGCAAACCGTTGAGTCCGTGTTCTTGCGCAACGGCATGATGCGCACATGGGCGCCCTTGTTGTCGCCAGGATAGAGACCAGTGTCAATATATGGCACTTTACCTTTATTGTTTGACGGCGCTTCAAGGTACTCGACCTGCGCGTCGTAGGGTTTGTCGGATCGCAAAACCGTCAGGCTACCCGAAGTCGTAGCAGAGAACGGCGCACCCTCCGGGAGTCGAAGCGTGGCACCGCCGGAAGAATCCGTGATTGTGCCGTTGCCGAACGCACCGTCTATGGTGAGTGAGTGTCCATTGAGGTCGATGACTGCCGTGGAGTCGAGGTGAAGGATGCCGCGCGAAGTCCAGTTCGCGTCCGCAGTAAGCATAATCGTCCCCTCGATGTAGGACTCGTCCGCGACGTCGTTCCCGTAAACGAAATCCGGCGCGCCGCTGGGCTTCGTGTTCGTAAGGAGCGTGCCCGTCACCTTGTCGAACATGTACCCCACGCCGTCCTTGCGCACGGGGATGATATCCATCACGATTCCGTCGTTTTGCGTGAACCGAGCCGAATAGATACGGTAATAGCCACCATTGCCGTAAGGCGAGCCCTTGTTGTTGAACGTAAAGAGCCAGATGGGATAGAGCGTGCCGGAACCTGCCCATGCCTCGTTTATCGCAAGCGAATAGTCCGTATCATTCCCAACACCGACAATCCGGCGGTTTCTGTCGTTCAGGTAGTTGAAAGAGACGTCATAGATCGAGTTTGGGGACAATGTCGGGCGAGTATTGGCTGCAGGGTTCGAATTCCAAGCAAGATAGTATTTTGCCGATCCGCCGAAATACCAATTCTTGTCATTCGATGATTTTGAGCCAAACATGACGGAGTCTGCCGAATTCTGCTTCGGCATGAAGCGAACGAGCGCACCCATGTTATTTGCGGGCTGCAACCCGGTGTTGATGTACATCGTCTTTCCCGATGTCGCACCCGCGTCGAGGTACTCCACCTCGGCGTCATACGGCTTCGCGCCGAACGACGGCATCGCCGCCGCTGCGCACAACATCATCATCGCCATGAATGGCCCAGCCTTCAACGATTTAAACGACATAAAACGCTCCTTCTATTAGAACCATGGCCTTGGAAAAAACTATTTCTCCAAGAGTCATGCATAGAATAGCATTTTTTTTTGTTAGAAGTCAAGCGTCAATTAGGGAAGTCGAAGAAAAGGCACCGACTCATCTGAGTAAACTATTCACTTTACACTTTACATTTTACACTTTACACTCTTTCTATGATCGGCATGTCGATGTTGCGCTTCTTCGGGTTGAAGTTGATGCCGACGAGCGTCACGGGGCGCGCGCCGCCGATCCACTTGTCCGCGTAGCCGCGCTCGCGTATCTGCTTGATCGCCGCCTTCGCGCTCTTGCGGTACTTGAACTCGAACACGCACACCTCCTTCGGCGTCTCGATCACCGCGTCGGCGTAGCCAAGCATCGTCGCGACCTCCGGCTGGGGATTCGCCCCCGTCATGGACGCGAAGAGCTGGAAGTAGCGTTTCGCCTCCGCCTCGTCCTTGATCTGCCAATCGGGCGGAACGGAGGCGTAGAGCCCGAACAGCGACTCGCCGAGGTACCCCATCCAGTCACCGGAGGCTATCTGGCGTTTGGCCTTATCGACAAGCGCGTTGAACGGGTCTTCGTCAAGCCCCATCGCCTGCGAGAGATAGCCTTCAAAAAGCGCCTCGCGCACTTCAAGGTTCGGCGGCGCGAGAACGTAGCTGTCCGTCTCGTCTTTCGTGGGATCGCCCCGCTTGACATCCTTGATCGTGAGATAACCACCCTGGTACAGCAGCGACACCATCGGCAGCGTCTCCGCGTCGCACACGTCAAGCGTCAACGGCCGCGCCGGAACGTTTTCGAGATCCGCCGGCAGTTTCCCCGCGCTTGTCATACGGTTGATGATGAGCGTCGTCCTGCCGGTCGTCTCCCAATAGCCCTTCAGTTTCCCGATTTTTAGCGCGCTGCCGAGCGACACCGGATTGCACACGCGCGCCTCCGATTCGGGCGAAAACCGGTAGCCGTCGTACCACGAGAGGATCGCCTTCTTTGCCGCAGCGAAATCCATGCCGTTCTGTACGCCAAGGGCCTCCACGTTCTCGCGCAACGCGCCGTCCAGTTCGTCCGGCGTGTAGCCAAGGAGCGTCGCATACTGCTGGAATGCCGAAATGTCCGTCAGGTGGTTGAGGCCTGAGAATATTGAAAGCTTCGTCAGCTTCGTGACGCCCGTCATCATCAGGAAGCGTATCGATCCGGAATTGACCTTGAGCTTCTCGTAGAAGTCGTGGAGGTCTGAACGCACCCTCTTCAGCGTTCCGAGATCATCGAGAAACTTGGCAACGGGCTCATCGTATTCGTCGATGAGGACAACGATCTTTCCCGTTGGCGACTTCTTTGCTGCGGCAACGAGGAAGTCGTCGAACTGCCCCGAAATGTCGCCTTCGCCCGTGTACTCGACATTCGCCTCCGCACAAA
This sequence comes from uncultured bacterium, assembly GCA_902802945.1. Lineage (GTDB taxonomy): Bacteria > Verrucomicrobiota > Kiritimatiellia > RFP12 > UBA1067 > RUG572. The sequence continues at coordinate 9,870 of CADCOC010000052.1, read as the reverse complement.
GGCTTTTCACAAGTTTCGCGAGCTGTTCGCGGAAGAGCTCGTACGTCCCGCCGACGGCCTTGGACATCGTAAAGCTGTACACAGGCGTCGGCTGCTCCCACCCCTCCCACGGCAGATTGTCGATGGCAAGGCCCTTGAAGAGCTCGCGCCGTCCCTCGAACATCGCCTTGAGCGTGGAGAGCATGAGCGACTTGCCGAACCGCCGCGGACGGGAAATGAAGTACTGCGTGTCCGTCTTCGGCGCTGCAAGCTGGTACAGAAGTTCCGTCTTGTCAACGTACTTCCCTCCCCCGAGTATCAAGCTCGGAAAGTCGCACACGCCCGTCGTGGGTACCTTGATTTTTGCTCCACCGTTTTCCATGGCGAAGATTATACCATAAATCCCCGCCCGTGTGCGGAAAGAACAGGCGCCAACTCATTTGACGATCTTGGATTCGAGTGCGCGGAGAATGTCGCGGCGGACTTCGCGGTAGAGCTTGCACGACGGCGTGTAGTCCTGGAACCCGCGCGCGATGCGGCGAACGAACCCGTCGGCGCGTTCTTTGTCGCGGCGGCGGAGCATCGTCAGGAGGTCGGCGTCCTCCATGCCCGCGCGCGTCGCCTCAAGCCGCGCGCTCGGCCACGGGCCGTCCTTTCCGGGATAGACGATGTGCGTGTCGCCGGACGGAAGGGAATTGCCGTTGTTCGAGCCGCCCCAGCTCTTCGGATAGGGCTCCTTGAACGGGTCCTGTCCCTGGTTGCGCTGCCACCGGTTGTAGCCCCAGTGCAGGAAACCGTCGACATCCCACATCACCGATACCCATGGGATCAGCGCAGGACGCAGCAGCTCGCCGTCCATCGTGCGGTTCATCCACTTCCCGCCCGGCACGCAGCACGTGTAGCACCACACGCGGTCGCCGAAGTTCGTGCGGAAGCTGTCGTAGAGCGCATGATGCCGTTCGAAGGAATTCACCTTCGGACACCACACGTCGAGCGCCCCCGCAAAAGACGGCTCCTCCACGGCGTCGACCGTGCGGATGCCAGGCATGTACCGGCGGACGATTCCCGCCGTGATGCGGTATTCGGGCACATTCGCCCCGCCGGGTTCGTCCGCGACATGCTGGTACCAGCGGTCCCTGAGTCCGCGCGTCTCGATCTCCTCCATGTACATCTTCGCAAGCTTCGAAAGCGCGAGCGCGCCCTCCACCGTGGTGGTGACGTTGGTCGTGTAGGCAGTCTTGAACGCCGGCGAGCCCCAGCCATTCACGAAGCCCGCAAGATGCGTGCCCTCTAGATACCAGATGCCGGTTCGATTGTATATATCGAGGAAGCGCGCGAACTTCTTCTTGTCTATGCGCATCGCGCCGTTCGCGTCCTTCTCGAACACGGCACGCATGAGCCCCATGTTCTGCCGCCCGCGCGTGGCAAGACGCACGTACTTCTCGATCATCCTCCAGTGCTCCTCGCTCCACGGCTTCAGTCCGTGCGACACGGCCATGCTGTCGAAGTCCATCCAGTTCGTGTACTTGAAGCTGTCCTTGCCGACGGACGGGAGCAACACATTGTGGACGTTCACCTTCAATGAAAGTAGCCGCTCTTCATTTTCCTGCTTGATGCGGAAGCGGATGTCGAACGACTTCGCGCCCTTGGGCGGATTCTGTATCCTGAAGTACAGGCCTTCCGTCTCTTTTGCATCCGTGATGACAGCATGATAGGGCGCGCTCGCCGAGCGCGCCGCACCGCACTCGTCCGCCATCGGCTCCAGCACGTCAAACACCTCGAACGGCGCGCGTCGCGCAACGTGCGGATTGTCTCCGGGATTCTTCTCGAGGAATCCGTTTACGCCAGTGTTGCGTGCCACCGGCACGGCACGCATCCTGTACCATTCGCCGCCCTTTTCGGATGCGTCGAATTCCAGTCGTTCGCCGGGCTTGAGTCCGTTGACGAGGATGTTCGCGTCCACCACGCCGTTCGCGGGTACGTCGACTTCGTCCAGCCGCTCCGCCGTCGCGATTTTCGAATCGGCATACAGCCAGGCGAGCGGATCCGTCAACGCCGCGTCGAAGGCTGAAGCTGACGCCACCGTCACAACAGCGCACGCTGCAACAATTTGTTTTTTGATGTTCATTTTGCTATTTCTCCAAAGCGGATTACGACAGGGCCGATGAGACCGGAGGGCAGGGGCTTGTCATCCTTCGTCCAGTGCCGCCACGTGGTGAACGTGCGGCGGCCTGTGGGCGAAGGCTTGCCGTCCTTGACCCATTGCGGAATCTCCTTGATCGAATATTCAAATGAACCACGGCGCGGATGAGCCAACCATTCGCGGTCGGGCTTGCACAACACCTCGTCGCCGATGAGGCGGTTGGGCCAGAGGTTCGTGACGCGGATTTCGAGGTCGAGTACGGCGGTCGCGGGGCGACACGCCCTACCATCTTGCTGTTGTACGCTTGCTGTCTTCACCGCGTCGGTAATATCCACCCTGAACGGCGGTTTCCACAAGACGGGGAACTTCTTCCCGTTCACCGTCACCTCCGCGAAGTTCTTCACCTCGCCCAGGTCGAGCATCACCCGGCCGCCCTGCTCGCATTTTACACTTTCCATTTTACACTTTACACTCTTCCGATACGTCGCCGTGCCGGAGAAGTACTTGATTCCCGCATCACGGCTCTCGCTCCACGACGCGAGCTTCGGGAACACGGCCTGCGCGGGCGCATCCCATCCCTGCGGGAAGGAAACATCCCACGCGCCCGTCACCTTAATCGCCTCCGCCGGGTTCGCGGAAACCGTGCGCTCCGCGCCGTCGGAATCGCTCAGCTTTGCCGTGAGCGGCTTCCATGCCAGCACCTTGCCGTCGCGCCATTCCCATTCCGGCTCCCGGAGCGCCGCGTTGTCGGGCACCCGGAACCGCGCCCCTTCGCCGCGATCCACTTTGTACGTCACGCCGTCGTATTCGTATTCGATGCGCGTGATCTTGTGGAACCGGAAGGCCGGATCGCGCCGGGCGAGACCGACGCCCACATCGACGTTGATTGTGCCGTCCTTGACACGGTCTGCAAGGAGTTTCGTCACGTTGATCCGGTGCTTGTCGGTGATTCCGCCGGGCGGCACCTCCATGCCGGGGAAGAGACCGTACTCCGCCTTCTTGATCACGAGCGTGTGCCTGGGCTTGGGAACTTCCGCCTTCTTTTCTGCCATCGGAACCACCTCTGCCTTCACGAGATGCGTGCCGGCGCTCTTCTCACGGAACACGACGAACGCCGACCCGCTCGGCTTGAAGTTGAACGTGACGTAGGTGCGTCCGTTCTCATCACGCCACACCTCCGCCGGACGCCTTTCGCCCGTGACGGCGTCCCAGATCTCGGGCGTCCGCCCGGTCACGCGGAACGACGCCTCAAACGTCGAGTCAATCTCGTTGTCCTGCGCCACGAAGTACCAATCAACGTGCGACGGCGCGCTCGGCGAGCGCGCCCTACCAGTCCTGTGGATCCACGACACATCCTCGGCGTCCGTGAGGAAGTCGGGCTTTACGCCCAATTTCACCAGGGCATCCGCAACGCTGCACTCCATCACGCCCTTCGCCCATACGGAATCAACGAGGGCACGGTATTCTTGCTGTTGTACGCTTGCTGTTTTTCCGCCCGACGTCAGCCCCGGCGCGCGAACCGGGCGCCGCTGCGCGACGACTCTCGCGCCCGCATCGACCAACTCGCCAATCCTCTTCAGCATCTTCTCGCTCATCGTGTCCGTATTCGGCAGCACCAGCAACTCGTATTCCACGCCGCCCGGCACCACGACCTTGCCGTTCTTCACCTTCAGCAGCTCGACCGCCCGCGTCGCGCAGAGGTCGTACTTGACGCCGTTCGCCCTCGGCAGGTTGATCCGCGTCTGCGAACCGTTGGGCGCCTCCTCGCCGCACCAGCACAGGACATCCGCGACGAAACGCCCTTCCTGGAGCATCCACTGGCAGCGGCTCTGGTAGCGGAACCAGTCGGACGCCAGGGGCCACCACGTCTGCGTGCGCTCCAAATGGATTCCCCACCGTCCCATCGTCATGGCCGGAAGGTACTTGTTGCCCGGCCACGGCTGACAGGCGTAACGGTGATAGACGATGCGGTTCACGCCGGCGGCGAACACGCGGTCGCCCTGCGCCTTGATGGAGAACGGCGTCGTGAGCCAGCATCCGCCGTTCTGCGGAGCCGCAGTGAACGCCTCCGCCCCGGCGTAACGCCGTCCCCACACGTGTGCGAGGCACGCCGCGATTGTGTTGCCCGTGCCGCCGACGTGGTGGTCGCCGTGCTTCACGCTGCTCCAGAACTCCGTCATCGGCGCGTCGATGGATTGTCCGTACTGGAGGTTGTCCGCATTGCTGTTGCCGTAGGGTTCCAGCGAACTCTTGAGGCCGTACTTGTGGCACAGCTCCGTAAAGCGTCCGGCGTAGTTCTCGGCGAAGAGGTCGGCGAGCAGACGGCGGAAGTCCTCGAGGAAGCTCTCGCTCTCATCAACGGAGCCGACGATGCGTCCGGCGAATACGGGCAAGTACGGCCGGATCGAATACCCCATCCGCTGCTCGAACGTCTTGTCGAGGCCCTGCGTCCAGTTCTGACATCCGACCTCGTAGCTGTCGATGTGCGCGGCGGTGAAGCCTACCGAGTTGTCCGTCGCGGTGGACACGCCGAGGCGGCGGCAGAGAGGACCGATAAGGCCCTCGAAATGGACATCCATCGCGGCGGCGGAGAGCTTGTCGACCTCCAATCCGCAGCCGCCGTTCGAGGCGGGGTGGTTGCGGCGTCCGTTGCAGGCGTAACCGATGCGAAGGATCGTCCAGTTCCCGGCAGGGACATCCCCCTCCAGCTTGCCGTCCGGCGACATCTTTTCCGTCAGATCGACGATACGTTCTTTCGCGACCATCTGCTCGGGCGCGAACTCCTTCGTGTCTCGGCGGAACATCTGTCGGTCGGCGCCGATCTTGCTCTTGAGGTCGGTGAGCGCCGCGCCCTTCGTGGGCGTCGGGTAGGCGAGCACCGCGATGTCCTCGTAGAAGCCATTGTCCTTCTTCGTGCGCGGCAGGATACCGGAGAAGCGCTTCGCGCCCGCAACGCGCGTTTCCGTGAATACGACTGTTTTCATCCCGTGCTCCGGCTTGAGCCATGGTCCGCCGGAGCTCGACCATCCGGCACAGTTCGGGAACGTCACCTCGATGCCGAGACGCTTCGCCTCCTTGTGGAGATGGAGCATGATGTCGTACCATTCTGGCGATGCGAACACGACCGGCCCCGCCGGGATGAAACATCCCACATCAAGAACAAGCACGCCGCCGATGCCGACCTTCGCCATCGCCTCGAAGTCGTCGGTGATGCACTCCTTCGACATGTTGCCGTTCATGATCATGTAATAGACATGCGGCCGCGCCGAAACGGGCGGTCTCACGAACCCCACCTCCAATGCCTTGTCATTCGAGTGCGCGACAGCTACCACCGCTGTACAAACGGCAAACATCAACATCATTCTTTTCATCATCTTCTCCTTCAACTTTAGTTCATCCGCACCACTCCCTCGCCGCGCATATCGGCATCGCCGACGAATACTGCCCTTCCACCCGTTGCCTCGGCAATGACTCAACCGTGCCACCTGAAAGTACGTCAAAGCGGCGCACCACGCCCGTGCCGAAAGGGAATACGAAATCATCGCCGAGGTCAAGCGGGAAGTGCCTCTCATACCCGCCGCCCAGCGACCACAGCGCGTACTCAACGCCGTTCGTCGGTATCGCATGCAAAACCGCGTCGTTCGTAACGACGCTCTCAAGTCGCCATCCCTGTGCAATCTCCTCTGCGGTCACGCCCGGTAGGGCGCGATCACCGAGCGCGCCGCCGCTCCTCGTCTTCTCACTGCCAAACACAACGCAAAATGAAAGCAACCCTATCAACAACCCCTTCTCAAACCATGGGCGGGAACGCCACACCCACGCAACCACGCTGCACGCCGAACGGTACATCCACGCACCGACGACGCCGACCGCAATCGCGGCCAGCGCCGACAGACCGATCCACATCAGCCCGCTCTTTAACGTCTCTATGGTTTCAATTACACTCATCGCCGTGCGCCATTAGTATACCATATTTTTACGCCGCCGTTGTTGAGATTACGGTGCGGAACGTGTCCAGTGCTGCGCTATTTAGATTTCGATGACATTATCATTACCTGGAATGGGAATGTCTGGAAACAGGAGCTTGATATCCTCGTCTAGCGAATGAGAAGGTTTCATTCTTTCACGAATCTTGAAAACATCATTCATGTAAGACTCCATTGGTGATGGAACTTCCGGAACAACATATTTTAAGAGTAGAACAAATCCTAACTGGGGCAGAGCGGGTCTATCTTCAGCCTTTACATCCGGCCACTCACGCCGAACGCATTGGTCGAAAAGCTTTCGGGCGAAACCTCTCTCTTTAGAAAATAAATCTGTCCATAGAACGATGCGTTCTTCCGACACAGACCCGAATTTAAGGAGCAACCCGTTAGCATGCGCCATCACCACGCACCCCCCACAAAAGTAACCACTATTAAAATAAAATCCGTCGCAGTGCCGTCGAATCAACGACTCCGCCTGCCGCATCGCCTCTATTGACCGAAAGGCCCTGAGTCGCATTCGGCGATCCCAGTCCGTTGCGACTTCAGCTTTAGCAACAAGGTTGCTGACCGAATCCCACTCCATTCGTAGCAAACTACCATTCATGATGGCATCTCTGAACTCCGGGCACCTTGATGCGGCATAATCCAATCGCCGCCGTGTCTCGGAGACATACGACTTAGACGATTCATACACTTTGAGAGATTCAGGCTCACTTCCAGGCACAAGTAATCTCCGTAACCAATCTACCTTGGATTTAGTCGTGCAACAATAATCAAAATTGTATGTCGCGATGGGGTTTCCGGTGAGAAACGCGATAAGAACATTCAACTCACGCTCCCCCACAAGCAGTTTAACGCCTCCATTCACCGATAGGAACACGGGATAGAACGAACCGTTGACACCATATTCATAGCGCACGTTTGAGACATCTGTTATCTTTGCACAACATCCCCAACAACCGCTCATCTCCCAAGCTGGCGTTGTCACAAGGCAGTATTTAAACCAATCGTTCGTCCCCGTAAGACCATCTCCAATCGGCGGTGGTATATCCTCTACCATCACCTTCGTACCCTTCGGCAACGCCCTATGAACGTCGTCCAAACACACGCCACCAACACCTTGCGTCGCCGCAAGCCTTATCTCACATAATCGATCAGATTCCCAAGGATCCCCAACCAGGACCGGTATGAAAGACAACGCATAGACGTCCCGCGTCAGGCGATTCTCGGAATCCAAGGCAGACCGATCCACGACCGTATATGGACGCCGTGTCTCCAGCCAATAGATCGCACCTCCATGTCCAACCTCCTTGACTGACAGTTCTAAATCTTTAGGCACATAGCGTTTCCAGCTGAGTTGGTTTGGAATTTCCTGCAGTCCTTTTCTCAACACCGCCGCGACTGGTCGCCGTTCAAGTGCAAAACGCTCTGGATGACAATGCTGGCAAAGCCATGTGTCGTCTAGTCGAGCATCGCACCGCATGCCTCGTATTTCCTCGACGAGTTTGCGCAAATGTTTGATGTGGCCACAATCGACAAATCCCTCCCGCCAGTAACGCGTCTCTTTACCGCAAACACTGCACAAAAAAAGATACGTCGGACGCTCGCCCATCACACATAGGTCTAGTGGTTTCGGAATCGCGACATCAGGGCTCTTCTCTAGCGCCTCCAACATACGCCGATAATCGGCTGTCGTGAGGAAGGTTTGATTGGTCTCGGCCTGCGAATGTAAAAACAATGCTGAAACCGTTATCAGACATGAGAATACACGTTTCATCATCATTCCTGCCCATCTGTAAGATGTTACACCAGATCTAGGGTTTATGAATTGCCTCTAAACATCAATCGCCGCTAGTGCCGACTGTAATCCACGGCAATGGCTGGCCCGAGGAAAGAAGTTGGTTTGTAACAGAGGCAAAATAATCGCCAAATTTTCTTGCACAAATAGGATACGAAAATGAATTAGTTGCGTGTACGAGCCGATTTGAACTTGCCACGTACCCTTCAATATACTTAACAAACAACTCATCAACCATTGGCGTCTCAGACGATTCGGAAAATCTATTTCTATAAAACATTCTTACTCCAGCGGCTCTCGCCTCGCGTTGAACAGCGTTTGTGGCGTCAAACACAAAAAGTTTCCAGGCATATTTGTCACTAGCCTCACCGCGTTCGCCAAAACTATAGCCAGTAGAATTAGTTATAATTGACTCCGCGAATTCAGTCATCGAATCGTCAACAGGACTGAACTTGATCACGAACTCAATGGCACTATCTCGGTATACGCCTCTGGGATTCAGGGCTAACGCCTTTATTGACGGAACTGAGTTAGTGTGGTTGAATTCGTCGCAAATATCGATGGCCATGCCGATCTCCCCGCGCTGCACCTCGTCCAAGCTCATGCAGTCATTCGTTCCAAGCGTAGTGAGGAACCAGTCGAACGCGGCCTTCTTCTCCGCGAGAGTCCAACCGCCGGCGTTCCCGCCGAGAAAACCATGCCACGTGTTCGGCTCTTCAACGCCTGGCGGAAGTACGAGCCCGTCTTCTATGTTGTCGGGATAGAATGTCAGCGCCCCATAAAGGGACGCCCTCACCACCATGTTCGATTCGGCCGTTGTGTGTGCCGACAAGGACAAAGTTGCGGCCATCGCTATGACGCATGTGGCAACGTGAATCGCTTTCATCTTGAATACACCTCTCTAATTCGTTTTTTGATGTAAGATTCCCCGACCCTGGGCCAGAACGTGTCCGGCGTCCCCGTGCCGGAGTCCCTCGTAAGGCTTAAAACGCGGCCTGTCGGAATGTCCGCCCTGGAATCCGAGGAGAAACCGTGCATGAGTAATCGGCCGGCCACAGCAAGCCTGCTGTCATCCATGGCATAGAAGCCGCGTCCTCGCTCTTCTCCCCAGTCTCCGGCGCCGCCCAGGAAAAACTCTCCGTCAACAGGTTCCTCCGCATGTATTACCGAAACAAGGCCACCTATGTTCTTGTTGTTCATTCTGGCGTAACAATCATCAAGGCCAAGCGCATGTCCAAGCTCATGCGCCAGCGTCGTTGTTCTCACATTTCGCTTGCCAATGACTATTCCGTATGGCGTGATTACGGCGAGGCTGCCACGTCGATAGACCACCGATCCGGTAAAATATACCTCAACGCCGTTGGACGAAGTTGCGTCAAGTTCGATCTTCACTGCAAACATCTTCGCGTCCCCTCGCGAAACGTCGAACACGCAGTTGGTGACGACCTCGCAGTCGGCGAACTCCGGCGGCGGCATCGACGGCACGACAAGCGCGGTGGCAAGAAAGGCAGTCGTGAAAGTCATGGCAAGTTCTCCTTCAAACTCAATTACCGCCAAAATCAATGTTCAGTTGTGTCAACGGCTGGCCGGATGAGTGTAGCTCATTGGTAACGGCGATCAAGCCATCTTTAAGATACCTCCAATCTGAGTCCTGAGTAAGATTGGTATTCGTTAAAGCATTATTGACAAATTGTAGTCTGTTTGAACTCATGGCATACCCAGAATAGCAATTCTCCCAAAAGTAGTCATATTCTCCTGCCAACTGCCACTCGGTCGGATCGCGGGTAAAGATGCGGGCTGCCCTGTCGCAGATACTTTGCGAGACAAGATTTGACTGGCTTGCGGTAACAACCTTTGCCGCATACTCAAAGCATTTCGCTCGGTCTTTCCACGTGAAGTCAACGCGGTTCGTGAATATAGCCTCCATTGTGGCTGTGGTTTCATCGCTAACGGGCGAGAAACGT
>CADCOC010000051.1 GCA_902802945.1 uncultured bacterium | reverse complement strand
GTGGTAAGCGCGTTACCAAACGTCACATTCTTCAAGTTCTCAAGACCGTAAAACGCACGATACTGAATCTCCCTCACGCCGTTGCCGATGGACACGGTTTCCAGATAGGTGCAGCCCTCGAATGCATTCTTCTGTATCAGCTCGACGTTGTCCGGTATAGTAATCGTCTTCAGCGACGAGCAGCCGTAGAAGCACCCGTAGCCGATCGTCTGAACCTTCGAGCCGATCATGACGTTCTTAAGAGACGTGCAGCCGCTGAACAGACCGTAGCCACAACCTGACGTGTAATTGCCGTAATACAGCTCGCCGGTCAACGTTGTCAACCCATTACCAATAACAGCGGTACTCAACTGCGTACAATTAGCAAATGCCCCGTAGCCGACACTTGTAACCGAATCAGGAATCGTCACAGAAGTAATACGGTCCCTACCCTTGAATGCATTGACTGCTATTGCCGTAACAGGCGAGTTTGCTTCGCCAATTGTCGCAGGGATGTTCAAAGCCCCACTTGGCGTGACTCCAGATGCAATACCAGTAATGGTTGCATTTCCGCTACTGACAGAATAGGTCAATTGATCTATTGTCACATCTGCCCACGCGCATAAGGGCGCGAGCGTGCCGGCAACAGCCAGAAAGGCCGCCGCCAACATCTTCAACTTTCTTTTGATGTTCATTTACTTTTCCTTTCTTCTATGACGTGTGAGGGTGTTTGTGACAGGGCGTCTGACACTCCTTTGCGGAAAATAGCAGAAATCCCCTTTTCAGTTTGGAAGTGAAGGCAAAAGAACGCAACGGCCAGATGGGCCTACATGCCCATCTGCCCTCCCGCCGTGCGGAATATGCCTTAAGAACCGTGTCACGGCCGGAATTATACCAAACCCTGCGCCCGTTCGCAAGCCCGCGTTCCGTTCACTCCAAAGAAGGAAAGTCGCCGAGGGGGATGGCGACAGGCTCGAAGAGCGTCTTTCCGTCCATCTTCACGCCCACCCTGTCGCCCGGCGCAGGCGAAATCGACAGATCGATCCGCCCGGCATCGGGATAGCGTGGAACGAATGGATGTAGCCCGAAGGCTCCTGCGCCGCAAGGATGATTGGAATCCACTCCTCGAGCTTTGCGCGGAGATAGTCGTTGGCCTTGCGCCATTCGGCGTCGGCGCCGGGATCGATCTCGAGCGCGAGACAGATGGACTCGACTGTGTTGAAGGGATAGGCGTCGCTCCACGGGCAGCCCTTGAACTTCACGCTCGGCTTTTTTCCCGCGTTGATCTCTGCCGTCGCCACGAGGTTCAGCATCTCCTCGCCGCGTCCGCCCTTCTCCATCTGGCGGATGCAGTGCGGCAGCCACTGCACGGAAAGCTTGCGGAACTCGGATCGCCAGAACCCGCCCACCTTCACGTCGAGCTGCGGCACGCCGTCAAGCGTACGCAGTCCATGTGGAAATTTGAGACGAATACGGTAGGCGAAGGCCTTTGCGTCGCAGGCGATCTTGAGGACATTGCCCGCCTGGCTCCAGGTCGGCGCGGCGGCACCCTTCTCCGGATCAACGGCGTCCACGCCCGCCACCGCGCGTCCCGCCGCGCCGAACGCGGCGAGGTCGATCTCGGCGGAGAAGGCTTTGGAATGCGGGAGCGGCGTGATCATCCAGTCCGCGAATCGAAATGCGCCATCCGTCTTCACGCCGCCGAAATCCACGGTGCGCCCGACGGGCAGTTCGCGCGCTTCGACGAACATCCCCTTCGGCGACTTCGCGAATGCGCAGCGCACGCCGTCCTTCTCCACCACGCCGCTTGTCGTGTTGCGCGTGCGCGCGTAGTAGCCGTAGGGCGGCAGCACAATGCCGTTCGGCAGATGCCACGCCGCGTTCGTTTCACGGTTCACCCACACCTCTCCGCCGTCGGAGAAGAAGGAATGCTGACGGTGGATGTTGCCCTCGTACTTCAGGTCGAGGAACTCGGCGCGGCCCAGCTCGGCGCAGGCGTCGTGCTGGAGCCAGTAGGTCTTCACCGCGTTACGCGAGAACGGCCCGTCGCTCATCGGGTTGCGTCCGCCGATGATGCAGTTGGAGAGATAGTCGTCGGAGGCGTAGCCATGGAGCTGGGCGTTGCCGCCCTTCCCACCCTGATAGCGAATGCCGAGACCACCCGCGAAGAGCACGTAGTACCCGTGCGTGACGATGTCATGCCACGGCGTGCGCTCGCTGTCTGCGAATCTTCCCCTGCCGATCAGTTGCGGCGCGCCGATGTGGTCGCTCTCCCCGGCATCGGCAATGCCCACGAGGTGATCCTGTCCGCCTTCGCTCACGCACACCATGTCGGGACGCTGGCAATACTGTCGGTACAGCTGGAAGCCGCGGCCCCAGTTCGCCGACGTCTCGTTCTTCGAGTGGAAACGTCCCGTGCGGTCAAGGTAGTCGAACGGACAGCGCGCCGTGAACACGTCGATGCAAATCGCATCGGGGTCGCACCCCGCCTTCAGCAACTTCGCGTTTCGAATGCACCAGGGGTGGAACGCGTGCGGCGCCCAGCGATAGGAGCGCGCATGGCGCCAGGCGTTGAACCATGCACGCTGCGGGGTTCCGTCCAGGTTGAACACCGTGAGGTCGTACGAGTAGCCGTCGCAGTCGGGATAGATGTCCGTGTAGTTGTCGTGCAGGCAGAAGAGGATTCCCGCGGCACGACACGCCTCGCGCAACGCGACGAGCGGAGCCTCGCCGCCGGCGGGCGGATAGATGTCCGGAAGGCGGAAGTCGTAGCCCCAGCGCTGCCAGACGTGCTGTACGAAGATCGAATCGTTGAGCCCGTACTTCGCCGCCTGCGCGATGCCTGCCGTCTCCATCGCATAGTCGCAGCCCCACAGGTCGAGGCACATGCGCGAACCGAGCGCGACGTGTCCGGGGCTCGCCTTGTAGCCCGAAACGGCGCGGAAGCGGCGTCCCGCCTCGAACGAGCCCTTCGACGAGGGCACGAACGTGAACGTGGCGTCATGGTGTGCATGGAGCGAAAAGAGATTCCGCTCGCCATCGCAGACGACGGAATCCTGTACCACGTCCACGGCCTGCACCACGGAAAGTCCGTTCGCGTAGTCCGCGCCCACGTGGCGCGTGGAGAGGCGGGATCCGTGCGCGACGAACGTGAATGCCTTCGGCCCCTCAATGACGTTGCCGAAGCCCATATACACGCGGTGCGGCTTCTCGGACGCCGGCCCCACGGCTAAGTCCGCAATACGCGGAAATCCCGTCGCGTCGCGCGTTACGCCGGGAATCGACCAGGAGATGCGCAAGGTGCCTTTCTCCTCGCGGATGGACGCCTTCGCCTCAGGCGGGACGGAGCCGTCGCCCATATCGACTCGCACCGTGAAGCCCCGGAACACGACCGACTTCTCGCCGTCCGTAAACGCAAGCGCTCCGTCGATGAGGCCGCGCGCACCGTAGGCGACGCCCGCGCCGTACACGACGCCGTTGGCGTCCAGGCGCCAGCGCCCCGCCGCAGAATTTGTCCCGGCCGTACGCGCCGCCTGCGCGGACGCGAGTGCAGTCGCACAGCGAGCTTTCCAGTCGGCCTCGTCCGGCACCTTCGGCTGCGGACCGAGCTTCGGCGCGGACACCTTCCGCACGGGACGCGGCGCATGGGGGTTCTTGTACATGAAGACCGCGACCGGATGCGGGGCGTCCTCCTTCTTTACGCCGTTAGGCGTGAAGCGCGCATGGACGGGATAAAGGGCGTTGAGCGCACGCGGACGCGCCGTGCCGGTGAAAAGCAGCTCCTTCTTCTCGCCGGACTCGAGAACAATGGGGCCTTTCGGGTAGGCCAAGTCCCAGCCATCGTTCATCCACACATCCAGCTTGAGGGGACCTTGCGGACCAGACACGTCCCAGTCGTCGTTCATCCACACCTCCAGCTCGCCGGCGATGGGCATGCCCGTCCTGTTCTCCAACGTCACGGGGAAGGTGCGCGGCGCACCGGCCTCTACCTCGGTGACGCCAAGCGGCCAGGCGTACGGATTCTTGCCGGGTCGCTCGGTCTTCTGCGGGAACGAACCGATCTCCACCCTCACGCCACACCGTTCCTCGACGGGTGCCAGGTACGCGGAAGCCGCAAGCGCGAAAACCGCCACGCAAACCGCGACAAGACGGATTTCGCGAATCTGCCGCAGATAATCGCCAATGTTTTCTTTCATATTCGTCTTTTCTGGCCTTTGCTATCGTTTGGGCGCTATGGTACCATATTTCCCGCAGACTGCTCCTTTCTGCCCAATGGACACGATAATGAAATTTGCAGTTCTTCTCCAGCCAGCACTTAACCGCCGCGGTCCTCCGGAGTGATCCGATAGGCACGCCGGCCATCCAATGACCGGCAGAGATCAAGTATGAGGTCGTAGCCCGCTTTCGCATCCTCCACGCACACGTACTCGTCCAGGCCGTGCGGATTATAGCCGCCGTTGCTGATGTCGCAGCAGCAAAGGTCGCATTTCATCATGAGCTTGCAGACGTCCGTGTTCGCCAGGTGGTCAAGAACCTCCACCCCATGCTTTTCATACACCCTCTTGAGCACTGCGTTGTAGAACTTCTTCGAATACATCCTCGCGTTGTTCTTGCGCCATTCGCTTGCCGTGCGCACCCGCCCCCAGCAGTCCATCGTGATGAGCAGTGAAACGTCTTTGAGAAAACTGTAATCCATCTTTTCGGAGCCGACCAGGCCGACCTCCTCCTGGACGAAGAACACGGCTTTGCACTTCGGCAGCGTGTCCATGACCGCGAGCGCCAGCGCGACCCCGGCCTTGTCGTCCCCGCCGATTCCAAAGCCATCGACGTACAACTCGGTTTTCCCCTCCGCGCTCTTCCGTTCCTTCACGGGCAACCGCTCATTCCGGTACACATACCCAAGCTGTGGGCCCTGCACCGTGTCCATGTGGTTGACGAAGCACGGGACGTACTCCCACTTCCCAATCCTTCCCTTGGTCAGGTACACGTTCCCAGCCTCGCCCACCGTCACGGTAATCGCGCGTCTTTTAGCGAATCCAAGAATGAAATCGCGGACCCGTTCCTCACGATACGACACCGAGGGTATCGACAGCACCCTCTTCAGGAAATCTTTGTCAAACTTCATGTCCGTATTCCCTCACTTCTCATCGAAAAGTGCTCGCCCTCCCAGGCCACATCAACGGATGTGGATGGTCACGCCGTTCTTGCGGAGCAACACAGAGCTAGGCGTCTGAATGACGTGCCAGCCCGTCGGCAACTGAGCGTCGGTGGCAGGCTGCAGCAGGCTACCCGTGATCGCACCGCCGTTCGCCACCTTGACGAGCGTGTAGGTCTTGGGCTTCGTCGCGAGCGAGGCGATGTCCTCAGAGCTGAAGGCCACCTTCGCGCCGTCGATGTTGAACGTGGCACCGCTGATCGTGAGGCAGTCGCCCAACTTCGCGCGCAGTTCCTTCGAAGCCGTCAGCGTGCCGTTGATCACCATGCCGCCGCCGGAGACGTATTCGCGCTCAAATGTGCCGCCATCAATATCGAGCAACGCGCCGGGGGCGACGACAACGGCTCCTTTTTCGGAGGGATCCTCGGCGGCGGGAGGAACTTCGATGTCAGCGGTGATCTCCTCGAGATCGGCGGAGGAGGCATTTGGCCCCTTTGCGAAGCTACACGCGATTGCGTCATCGCTCAATGCGCAATTCCAGATGCGCACTTCGTCGTAGGTGGCGTTCGCGTCCTTGTCTCCTCCCCAGAACGACCTTCCAAGATAGAAGGAACCAGAGGCGATTCTCGCCGGCGTCCATCCAGAAGGAGCCGTGAACGTACGGACGTCGGCCGCCGCCGAAGGCGCGTCCAGATTGCGGCGAATTACATCAATCTGGTACAAACCGCTCTCCTGCTTGGCCACTCTGGCGACGATGTGCAGCATGCCGCTCTTGTTGAACATGTTCTGCATGTCCAAGTGCGTTTCAGACCCGTTATAATAGATATACAGCTCGGACCAAGAAGCATCGGTTCTCCACGTCCAGGCGAGCATAAGTTCGTCTGCCGTTCCGGTACCGTATTCAAACACGGGGCCCCAGTGTCTGATTGCGTTGTTCTTGGCCCAGAACTCGAACGTGACGTCCCCAGAAGGAATAAGGTTTGATCCAAGGTTGAGGGAACCAACGCCCTCCCCATCGCCCGTCATGTTCACGGTGCTACCGTCAAACGAGAGCGCTGTTCCGAACTTGGTCGCGTTTGGTGCGTGACCGACGGAGTCCGAAAGGTATTCATTTTCGGTCGTACCGTTAAAGCTCCAGCGGTGCGTAAGCCTCGGATGCGAGGAGTCGGCGATGCTCTGGAGCGCGAGCGTGCCGGCTTTGACCTCGAGCGTGTCAACCGGCGGAAGTTCCTGAACCGTAAGCGTCCCCGCGCCGTCTTTTACGAATGTGCTCCCCTCCAAAACTGTGACATTCTGGTTGCCAAGCAACGTCGCGGTGTGTCCGTCTGTATCAATCGTGAGGCCACCGGCTCCGTAGGTGACGTTCTTCACGCCAGGGAAAACCTCGACGTTGTCACCAGCCACCTTGAACGTGCCGCCGTTCGCAATAACGGTCGAATTGCCGGAGCCGCCAGTGATAGAGTTCGCGACGATTGTGCCGCCGTTCATCGTAAGCGTACCCGTGACGCCGCTGTTTTCGGCCACCCGTACCTCGCTGCAGGACGCCGTGCCACCACTGATCGTGTATTCGCCCGTGCTGCCACAACCGACCGAAATGCGATGATTCGGTGTATTGATCGTACCCCCTGTCTGCACCATCTTGCCGGAGCGGTCGCCGGAGTTCGTTCCAAGCGCGATGGCGCGGCCGCCGTAAGCGCCCTCCACGGTCAGGCTGGCGTTGTCCCGCACGTAGATTTCGCCGTGGTTCGAGCCATTGCCGAAGGAACTGCCGCAGCTGAGGTAGTGGCCGGCACCATTGAACCTTGCCACGGCGTCTCCCCCGATGTCGAGCACGCCTGTTCCCCCTGTCGCACCCAACAACGCGAAATGGTTGCTCCCGCCATCACTGTTGGCCGTAAGCGTGCCACCCGTCATCTTGTACACGCCGTGACCGCCATAGCGCCCGACATTGAACCACACATTGGCCACGACGTCGCCGCCCGTCTGAAGGAACTCGCCATTTCCCCAACCGCTCGCGGCGATTTCGTCGGCCGAGAACCAGCCCCCGCGCATCACGTAATAACCATAGCCGGGAATTCCCTCGCTCTGGTACCCGCCAAACTTGGTGTTGACAACGGTAATGCTGCCCTCAGTCTGCACGAATGCCACATGCAGACCGTTGTTGCCGACATCGAGGTCGCCGTCGGTATAGAACCCTTCAGCTGGGGCAATGATCGCGATGCGGGCGTTGGCCGCCGTCCGCAGATTGGCGCAGTCTTCGATGAAATTCGCCTCTGTCGCATTGCCGGTTGCCTCAAACTGCACCTCCGAAATGCCGTCGGCCGAATTTACAAGCGCCCCGCCGAGAATCGCCTGAAGGCTCGCGAGTTTGAGCGTGTGTCCGTTGAGGTCGGCCGTTCCGACGATTGCCGGCTTGACGGAAAGTCCGCGCCAGTCGCAGTCCGCCGTGAAGGTGCAGGCGCCGATGGTAACCGACGCGCACCTGAACTTGTCGACGTTGTTCGTCATGTTGACGTTCGTGCCGGTGATGGTGACGGGCATGGAACTGTCTGGCGCGACGCCCTCAATCACGTTGCCGCCCCCGCCCCTCACGATCCAGTTCGCGGGGTTGACCGCATCGCCGTCGCCCGCCGCGCCAGTCCACGTGGCCGTGCTGCTCCCGTACCGTACGACCGGCACGCCGGAAGCGAGGCCGGACGCGACGATCCTGGCGTTGGCCGGATCGACCGTCACATAGATCGTCGAGGGCGTCTCGGCGGTGTTGACGATCTTCGCGCCGAACACGTCCGTATCCATGTCGTTGATGATGAGGTTGTGTCCGTTGAGGTCGATGGTGACGGCATTCGACACCATGGGCTTGCCGAGCGCCCGCCAGTCAAGGTCGTCGGAGAGCGTCACGGTGACTTCGCCCGAACCGAAGGTGAAGTTGTCGGAGGAGAATTGGATGTTCGCGCCGCCGTTGATTGAGACCACGAACGGCACAAAGACGCCTTCTGCGAACTTGTAGCGCGAGCCCCATCCTCCGCCGGTGTCCGCTGCGGCAAGCGTGAAGCGGTGCCAGCCTTCGGAGACATACGCCCCCGCGCCGTTCGTAAAGAGATAGGTTGAGTTGAGCAGTACCCATTCGCCGTCGATGGCGAAGGAAAGCACGTCGTCAAAGTAGCTCGGCATGCTCCACCGGCCTGCCTGCGCCGCCGTCACGTAGAACCAGCCCTCGAGACGGATCTGCGCCGTGCCCAGTTCGGCAGGCGTGCCGGGCGTGTCCTGCGTCGCCGTCAAGTAGGAGATGTCGTTCGAATCGTCCGGGACCGTCCCGACGTTGGAGTAGGACGTCAACGCAAGGTTTCGCCAGGCGTTGTGCAGAGAATCGGGCGAACCATCCTTGAAACCGTAGTGCGTGGCGGTGGCCTGACCGCCGAAGAAGATGCGGCCCCAGTTCACGGACGTGTCGGCGGGGAGCGAGAACGAGCCGAGTTTGTCGGCGGGGATGATCACCGTCGTCACGAGGGTCGGCGCGGCAGACACCGCAGCGCCGATGGCGTTCGTGCTCGCCCAGTTCGCGGGGTTGGAAAGGTCGGCAGCCGTGGAGGGTACAGATCCGATCCACGTGGACGTGTAGGGAACGGCGTCCTTCAGCCGCACGAGAATCGTGTCGGCATCCTCCATCATGGCAGCATAGTTCACCGTATCGGAAAGTTCCACGTAGTCGAGAACGACGCCTGAGGGAACGGCGATGCCACCGGTCTTGAAGCGAAGCCCCTTCCCGAAGTAGCCCGTCGTGTCGAAACGGATCTTCGCGCCCTCACCAATGCCGACTGGCTGATCGGTCTTGAAACCGTACCCGCCGGTCGTGGGGATGGAGAATGTGACGTTGGCGGGAATTTCAACTCCGCCAGTTCCTCCGCCAAGCGGCGTGTCGGGTCCCGCAAGAACACTCGCCGTGAGCTGGTCGTCGCTGAGGACGCCTTTCCACACACGGACCTCGTCGAAGTCCGCATTCGCCGTCGGGTCGTTCCACATCGAGCCGCCGATGATCAATTGCGGATCGACGAAGTCTGCGAGCGCGTTCGACATGGTTCCGGAGTATACGTACTCGATCGCGCCCGTCTTGGCATTGCGACGCATCCAACGTACCGTCGTGCGGCCATCGACCGTGGAGAACGTAACGGAAAAGTGCGCAGGCTCGTCAAGCGTGTGACGGAAATATTCTTCAACACTAATACCTGGAGCGCCGATACTCTGCCGTGAATTGTCGGTTCCACGGTTGAAGCGCCACCTGACATTGTTCGACGTATCAACAGCATATTCAAAAATCGCGTTCCAGTTGCGGACCACACGCTCCGTGGCCCAGATTTCGAGCGTGGCCGCCGAGGTGTCGATCAGATTGTGACCGAGGCTGATGCCCTTGCTTCCTTCCGTCCCATTGCCGCGCATTACCAGGTTCGTGCCGTCCCACGAGACGAGGGTGGTGTATTTCGTAGCCGTAATTGAAGTGTCGATGGAATCCCTGAGGTTTTCCTCGTCCGTCCTGCCGTTGAACGACCAGCGATGCGTGAGCGTGGCGGGAGGCACATACGTGAACGTGGCGGTGTAGATCAAGCTGTCCCGCCATCCCGTCTTGTACGCCCTGGCCTTGACGGTCGTGCCGTCCGACACCGCGAACGGCGCGGAATACGCCGTGCTGGACGTCGTGGGGTCGCTGCCGTCGGTGGTGTAGTAGATCGTGGCGCCTTCCGTCGCGCACGTGAGCGTGACAACCGTCTGCTGACCCACGGAGAATGCCGTCGGTGTGGGCGACGTGGGCATCTCAACTGCCTCGCCTTCTATAAGCAGATATCTGACATTGCCATTTTCCGGGACCCGCATCACAGACCACCCCTCCGGTATGGTGGCGGGGGCGAAACTCACGCGATCTGCGAGCGTCGAGGGAACGGAGACGAGCGGAATGTCTTGCGCACCTGAAAGGTCCACGCCGCTCATGTCGAGTTCGAACACGCCCGAAAGCGAATCGGTGATCGTGAGATACCCCGCGCCTGAGGGCTTGAACACCGCACCCTGCGCAAGCGTCAACGCCGCCGCCGTGCCGGAGCCGGTCACGGTTCCCGTCGCCGTGAACACGCAGTCGGCGGCCGTCCGCGCGAGGGTGCCGTCGAGGACAAGGTCCTTCACGGTGAAGTGCGTGGGATTGTCCCCGCGCTTCTCCAGCGTGAACGTGGCGCCCGACCGGATCCGCAGCGTTCCATCCTCAAGCGTGCTCGTGGGGAAGAAGTTCCACGAATCAGTCTTCACGCGGACCTCGCCCTGCTGCACGTCGAGCGTACCCGTGCCGATGCAGTAGCAGCCTGAGAGGTAAAACTGTCCCGATCCCACCTTGGTGAGCGTGTTTGTGCCGAGGCTGACCCTCACGGGGCTGGAAGCATAGGAGTCGTACCCGTAGCACGCCACGACCTTGCCGGACGATGTATCGACCGTGGCGTTGCCCTCCAGGAAGAGCGACGTCAGGCCGCTCGACGAATTGCCGGTCGATTTGAGCGTCGCGCCCTCCTCGAGGATGACCCGCAGCGTCTCGCCCGAATAGTCGGTGGTGCTCAAGGCGTTCTCGTCCAGCGTCGCACCGCCCTTCACGCGGACGGTCGGAATCTGGCGGTTGTCGTTGCTGTCGTGGCGGGAGCCAAAGGACCAGATGTTGCCGGCCTTCACCGTGCCGCTCTTGATCACCGTCTCGCCCCAGAAGTACGCGGCGTCGAACGGCACCGCGTTGCCGCCGTTGTTCTTGGGCATCGTGTACGTGTTGCCCGCGCCGGGATTGACCACCAGCGTGCCCACGCCTTTAATGCTTCCGTCTGACAGGCCCTCCCTGCCGGTGATTTCCATGGTGGAACCCGCCGACAGCAAGTTCAAGCCGCCGAGCGTGATGACGGCGCCGCTGCCGCTGAACCTCACCGTGCCGGAGGGGACGCTGACCGTTCCGACGGTCATGGCGGTCTCGGACGAAATCACGGTGTCGCCCGAGGCGAACACCGCCACGGCCTCGCCGGAGGCCGGAAGCGTGCCGCCGGTCCAGTTCTGCGGATTGTCGAACCTGCCGTCGTTGGCGTTGTTGCTCCAGCTCTTCGCGAAGTCGGATTCTGTGTACATGGTCACGTCGATGCCGCTCGCGCTGTTGTTCACGCCGGTGCCCCAGCCGTCGCCCTCTGCGCGCGTCTTCTGCTCGCTGGCGGCGACGGTATAGGCGCTGCTTCCGGCGGCGCCGCTCTTCGAGGCGGCAAACGTGTAGTTGCCCGCGGGGAGGATGAAGGCGTAGGTGCCATTCGCGCTGGAGGTTGTCGTGACATTCGTGGCGCCCGTGGCGGTGACGGTCGCGTCGGCGACGGGGTTGCCGCTCGTATCGAGGACGCGTCCGCTGATGACGGACGAGTGGCGCGCGCCCAGCGTCGGCGGGAAGATGTTCGCCACAAAGGACTCGAGGTTCTTCCCGTTGACGTCAGTGGTCGTATCGTACCAGCCGTCGCTGCTGCCGCCGTAGCCGTAGTTGATGTGGATGTAGAGCTTGTCGTCCTGGTAGCCGTATCCGTCCGCGACGACGGCATGGCTGGTGAGGTTGAGCAAGACGGGAAGGCCCGCGTCAAGGTTTGCGATGAGCTTGCCCGCGTTGAAGACAGTCTTCACGGCGTCCGCGTAATGAAGGTTCAGGATCACGCTGGAGGCGACGGCGTCGGTGAAGCCGCTCGTCTCCCCTGTGAAGTAGTGCGAAAACACGGCAAGCCCCGCGTCGCGCGTGAGACGGCCGATGGCGGCGCGGGAATCCGCCGGCGTGGAACCCGTGGGCGAATCGACCATCTTGTTCCATTCGTACGGGCCGCCGTAGGGCGGGTCGAACTCCGTGTACGCCCCGGTGGTGGTGTTCGTCATTCCGCCGGTGCCGTCCTGAAACACCCGCCATCCTCCGTAGTCGTCGATGGTGTCGTAAAGGTATTCGCCGGGCAGGATCCGTTCCGTCGGATACCTGTGGTAGTACATGACCTGCCCGAGCGCCGTGGCAGTGCATCCGCACACGCGGTGGAGCGGCGTGTAGTAGTTGTAGCAGTATTGACCGCCGGCGTCGCCCTGCGCCCAGTGCGTCGTCAGGAGCGGCCCGACGCGCACGTCGTCGATGCTGTCCAACGGGCCGGCGGCCTGCAACGGCGAGGCCGTCATGGCCACGCAGATTGTCGCCGCGAACGCGGCACTTCCAATATGGCGCGCGAGGATTCGCGCGGATTTCAACGACTTGAACGACATATCCACATCTCCTTGTTATCGAAACCACCGTTACGGAGAAGAAAACTTCCCCGAAACAACACCATTAATTTAGCATTTCTTTGGGCCTGCCGTCAAGGGCGATTTTGTGAAATTTTGGTGACAGTTGCGAAACGAGCCAATCCGCGACGAGAACTGGGGCAGCGGTACGTCACTTCTTTTACTTGTCGTACACCTTGCGGCCGGCGCGGATGGCGTCGTAGACGCGGCGCTCGGATTCAAGCCGACGCTGGTAGCGGACCTCGCGCGCCTGGTCGGCGGCGCAGGGAACGAAGCCCTCCATGTCGCAGCGGGGCGTGGCCTTCAGGCGTTCCTGTCCCTTCTTGATGATCGCAAGCGCCTCGTTGTAGGCGGGTTTGCCCTTCACGCCTTCGAGGATACGGGAACATTCGGGACGGTCGAAGTCGAGCTGCTCGCGCTGCCGGCGGTGGTTCGCGTTGGAAATGCCGCGTCCGCAGAGCTTTTCGATGCGTTCCCTCTCCGCGAAGGTGAGCGGCATGCGTCCACCGGGATTGTCGGGATAGGCGCACTCGTACTGCGGGTAGTAGGGCGCGTTGACGTCCATCCACGTGATGACGCGGTCGCGCTCCTCGTCCGTCAGCGTCACCTTGCCGTGTCCGTAGAGCTTCTTCGTGAGCTTGGACGCGTGTGAACCCCAGCTGTACGCAGGCTGGATGGAGGCCGGGCCGCCGCCGATGCACGTGATGTAGCCGAGCGCCCAGAGGTCGACGTAGCTCGTGCAGAAGAACGCGCCCCTGTCGCCGCTGAGGTTGATCTTGTTCCCCGCCGGCTTGCCGTAGTCGTGGCAGCTGACGCACTTGGCGGTGAAGACGGGCTGCACCTCGCGTTGGAAGCTGTAGAAGTGCGGGGGCGTGCCCTTCTCGAGGCCGGCGAGGTTGTACGAACCGTCGAGCTTGGACGGGGCGCGCTGCATGGCGAGCGGCTTGGCCGTGACGGGTGCGGCCTCGCCCACGCGGTTTTCGTGGCATCCCACGCAGCCGTATTTCTCGCCGGGCTGCAGGTACGCGCCGGAGCGCATCGACTGCACCATCTTCCCCTCCGCGTCCAGCGCCTGGAAATAGACGAACGTGTTCGCGGGCACCTCGAAGTAGGCGCTGCCGTCCGCCTCCACCGGCACCGTGCCGAGGATGCGCTTGTTCTCGAACGAGTGCCAGTTCATCGCGGCCGCTTCCTCGCCGTGGCCAAACCAGCCGCGACGCGGCGTCCACGAGCGTTTCTCGGGCGATTCCACCACGCGGATCGCCTTGACGCTTCCCGGTGCCACGCCCTTCATGTGCGTGCCCACGTAGATGTTCTGCACGTAGAAGAGGCCCGGCGCGGTCGGCGACGCGAACGTGCGCTGCTCGCTCTGCACGACGGGCTTCTTCGCCGGACGCAACACGAAGGGCGAGTGGCATCCCGGTGCCTCCGCGTAGAACACCACCTCGTTGCCGTGCAGGTCGAGATAGACGAGCGCGGTCTCCTCCCCGCGTCCGGTCATGCGCACGGCGATGAAGTGCTCCGCGTCGAGCGGGAACGGGTCGGCGTACTTGAGGCGGATGCCGCGCGTGGAGTCGAAGTCCTCCTTGCCGCCCGCGTGGATGCGGTCGCGGTACGAGGCCGGCCACGTGCGCACAACCGGCTCCTTGCCGTCCACGCCCTTCGCCCGGTCGATGATGCCGAGCGCGCCCCACGGACGGTCGTGGCAACTGCCGAGCACCGCGATGACCTTCGAGCTGTCGTTCGGGTCGATGGCGCGCGCGTTGATCACGCCGCCGGGGCTCGTCGTGTTGTTGCCCCAGTAGATCGCGTGGCGCGTGCCGTCGGGGTTGCACACCCAGAGGCCCTGCGCGTCGCCGAAGTTGCGGTCCACGTACTCCCAGCGGTCGTAGAGGATGCGTCCGTCGGGCAGTACGGAGGAGTGTCCCTCGAAGAGCGTCGAGACGCCGATCTGGTGGATGTTGGCGCCGTCCGGCTTCATGCGGTAGAGGTTCGCCATGATGTGGCGGTTGCACATGCAGTACTTCGGATTGCGCGTGGAGCTGAAGAGGATGTCGCCGTCGGGCAGCCACACGGGGTCGATGTCCGACACGCCCTTCTCGCGCGTGAGCTGCGCGAGACCCGTGCCGTCCGCGTTGACGGTGTAGAGATGATAGTCGTCCGTCTTGCCCTTGCGCATGGAGAACACGATGCGCCGTCCATCGTAATCGACTTCGGGATCGCGCACGGTACGTGCC
Source organism: uncultured bacterium (assembly GCA_902802945.1). Taxonomy (GTDB): domain Bacteria; phylum Verrucomicrobiota; class Kiritimatiellia; order RFP12; family UBA1067; genus RUG572. The sequence continues at coordinate 12,350 of CADCOC010000051.1, read as the reverse complement.
GGCTCCTCCGGCACGATCACGCGCACTGCCCCTGTTTTCGGGTCGAGCGCCTTCAGCGCGCCCTGCGTGCGGTATTTGCTCTCGTTGATCTCGCCGCACTGGAAGAGCGTCGCGGTGTTGTGGTGGTCGGGCGCGTACTGCGCGCGCGTCACGTACGCGATCTCGTGCGCGTTGACGATCGGGTTCTCGCGCACGAGCGCCTTCAGGAGGAACGCGTCAAACGCCTTCGTGGATTTCGAGGCGGTGGCGGACAGCTCCTCCAGAAGCTTCGCGGCGGGATACGACGCGAACTTCGCGCCCAGTTCGCGCACAGCGGCGGCGGCGGACGCCACGGCCTCCTCCGACGGCATCCGACGTTCGGCGAAGTCCGACGCGCCGCGCACGCCCTCGCAAACCACGTCGTCGATCGTGACGTGTCCCCAGCCGCTGGTCGCGTGGTCCACGATGCGGAAATAGACGTCCTTGCCCACGAACTTCGGCACGTTCCACGTCACCGTGCGCATCGGCTCGCCGTTCTCGCCCGTGGCGGAGACAATCGCCTTGCCCGTCGCGCGGTCCACCAGCTCGAAGCGGGCGTGCTCGCCGCCGCCGATCTTGAACGTGATGGTCGGGCCTGTCAGACGGATCGTCGGCGACTCGACCACGCCCGTCTGCCTGTCGGCCGAACGGTTGTGCTTGTCTTCAAGGGTCGAGACGAAGTACTTCCCGCCCTTCGTGTAGGGCTTGCCCGTGTTGTGTTCCTTCGCGCGGTCGGTCACGATCCGCTCGAACGCGCCGGACGTCACCTTCCATCCTTGGAGGTCGCCCGTCTCAAAATCGTACACGATGCGCTCCGCCATCAACGGCAACGCCGTAGCAAGTGTCGCTATAATTGCTGTGCTTTTCATTGTGTTACCTCTTTCTATCCTTATTTTTTCTGAAGCTCATGGGCCAGCACGAGAAACGCGGACGCGGTCCAGGTGTAAGCGGGATCGCGGCGAGCCTGGCCAGTTTTTGCGTCGAAGTTCTCGGAGAAGCCCGACTTCATGATGAGCTTGCAGAACTTGAGCGAAATCTCGTCCGCAAGCGCATCCTCGCCGCACGCGCGCAGTCCCTCCACCGCGATGAGCGTGGACGGTCCCCAGATCGGCCCCTTCCAGTAGCCGTCGGGTTGGTAGTGCTTGCTGTTGACGGACTCCGAGGCGAGCCCCCAGTCGGTAATGAAGCCCTTGGTCTTGATGTCGTCAATCATCTTCGCGCGGCACTTCTCGGGAAGACGCTTCCCGAGGATCATCGGCAGACGCGTGACGAGCGAGAGCGAGTCGCGGTCGAAACCGCCGTCGCGAAGGCGCCTGACGCGCGGCGTGCCGTCTTCGTCGAAGAGGATCTTCACCATCGCGTCAAGTATCTTCTTCGCGCGTGCGGTCCACTGCGCGGATTCCGCGTCCCGGCCCAGCGCCTTCGCGATGTCGGCGAGACACTCCATCTGGAGGATGAGGAACGCCTGGAGGTCGGGCGTCTCGAGCGGCGGACGGTTCATGCAGATCGCCGTGGAGTTGTCCCAGCCGGAGTCGCAGCCGTCGAGGTATTCGGCGAGGTCGTTGTGGTCGAAGTCGCGGCGCGTGAGCCACCAGTTCGTCCACTTGCCGATGAGGTCGTAGGCGATCTCCAGCTTGTCCCTCGGGAACTCCTTCATCGCGCGCAGCTTCGCGAACACCCAGCCGTGTACCGGCGGCTTGACGGCGAGCCAGAAAATCTGCTCGTCGGAGACCATGTCGGGCATCATGCCCTCGGGCGTCATGAAGTCGAACATGCAGCGGAACTGCTCCCACGCGGCATCCTGGTCATGGTAGCCGAGGCTGAGCGAGTTGATCGCGTGGTCCCAGCTCCACGTCTTGTTCATCCAGTTGTTGCTCATCAGCATCATCGGACGCCTGAACATCCCGCGCGGACCCGCGATGGTCGTCCAGAAGAGAATCGCCGCCTCGTGTCGCGCCCATTCAAACTCCTTCGGCACGGAGGGGAGCGAGGCGTACATCCGCTCGAAGCTCGCCTTCTGCTTCGCGACAGCCTCCTCGAACGTCCCCTTCACCTCGTTGCCATCCCAGTCGCCCGTGTGGATGTCGAGAATCGCCACCTCGATGCCGTCCTTCGACGGATGGACGCGCATGGTGTTGCCGCGGTCCGGGTCGCGCACGCCCGTGCGCGTGTCCATCAAAATGCGGTCGGCGTTGAAGTGCATGTAGTCGACGGTGCGCCCGAACGTCGAGGGGAAATCGTACTTCTGGCGCGGGAACTGGTACTCGAAGCGGATGTGCATTTCGGGGGACTTCGAGCGCACGAGCACCACGTCGGGACGCAGATACGCAAACTCGATCGCTCCCTTTTCCGTTTTCGCCTCCAGCCAGCCTTCGCGCATTACGCACTCAGTCACCTCCACGTCCTTGCCGCCGACGGACGGCACGAGGCGACAGAAATTCTCCCTCCAGCAGGTACTTACGTTGCGTATCCAGAGTCCCGGATACGTGTTGAACCTGTACTTCCCCTTCTCGCACCTGCACACGGTCAGGAACGACCCCGGCACGCTGTACGGGAAGCCGGGGTTGCCCACCTTCACCGGCTCGGCGAACGACATCAAAGCGCAGGCAAACACCGTCAGTGCGGCGAGAACTCGCACGCCGCACACATGTATCTTCCGAAAAACATGGTAACTCGTAATCATCTTCTTTCCATTTGAACGGGAAAGCGGTGGTATTATCCCAAACTAAATGCTTAGTGTCAATTCACTTTTCGGGTCAATGCGGCGATATGGTTCTTGACCATCTGCGCTCACCGGACGAAGTTTGTGAGTGCGCCGCTTTCGTTCGCGGGTGGAAGGATGCCGGCGTCGCGGCCGGCCTTCTGGCACTTCATCACGTACACCATGTTCCGGGCGAGGTTGCGGAGCGTCTGCAAGCCCTCCGGATCGCCTGGCACGTCAGCCTTCGTGAGCGCGTGGAACTCGTTCCAGTAGGAGCTGCCCACGACGATCATCTGCGAGATGGTGGCGTACTTGTTCAGCACGTCGAAACTCGCGCTCGTGCCCGCGCGGCGCGCGACGACAATGCTGGCGCACGGCTTGTGGTGGAGCGCGGCGTAGCCGTCCGCGCGCATCGTCGAGAAGAAGAGACGGTCGAGGAAGCTCTGGATGCGTCCCGACGGATGCGCGTAGTAGACGGGCGAACCGAACACGAAACCGTCCGCCGTCTTCGCCTTCTCGGCGAACGCGTTCACCGCGTCGTTCGCGAAGACGCAGCGCTTCAGCTCCGCGCACTTGTTGCACGCCATGCAGTCGGCGATCGGCTGTGCGCCGATGTCGACAATTTCCGTCTCCACGCCCTCGGCGGCGAATGTCTTCGCCATTTCCTCAAGGCCGGCCTTTGTCGAGCCATCCTTGTTCCATGAACCATTCAGCATCAGTACTTTCATTTTGTTTTCTCCTCGTTATTGCCTCGCCTTACCCGCGGAAGTCAATGCGGGCGTAGGAATCGCGCTGGACACCGCGCCTCGAGGCTCGGCAGCGGCAGGCCCTTAACCGGCACAGAATTCTCCGGGCGCTTAGTCATTGACATAAAGTCCTTTCGTCGTTTCGTGCGCCTGTTCCGCGTTGATGATGCCTTGGGCCTTTGCCGCATTGACCGCGTCAAGCAGCCTGTCGAACATGATCATGTGCTGACTGGAGAGTATTGCGCTGCAGACGCCCTGCACCCTGATGCCTTCGATGTTGTCGATGTCGCCGCACGGCGTCCTGTCCTTCACAATCACGCCGCCACGCGGCTTGCCCCTGTATCTTGCCGGGGTGGCCACGTAGATCACGGACGGATCTGTAGGGCAGAGGTTACGGATGGCGATGGAGGAAGGTCCCCACAGATAGGAATCGCCGCCGAGGCTTGCCACGGCACAGGCGTATGCGTCCAGCCCGCCTTGGCTTGGAACATACTTGTCTATGCGGTAGAGGCCGTGCGCAATTCGTTCAAGCCGCCCGCGATGCGCAAGCTTTGCAAGCGTCGCGGCGTTTATTCCAAGTGCCTTGGCGGCAGACACGGTTATGAGTCCGTAGTTGCCAATGGCCTCGTCGTATATGGTCTCGTATGCTGTCATGGGCGCAATTATACCATTTTCGGTCATTATGCGTCAAGTCCCAACTCATGCCTGCCACATATTGACCACAAATGGGCAATTTGTGCCACGACCACTAGTGGCAGTTGCCAATATCCCCTCCCAATCCCCAATTGGAAATTGGCAACATTGTAACTGGCAACACTCCCACATTAATCCTCCGCAAGCCACTTCCACGCCGGAACAATGCGGATCATCCGACCGCCGTGGTTAATCAGATCAGACTGGTCTCGCGTCACCATGACAGCCTCCGTGAGGCCAAATCTTTCCATCGCGCGCACGGCTCCGTTGATCTCCCGCGCCTCGTTGTCGCGACTGAGTTCCCAGCAAACCTGAACGGCCATGAATGTCCCGTCCCTCCGCTCGACCACGAAGTCGCATTCCGTTCCATCGGCATCATTGGCAAAGTAGAATATCGAATCATCGGGATTGCGAAGCTTCAGATAGACCAGGTTCTCGAGCTTGTGCCCGAAGTTCGCCTCGTCTACGGATTCGATTGCCGTCACCAGGCCAGTATCGCAGGCATAGACCTTCTTTGGAGCCGACATGCTGGCCTTGGACGATGCCGCAAATCGCGGGATCCGCTGAACGAGGTAGGTTTCCTCCAGATAATTGAAATACTCCAGGATAGTCGTCGCCGAAGCGACATGCACCGCATCCTTGATGCGGCTCGGGGAAATCCGGCAACCGACGTGCCCCAGCAGAAAAGTGGCAAGGCTCTTGATAGGTGCCGCGTCTTTCAGCGAATAGCGTACGACAATATCCCGGTAGAGGATGTCATTGAAAAGCTCCGACAGCACCATGCGTTGTCGGCTCTCCACATACGCCGGGAAGCCGCCAATCGACAGATACTCGTCTATCGATAATTTGGAGGCGCGTTGCCTGGTAAAGCGGAGAAACTCCGAATAGGAAAACGGAAACAGCTCGACGTTCAAGTGTCGCCCGGTCAGCTTGCTGCCAAATTCGCGACTAAGCAACTTTGCATTGGATCCCGTCACCATCACCCTTAGCCGCCTGTCCAGACAACCGACGACAAACTTCTCCCATCCCGCGATGTCCTGCACTTCGTCCAGGACCAGAGTGTCCGCCTTCCGCTCCTTGACAACCTCGTAGAGCAGCAGAAAATCATCAGGCGAAAACGACGCCAGACGCAAGTCGTCGAAATGGACGGAAACAGCCTTCCCTCCGTTCTTTGACGTCCATTGGTCAAGCAAGGTGGACTTTCCCGACCGCCTTACGCCCGTCACGACTGTCGCATAGTTGCGAACATACGGCAACTGCGGCAAAACATCGCGCGGCATCCCCAACCGTCGTTTCCGTTCGGATGCCTGCTCGTCAATTGCCTGGCAAATGCTGCTGACTTTCATCTGGTTTCTCCTGTGCCAGCATATTATACCACCATTTCGCCGAAAATGGAATGGCCATTTCGCTATTAACGTAATGGCATGCACGTGATTGCATCCGTACACATATTAGAATATGTGACGTACCGTGCAACCTTCGCGCGCTGCTGCTTCCGCATCGCCGCAAGCCTTCTTGTTTTCACAAGTCCCATGTTATTTTCTCCGCTCGTTCGCTATTTGCAAGCTGCGGCGCACGACTTCGCGCATCATCCTCTTGCCCCGCCGATCGATCAATTCGGACGCAGTCTGAATGTATTCGCGGCACGCGCACACATAGGCCTCACGCGAAACACCGCGCCGCCAGTGCCAAAGTCCGCGGTAGAGTTGCTTAGGGACCAAATTCTCATCACAGTAGTCTTCCAACATGAACGTCTCCACATACCGCTTCCAACCGACCTCACCCCGATAGTCGTCCCAGAAGAACGCGTTCGCGTCAACAAGTCCCATCAACATGGCGTTGGCCCGCGGCTTCCCAAGCAGGCATTCATACAAGGCGGCAAGGAACTGGTCGAAATAGTCATGCCAGGCCGTACGGAACGTGTTCATCGTCTTGCCGCCGTACTTCACGTTGGGCAGCGGAAGAAAATTCCCGATACGGCGATAGGTGTACCAGAATTCATATGCCGTCCCGAAAAGCTCTTCCTCTACACCAAAACGCCGAAGCCCTTGGAACCCGGAGACGGGATCAGGAGCCACGCCGCCATCCTCGACCTCACGACCGAAAAGAGTCCGGAACGAGTTCATCGTGTCGCCCCGCATCCACTGTTTACTTCGGCACTCAAGATCGTCAGGAGGTGCCCCGGGAGATTCACGAACGCACTTAACGCCCCAAAGCCTACGATATACCTCCCATGCCAGATTGGTGTCGTCACAATCAGCGGAATCCAACGTGGAAAAACCGTAGACAAGCGGCAGCACCTGGATTTCACCGAGACTCAACTCCGCGAGCTTCTCCACATCCCCGGCAAGATGCCGCGCCGCAAATCCTTCAAGATCAAATGTGTATTTCTTCACCCCAAACCCCTTCTGTGTTTCACGCCCTTCACCCGCGCCTGCTTCGGCGGCAATGCCTTCATCCCCGCCTTCGCACGCTGCTGCTTCTGCATCGCCGCAAGCCTTCTTGTTTTCACAAGTCCCATGATCTCACCTCTCGCGCTACTGAGTCAATGCTTCTGTGTCAAGAGTTGCTGCCCCTGTTAGCCTCGCAGCCAATCGGCAAGATTCACGACCCGGACACCCTCAAAATCCGTCTCGGGATTCCGCGTTCGGGCAATCAGCATTCTGGGATATCCGTCGCGTATCTTTGCGAACGGGGCCATCTCCCGCTCAAATGTCTCGGGAGCGACGATGTTGTCGCTCACCTGGATGTATGTTTTTTCACTGCCGCGCATGGCGACGAAGTCGATTTCAAGGTCCTGTATCTTTCCGACATAGACATCATACCCGCGTCGGCAGAGTTCGAGATAGACAATGTTCTCACATGCCCGCCCGTAATCCATGTTGCGACGCCCAAGAACGGCATATCTGAATCCAAGGTCGCTCAAGTAGTATTTCTCGCTCGTGGCAAGATACTTCTTTCCCCGGATGTCGTACCGCTTCACCGCGTGAAAAAGGAACGCATGAAGGAGATGGTCAATGTAATTTGATGCGGTAACGTGGTTCGTCGCCACCTTGTTCTGTGCCAACTGAACACTCGCCCGGTGCGGAGACGTCAGGTTCGAGATGTTGTCCATCAGGTATTCCGCGAGATGTCGCAGCACCGTCGGTTCGCTCAACTTGAACTTCTGGACAAGATCCCTTTCAAGAATCGTCTCAAACACTTCCCGGATGTATGATATGCGGTCCGATTCGGTCCGATAGACATAGCTACCCGCAAGCCCGCCCTCGACCAGATAACGGTCCAACATCGACTCTTTGTCCGTAGCATTCGAATAATACGCAAGAAACTCAGAGAAGGAAAATGGATAGACCGGAACTTCAATCTGACGCCCCGTAAACAACGTAGCCAAATCGCTGGAAAGCAAAAAAGCATTCGACCCGGTCAGGTAGATATCGTACTTTCCCGCATTGTGCAGGCTATTGATGACACGTTCAAAGCCCTCACATTCCTGAACCTCGTCGATCATCAACACATTCTCGACGCCATCCCTGGTCTTTGCCAAAACATATTCATTCAGCGCATGGTACTCAAGCAATTTCTCGTTCTCCAGACACGACAAGTCAATGAAAACGATATTTACGCCATCTTCCGAAGACAGCTGATCCCGAAAAGCTTCCAAGAGCTTGGATTTGCCCGCCCGGCGAACGCCGGTGATAATTTTGATGTCTGGCGTCCCACGCAGATTCGCCAGTCTCTCAATGTATTTTTCTCTTTTTATCAGTTTCATACAGGCCACTTTCAAAACTTCTCATTTTTCTTTTTTTTGAAATCACCGATATGTTACCATAAACTCAGCCATTCTGCAACCATCCAAAGTCCAATGTCCTAAATCCTTTGTCGTTAAAACGTTGCCCGTATTGTCAATATCCCCTCCCAATCCTCAATTGGAAATTGGCAACATTGGAACTGACAACACTCCCACATTGGTAACACTTCCAATCACCGCCTTCGCGCTCTGCTGTTTCCGCATCGCCGCAAGCCTTCTTGTTTTCACAAGTCCCATGACCTCACCTCTCGCGCTACTGTATCAATCCTACTGTGTCAATGGGGTCCTGTTGTTCCCCGTTTCAGCATAAGAACCCGTCCTTAAGGAAGTTATCCCGTCACCCTTGTTTCGCAGCCGTATATGCCTGATGCGGATGATTCGGCATTTCGGGATACTTCATCCTCAATCTGCCAGCCCTGACTAACTTTGTAACAATCGTGCGGACATATGTTTCATCGCGATGAATCAGTCCCGCGAGTTCAGAACATTCAAACCCCTTAATTTTGCACAAGTCCACAACGATTTGATTCAAAATTGCTGGTTTGAGCCGCTTCTTCAAAGGCTTTAGAGCCAGTTTTATACTTTCGTTATCTTGCAACCTCTCCCCGTTATCTTGCAACCTCGCCCCGTTATCTTGCAACCTCGCCTCGTTATCTTGCAAGGTTTCGCCAGAAGCTTGCAAGGTTTCGTCCCCCTTGTGCAAGATTATCTCTCCCGGCACATAGTAGGTCGCGTTGCCGGCCCCCTTCTGTATGATTATCCCCTCATCCCGCATTTCCCGCAACGCCGCACTCGCATGCAGCGTGTCCGCTCCAGAAAGCTGACGGAAAACGAGATTATTGACTGCCCCTGCCTCACGCAGGAAAATCAAGGTCTTCTTTTGATTGTCATCAGGGCCATAACGGTCAAACCGCGTAAGCCACTTAAGGTCCTCTTCACCTAGGTCTCCATGATGGAACGCGTGGTATCACGCGACAACGCCTTGGCCTCCAACGACTCGCTCTCGTCGGTTTCGTTGAGCTGTCTGAACAACTCTTCGGCTGTGTATTCTTCTGTTCGCATTCAAACTCCCTCTCTGGACCTAGATATTCTTTTAACTATAGCCCTTTCTCGTATCGCTAACACTTTCAACGCCGCGTATTATAGCAGATTCCGGCGGTGACGTGAAGGTATTCTGCACGGCTCCGGCCACGCGCTGCTGCTTCTGCATCGCCGCCAGCCTTCTTGTTTTCACAAGTCCCATGACATCACCTCTCGCGTTACTGTGTCATTCCGACTGTGTCAACGGCGCAGAAGTTCCTGTCAACGTCCGCTCCGCATCAGTAATTGAGCATATGGCACACACGAGTTCCTTAACAGCCAAATCGTCGGCAAGAGCAGATAACAGAGGTTGAAGCAGGCGAGGCTTGAATCCTATTATCGGATCAATAAAACAAAGGTTGCCGCTGCGGCGATTAATGCACGGCTCTCTCGGCGTAACGGATCCGACGGCACCGTCCCAGCATCTCGGCCTCGTTCATCGGCACATGCAGCCGCAAGCACTCGAATGCCGCGGATATCAGATAGGGCTCGCTCGCAGGCGGCCGGGATTTGATGAAGGACTCGACGCTCACGTCCATCCCCTCCAGAAACACGTTCCTCAACTGTTCCGGCATGACGCTCTCCTTTTAGCATTCTTGACAACACCTTGAAGATGCCCATGGTCATTCCTCGCTTAACCCATTGCGCACAACAAGCAAATCGCGTCGCGAGAATGCGACGTCGTCAAGGCATCGTTCTGAACCGTTTTTCTCCACGGCGCAAATTATACCAAATATCCAGCGCCTTGGGATGTCTCATTTTATGCCCCGCGTGAGCCACTTTCAGTCCCCAATTGAAAATTGGCAACATTGGGACTGGCAACACTCCCACATTGGCAACACTTCCGCGCCGCCTGGTAGGGCGCGGACTCCGGCCGCGCCGCATGGTGGGGCGAGCCGTCCTCGGCAAACCGCCGCCTGGTCCTCACAAGTCCAATAATCTCGCCACCTCCTCACATGACCATCGCTCTCCCCCATGACGCGGTACGTCACATATTCGAATATGTGACGTACCACGCAATGGTGAGGACGACGCCGGAAGGAATCCTTGCGCGGACGTTTTGAGAACAACGGCGCACGGATGCTTCCGCATCGCCGCAAGCCTTCTTGTCTTCACAAGCCCCATGACATCACCTCTCGCGCCACTGTATCAATGCCACTGCATCAACGGGGTCAGCAACTGTGCCCCCCAACCGACATGACAAGTTTACGCACGGCAGCACAAATACGGGCCTTCGCCTCATCCCAGTCGAATGGAACCAACATCCTTGGCATGGGCATCGTCTCGGCGTCGACGAAATAGGACATGCTTCGCATCGCCAATGCCGGATTCGCCGCTGGATACTTCTCCCGATACCACGAGAAGATGTCTTCGAGCGAATAGTCGTCAAGCAGACGGGCCATGTCGACAAAATCCTTGCGCGTTCCGCGATTCGTTATCGCATTGACTTTCATCGCGGCAATGTCCTTCACGCCGGCCAGCCGAACGCCACCTTCTTCAACCGGCGGTTCCAGCCACGGATACATGTCGTACGCCACGCAATCCACTTTGACTCCATCGACATAGAAAAACGCCATTCTCCCGTTCGGCGTACCGCTTTCCTTCTCGGCATGCCCGACCCCTGACAATTCCAGTTGGAGATCCTCCGCGTAGTCCCACTTCCCGAACACGTCCAGATCCACGCTGACGCGATGCCCGAGCTGAAGCGCAAGTGCCGTGCCGCCGACAAGCCTCGTCTCTGCGAACGCCGGAAGCGCCTGCAGCCGCTTCAGCAATTCGAGCGTGACGGGCTCTATTGCCTCGAGGTGCAGCATCTGAAAGTCTCCTCCTTGACGTTCCCTAGGCAGGCGGCAAAGGCGAGCGTGACGGGATCAAGCGAACGTATCTGCTGCGCCTCGGAGATCATGAATGGCAAGGTGTAGTGGGCGACAGTCGCCCGGATGTCTTCAAGGCTTCCGCGCTCCAGCACCCGCTGTATCACGTAGCGACAGTGCGCACGGTCGTCGATCGTCTCGGGATCTACATCCCAAAACAACCGCCGCGAAAGGCTCTGGACAAATTCGCTCATCGGAAGAGTTTCATTCTCAACGCCGCGCCCACCATGGGCAAGACATGTAAAGTATACCAAAAACTCAGCACCCCGCGCACTGCCTTTTCACCCTCCCGCCTTCGCGCGCTGCTGTTTCCGCGCCGCCCGGTGGGGCGAGCCGTCCTCGGCGAGCCGCCGCCTGGTCTTCACGAGTCCCATGACCTCACCTCTCGCGTTGCTGTGGCAATGGGAGTTTTCACTCCACATTGACGATTCCACGGCAAGCGGGATATGACTTGCAGCCGTAAAACGACTTGCCGTCGCCCTTGCGCTTGCGCAAGACCATCTCACCTCCGCAGTAAGGGCAGCGCGGCACCTCGCCTTCCCGCACGGCCGCATGTCTCTTCTTCAGGTTGGAGACATGGCCCTTGATCTGCGCTTCGCTCAGCGTCCCCTGCCATTCGGCAATCACGGACGCGACCTCGCCGACCTGCTCGGACTTGATGAGCAGCTGGCCGAACGAGCGGATGTAATCCGCCGCGCCCCTCGAATAGACCACGCCAGGCGGCATCTCCGTCTTGAACGTGCAATCTCCGGTGAACGCCACGACGCCGTGAAAATACGCCTTGTCGATTCCGAGGTTGTCCGCAAGCGCGCAGATGTGCTTGTAGTTCTGTCGGATCGGATTCTGGAACCGGCTCTTCTTGCGGTAGATCGACTGCGTCCATTCGCGGCTTCCCTCTTCGCCGAATATCCAACCCGAGTACGTCTTCGTCTCGACGACAAATATGCCATACTGCGACACGACGATATGGTCGATCTGCGTGGTCGTGCCGTCGGGCAGCGGCAAATAGACGTCGTTCATGATCCGGTACTCTTCAGGAAGACCGTCCCTCAGTCGCTGTGCGACCCGTCTCTCCCCGCGCGCGCCCTTCTGCTTCGGACTGTTCCACCACAGCAGGAACACCTTGAGCGCGACCACGAGGGCGAGCGCGCCCCCGAGCATCGTAAACATCGGCTTAAACGATTCAAGTATCGAATCCATTTCTCAATTTCACCTTAAAGGCCCTAGCCATTTTCGATCCTCACTACTTACACCAACACCCTTCCGCGTCTGTTTGGGCCTCCCGTTTGTTAGGCGCATACTACTTGCAGTAATAGCCTCCAGTTTTCGGTGCCCCGCGGAACTCGATAACGCTCGATAAATCTGACAGCCTGCGCGTCAACGTGCCCCGTTTTATTGTCGGAAGAAGCTCCAGAAGCCTCGGCCGACGA
>CADCOC010000050.1 GCA_902802945.1 uncultured bacterium | reverse complement strand
CGTACGCGCTCGGCGCGTAAAACGACTCGCCGCCGCCCGTTGCGATCGAACGGAAGAACATCACGCAGGCGTAGGCGCTGATCGCGATGCCCAACACCTGAAAGTTTCCCACGAAACCCATGCACACGGTCATAAGCGACCAGAAGATGAGCGATCCGGTGATGAGCCACTTGCGGCTGAAACGGTCCCCGCAGAACCCGGCGACCGTCGTCATTGCAGCTAGTGTCCAGGAAAGCGCCGTGTTAATCCAGCCAATCTGCACGTCGGTGAGGTGCAGTTCGTTCTGGATTGGAATGGTCAGCAACCCGAACAGCGCCCTGTCCGCCTGGTGGAAGAAGAACGCGAAGCTCAGCATCGCAATCAGAAACCACTTGTAAGACTTGCCCATTAACTTGTCTCCTTTTCCCATACCCACCATTTTACACTTTACATTTTACACTTTACACTTGCTTAAAAATCAACGTCCTCCGGCATGTGCTGCGCGCTGCAGCCGGCATCAACCACGAGACGCTCGCCGCCGATGTTGCGAGCGGCGTCCGAGGCGAGGAACGCGACGGCCTCCGCTATGTCGCCGCCAGTCGCCTCGTGGCGGAGCGGACAATTCAAGCGCCGCCGCGCCTTGATTTTTTCGTCAAGCACGTCCCAGCGCTCGGTATAGATGTAACCCGGCGCCACTTCGTTCACGCGGATGCCAAGCGGACCTAGGTCGAGCGAAAGGGAGCGCACCATCGCGTCAATGCCGCCCTTCGACGTGCAGTAGGCCGTGCGGTTGCGGATCGCGCGCATCGAGGTATTGGAGCCAAGGAACACCACTACGCCCTTCTGGCGCGTAACGGGGTTCGGCTCCTGCTTCATGAAGAAACGGTTGCACGCCGCCTGTGTCACCTGGAAACCGCCCAGGAGGTTCACCTTGAAGACATCGAGCATCTGCGCGGTCGTCATCTCCAGAGGACCGCCATGTCCGAGCCCTTGGTTGGCGGCGTTGTTCACGAGAATGTCGAGACGTCCCGCCTTCTCGGCGATTACGTCGAAGAGGTGCGACACCTGTGCGGCGTCGGACACATCACACGGCACGGCAGTGAAGTCGCCGATTCCGCGCGCACGCAGGATCTGCTCTCCCTTTGCGGTTGACTCTGGCGTAGAGCCGCACATGAAAACCTGCGCGCCCTCGCGGACGAACAGGTCCGTAATCTCTATGCCGGTGTTGCGGTTTCCGCCAGTCACCAGCACTACCTTCCCTTCAAAGCGTCTCATCTTGCTGATTCCTTTCTCTTTTTTCCCCTCTCAAAATCAAACGGGCGACGGGGATTTACCCGTCGCCCGCTGAGGGACATTAGCGATGTCCCATCGGTTAGGGACCGATTTACTTTCCAGCCGGCTTGGCAGCGTCCTTGACGTCCTTCTTGACGTCAGCGGCGGTAGCCTTGGCGTCCTTCGCGGCGTCCTTGACGTCCTTGGCAGCAGCCTTGACAGCATTCGTCGTGGCCTTGGTGTCAGGCGCGTCGGTCTTCTCGCCGCAGCCGGTGAGGGAAACGGCGCCGAGCACAAGCGCGGCCGCGCAGAACATACGAGCGATCATCTTCATTTTTTGTTACCTTTCTTTGTGGCCTTTCGGGCCGTTGTTTGGATAATATTATCTCATATTTTTTCGGGCTTGGCAAGGGGGACTTTTCAAAAAAATCGCCCGACGAAACTATTACCTTGGACGTGCCTTCCAGACGGTCAGGGCGCAGAGAACTGAAAGCACGGCCATGCCGATCCAGAACACGGACATGTAGTCCAGCGTATAGCCATTCGCAAAGGTGTGGCCAAACAGGTACGCCTTGCCCGTGGCGGCGTCACGTCCGACGAGGAAGCCGGACACCGCGCTCGACACGCCGGCGCCGATGTAGTTCCCCATGCCCGCAATGCCAAGAGCTGCACCCGCAGCGACACGCGGCACGAGATCGACCGCCATCAAACCACCGAGGAACGTAAGGAGCACGCCCACCGCGAGGCCGAAGCAGACCATCGCCGCCACGTCGATCCAGATGCACTGGAACGGCACGAGCATCATCAGTGAAAGACCTGTTATGTTCAGGATTCCCGCAATGAGCGCTAGCTCGTTGCGACTACCCTTGAACACGCGGTCCGAAATGATTCCCGAAAGCCCGCTCGACACCGCGCCGACGATCGAGTTCAGCGTGATGATCCATGCGGCGGTCTCCGTGGCATAACCCTTCTTCACCTCCAGGAAGAAGATGCCCCAGTCGATGATCGCGTAGCGGCTCATGCAGAAGAAGCCGCCCGAGAGCGCGACCATCCACACGGCCCAGCTCGTCAGCGCGATCTTCTGTCCGCGCTTGACGTCCGTCGCGTTTTTCTTCTCATCCTCGCCCTTGATCTCGCCCTCCCATTCGGCGACGGAGGGCAGGCCCTCCGACTGCGGCGAGTCGCGCATGAGGAGCGAGATGAGCACCACGCCGATGAAGCCGAACATGGCCGCGCCCCAGAAGCCGCTGCGCCACGCCATGTCCGCGCCGTACGCAAGCCCCACCCGCACCATGATCACGCTCGTCACGACGTAGGCGATCGCCTCGCCGAGGTTGTTGGAGCAGCTCCAGATGCCGTAGTAGGTGCCGCGCGAGCGGTTCGGCCACCAGCGCGCGAGAGACACCACGCAGCACGGCGAGCCGGAACCCTGCGCGAACCCGTTCACGAACCAGATAACCATGAGCATGACGGCCGGCACGTGGAAGCCCACCGACATCGTCGCGAGGGACGAGACGAACAGCCCGAACGCGAACATCCGCCGGATGTTCGCGCGGTCGGCGAGGAACCCGCACACGAACTTGCCGATCGCGTAGGCGATGAGCATCGCCGAACCGACGTAGCCGATCTCGCGCGCCGTGTAGGCGCCCTGCTCGATCATCGTCTTCTTCGTGGCGGAGAAGGCGAGTCGGCACACGTAGAAGAGCGCGTACCCGAGCAGCATGATGGAGACCTGCCGAATCCGGATAAACCGGAACCGCGACCCGATCTCGGACGTGGGAATCGTGACCGGCCTGGCCGGTGCTGGCGAGAAAAAGCCCATCGCCGCGCTCCGTTACTTGAGGGAATGACGTCCGATGCGGTTGAGGTACACGAGCATCTCAGCACCGTAGTCGGTCTGGAGCATCGTCGCGCCCTGGCTCAGGCTCCAACCCCACGTGGAATCGGGGTTCGTGAAGCCCTTCACGTCGCCGCGGCCGTTGTTGAGCGTATCCCACATCGTGTTGATCCAGATGCGGGGAGCGCCGGGAGCCTTGCGCACCTTCTCCAGCTGCGCCGCGCCTTCGTCGGAATCCATGCAGACCTCGTACATCGACGCCCGGCGCGGTTCCTCGGCCAGCCATTCCGGCAGGATCTTCGCGGCGTACTCGTGCTTCTTCCAGCAGAACTGGACGACCGGCATGTACAGCAGCTCGCCCGACTCCACGTTCTTCCAGTACTCCCTGAAGAGTCTCTTCGCCTCCGCCGGGCCGTGCGTGGACTTCACAAGCACCTCCTTCATCGCGCCCACCTTCTCCAGGACCTTGAGGATCTCGTACGGATGCGCGGTGAACTTGTCGATGTTGACGAGAATCTTGCCCTTCGTGAGCGCGAGCGCCTCCTCGAGCGTGAGGATGTCGTAGTCGGTCGCCTTCGCGTCCTTGCCGCCCTGGTTGCTCTTGAGCTTGAACTGCTTGATCTCGGCGAGCGTGAGGTCCTTCACCTTGCCCTTGCCCGTGGTGGTGCGGTTGAGGGAACCGTCGTGCAGCATCACGAAGTGGCCGTCCTTCGTCATCTGCGTGTCGAGCTCCACGATGTCCGCGCCGAGCGCAATGCAGCTCAGGATCGCGTCCTTCGAGTTCTCGGGGAAGTTGCGCCAGTCGCCGCGGTGCATCGCCACGAACACGTAGTTGCGGTCGTTCGACAGCAGCTTTTCGCGGATGAGCTCCGTGCGCGTCTGCGCCGCCGCGGGCGCGGCCATGATGATTGCCAATGCGGCGGACGCCGCAGCGGTAATGAACGTACGTCTTTTCATTTCATTTGCCTTTCTTTTGATGTAGGTAAATCGGTGTAACTTACTTTTTCTTCGTAAGCTGTACGGAGAGCAGCCCTGAAGACCTGTTGGCCTTCACCTCGATGCTTGCCTTCTTGTTTGTGAAGTCTATCTTCGCGCTCGTTACGGCAAATCGTATGCCAAGGTCTTTTTCAATAGCCCGAACGAGCTTGCACGTCTCCTTGCGAAAATCATCTACGGACATTGCCTTGATGTCCTTCGCCGGCGCGACGAGGGTGACGCTGGACAATTTACCTCCCGAATAAGCCGTCTTCTTCACCTCAGACAAAAGCATATACGGCTCCTCCAGTTTCGGCGCGCCGTCCGCCCTGCTGGCGCCGAAGCGGATTCCCGCGAACGACACCAACTCGAAATCGTTGGTCACATTGGCGTTTCGCTGCTTCATTTCGCGCGTGGATATTTTCGTCCGATCTGCGGCTTCATGGAAGAAACGGTCGTCCTTGGCCGCTGCGGCAGCTTCTTCCTCTTCGTTTTTCTCATTGTCATTCGCTGCACCCTTTGCCTCGCCCGGGTTCGCGGCGGCGGCATTCAACTCCGCCAGAAACGCATCGACGCCTCCGCTCTTGTAGCCGCCGAAGCGCTTGACAACCTCGCCGTCTGCCCGCGCGATGATCGTGCTGGGGTAACCACTTACTTTGTATTTCTTCACGATTCCGGGGTTCTGCTTCTGCGCCAGTTTGGAGAGGATTTCCTTGTTTCGCGGACTGTCGATCATCACCAGGACGAACTTCTTCTTCGCCTCATGAATGAACTCCTTTTTTGAATAGATGTCCTTCTCCATCTTCATGCACCAGCCGCACCAGTCGGACCCGGAGAACGCCAGAAGGATGAGCTTGTTTTCCTTCTTCGCGGTCTCGCACGCCGCGGCAAAATCCTCGCCCCAGCCTTTGGGCACGCTTTCGGACAACTTAGCGCCGAACGTCGCCGTCATAAGGCAGCCAACGCACAGGAATGGCAGTAGTTTTTCAATTTTAATCATGGCTCCCTCCTTTTCGTCTTAAAACACTTCACTCTCCTGCAGACTCGGCGGCGCGACGGAGGCGCGCCACGGTACGGTCGCGTCCGAGAAGCTGGAGCATCTCGAAGAGTCCGATGCCCTCGCCGCGTCCGCTCACGGCCACGCGGATCGGGTGGACCCACGGACCCATGCCCTGGCCCTGCGAGAGGCCCTTCACCATCTCCTCGCCCGCTGCCGCCGTAAACGGCTCGAGTTTCTCGAAGCGATCCGCGAGATCGAGCAGCAGTTCCTTCACGCCAGGCTTCTTCAGGCGCTTCTCAACCGCCTTCTCGTCGAAGGGATAGTCCTCGGTGAAGAAGTAGGTGCAGTTGCCGGGGATGTCGTTCCAGAATTTCGTGCGCACCTGAAGCTGGTCGACAAGCAGGTCGAGGTCGAAGCCCTCCGGCACCGTCAGACCCGCCGCACCTAGGCGCGCGAGCAGCTCCGCACGGTAGGTCTCCTTAGGCGCGCGGCGGATGTACTCGCCGTTCATCCACTGGAGCTTCTTGATGTCGAACTTCGCCGCCGTCACGTGTACCTTCTCGATGTCGAAGAGCTGCACCATCTCCTCGCGCGTGAGCACCTCGCGCTCGTCGCCGGGGTTCCAGCCGAGGAGGAGAAGGTAGTTGAAGAGCGCCTCGGGCAGGTAGCCCTGCTCGCGGAACTCACCCACGAACGCCGCGCCGTCGCGCTTCGAGTAGGGCTTGCCCTGCGCGTTCACGATCATGGAGAGGTGTCCATAGGTCGGGGGCGTAGCGCCGAGCGCCTTGAAGAGCTCGATGTGCTTGAACGTATTCTCCACGTGGTCATCGCCGCGGATGACGTGCGTCACGCGCTGGTCGATGTCGTCCACCACGTTCGCGAGGTGGAAGATCGGCGAGCCGTCCGAGCGGACGATCGCGAAGTCGGGCACGTCCTCGGCCTTCTTCTCCATGTGGCCCTTCACGACGTCGTCGAATGCGATCACGCCCTCCTTGGGCATGCGGAACATCACGACCTCGCCCGTCTTGCCGTCGCGAGACGTCTTCTCCATCTTGTAGGCGCGGCCGTCGGCGAGGAGTTTCTCCACGCACGCGAGGTGGCGCGCGACGTTCTTCGTCTGGTAGAAGACAGGCTCGTCATAGTCGAGCCCCAGCCATTCCATGCAGTCGAAGAGGGTCTGTATGGCTTCGGGCGTGGACCGCTCGAGGTCGGTATCCTCCACGCGCAGGAGGAACTTTCCTCCCGTGTGGCGCGCGTAGAGCCAATTGTAGATGGCGGCGCGGATGTTGCCGATATGGACTTTCCCCGTCGGCGACGGGGCAAAACGAACGCGAATCTCTGACATAGCGCGGAATAGTATACCACAATTTAGGTGTGTGTGGCCTGTCAGTAGAGTTTTCTGCCGTAGACGAGGATCTTCGAGAGGTGGAAGAACTCTTCTTTCGCTTCCGGCGTGCGGCGGACGCGCACGTAGCGCGCACGCGGCGCACGTGCGCGGAGATCAACGCGGTAGGTGCTGCGAACCTCGCCGTCCGTGTGGACCGTGATCCAGCCATCGCCGTCTTCGGAAACCTGTACCTCCAGCGGGACCTGCCGTCCCTGGTTCTGCGCACCACAGCGGTTCTCAACGACCACGCCGCAGATTTCGGCTGGGCCGGGGAGCATCACCACCACCCAAGGAGCCTTCTCTTTCCCCGTATGGAACGTGTTTCCGCCACAGGGCGACCCGTCGATGCAGCCGACATACCCCTTGGGCGTGTCCCACTGGGACGTCGACGATGTCTTGAGCAGACCGTCGCCGGAGAGCAGAGGCGTCCCGAAGTCGCTGGCGGGGTACGCCTGACCCGACCTTTTCTGCGGTTCAAGCCGCGCCTGCAAGGAGGCCAGCTGACGGAATACCTCCAGGTTTCCGGCCTTGGACGCGGCAAGGATCAGTGGATTGAAGTCGAGCTCCGTCTTCTGTCCCAACTTGCTCCTTTCCGCCACCATCTCCTTCAGCGTCCGCACGAACAATTCCGAATTTTCCCCGTCGCCCATCATCACGTCGCCGCCCCAGCCGAGCGTCTGCGAGAAGTAGTCCCGCGTGCCGTACTGCGCGGAGAGCGTCGCCTTGAGGACCGGCGCGAGGAGACTCCTGTCCGTACCGAGCGGACGCGTCCATTCCTTCAGCACCACCTTGAAATCGGATTCCTCCTGCAGCCGTTCCTCGGACTGTCTCAGAAGCGGGGCGAATACGACAAGCTCGTCCGCGAGGGCCTGTGCACCCTTCTCCTTCGCGACACGGGCGAAGTACGGCGTGAGGAAGTCCCACAGCGGCTGGCGTCCGGTCTTCATCCCGCGCGCGCACCCGCGCACCCACACGCGCGTCGTCTGAAGTGAGGCATTGGACCGACCCACCCAATCACCGTACGCCTTCCATGCGCCGTAGTGCTCCCGACTCCGACGACACGCCCACTGGTAGAAGCTCTCGATGACCGACGGCTTCTCCTTCGCCTCCTCCGCGAAGGCGGCAAGCGCAATCAGCCGCTCGCACGAGAGCCGCGTCTCCCGGTCGCCGGCGTACGTCTTCTCGATTGACGCGACGTACTGCCACGGGTGCCTGTTCCAGAAGCACATGTGCATCTGGGAGTGCCCCGTCACGCTGAAGTTGACCTCCCACTTCCCGTTCAGGAGCCTCCGCGTGTAGGCGCAGTGTCCGGGCTGGCCCGCCGTCGTCGAGGGAAGCCCGTGCGCGTTCGCGGTGGCGCTTCCGAACTTCGAGAGCTCGCCGCACACGCCGCCGACGATCTGCGTGTACTTGCGCTTCGGCCATTCGCCCGCCGTCGCCCACGGCTTGTAGTAGAGCGGTCCGTGTACCGAATCGCCGAAACTGTTCTTGAGCCGGTATTGGATCATCCAGCACGTTCCGCCATATTCCCTGCACGGCAGGTTGACGAACTTGTCGAGATGCCGCTGCTGCGCGGCCATGTTGTCCGTTCCGGAGGATGTGCGCCCGTGGTTCACCGCGAAGCGCCACATCCACGTGGGCTGAGTATACGCCGCCTTGTGGAGACGGCCCGCGAGCGCGGTGGTCCTGTAGGCGTCGAGGACGTCTGCCAGCCACGCCTCGTCCTTGTCGGGATACACGAGCGCCAGCGCCGTCATGAACCGGCGTCCCTCGTTGTCCGCGAACCTGCCGCCCGCGAACGGAACCCACCGGCCCTCGTCCTGGTAGATGAGCGATTCGAGCGCAAGCACCGCCTTCGCCCCGTCTCCCGGGTCCGCCTTGCCGGACGCGAACGTCCCGCTCCACGCGAAGTCCTCCAGCCACGTCCTGTCGTTCAGGAACGCCTTGACGAACGGACCCGAACCGGGCCTCGCGGTCAGCTCGTTCCATCCCTCCTTGCCGATGAGCCTCAGCACCGTACTTCGCGCGATTTCGAGTTTCTGGCTCTCGCCGAACTCCGTCGTCGGCTTCAGCGACCTCAGGCGGTCCTTCGTGCGATCGAGGGGAAACGGCAGGCGGACGGTTGCCGAATTGGCCGTCGGACGCGGACGCACGGGCGCCCGATAGAGTCCTCTCGACTCGATCTTCTCGCCGTCCATCATCAGCCGGCCCATCGCGAACTGTCCCCAAAACGAATCGCGACCGAGGCTGAACGCCTCCTTCAGGATCGCCCTCCCGGACGACGAAAGCGGACTTCCCGTGCCGTCGGAATCTTTCGCGTACTCGAGCACCTTCATGAACTGCTTCTGACTTGGCGAGAAGTGTTTCTGCGGAATGGAGAGCAACCTGCTGATCAGCTTTGAATCTCCGTCCCTCACGCCCTTCGCCAGGAGTTCGATACACCTGTAGTCGTCAAGGTTGAAGTGCCGAACCCAGCCGAACCGATCGTTGGCATCCAGCTCCCTCAACGCCTCCCATTCTTTCGTCCAGGCGGCCTTACCCTTCTTCAACTCACCCGGATGGAAGATGCCCATCATCGGCGCAAGGAGGTCGAATCCCGCTCCGTAGAGATCGGCGGCGGCTTCACCGTTCGCGGACGCCGCCTTTCGGAAGTACGCCTCCGCACTGTCCTTCCGCGCCGTCACGCGCGCGACGGCGCGCGCGAGCTTTTCCGGCGTGACGTTCCCCGGGATGTTCTCGATCTGCGCGAACACGCGCGGCGGCCTCCCCAGCGCATAGCACGTCAGTGCGGGGAAACGCTTCGTCCGGATGAGAATGTCCTTGACCAGCTCGTTCTTCGCCTTGACCGCCTCGGTCGGGGTATCCATCTCGTCGTAGACGGCAAGGACGTACTTTTCTCCCACGGCCTTCTCAAACTCCCGGCTCTCGAACGCCTTGCGCACGTTCTCGCCGCTGACGCACCAGTCGCTCCCGACCTGGAGCACCAGCACGCCCCTTCTCGTTCGCGCCGCAAGCGCCGCGACATTCTGCTCTGCGGCAAACGCGGACACCCCCAGCAGGACAACCGCAAGGCCGACACACGCGCCCAGGCGCGCAACTCTCTTCGCTTCAAATCTCATGGCCCGTGAATTCTACCATATTTTCCGTCCAAACGGCGTCATTCGGATGAGAGTTTGGTATACTCTAACCCGCGAACCAGAAGAAGGAAGAAGGAAAACATGAAAAGCAGACTGAAAATCATATTCGGGGCGGTTGCGTGCGCAACCGCGCTTGTCGCGTTCACGCAGTCTCCGGCGCACGACGCGCTCAAGAAGGAGATCGACGAACTGCAGAAGAAGCCGGCCGTGTTCGAGCTGCCGCCCTACCTCCCGCCGGAGCAGGACTTCGGCGACGTGTGCAAGGCCGCCGGCGAACAGAAGAAGAAAATACTTGTCTCCATCGGACGCGAGGCCTGTGGACGCTGCCAGCGCTTCTACGAGCTCGTCAAGCGCGGCGAGGTAAAGATCGACACCAACGCATACGTGTTCGTGCGCCTGGACATCGACGAGTACACCCAACGCGATTACTTCATGGACGCGTTCGACCCGCCGGACGGACAGCTTCCGTTTGTCGGCGTCACCGACGCCGAACGCTCCAAGCAGCGTCCCTGCCTCACGGACTACCGCACGGCGAAGGAATATCAAGCACTCATGAAAAAATAATGTGGCAAGGCCGCCTCGGTCTTACGCGGCTATTTGACGATCATCAAGAAGCCGGACGGGATGAAGCGGAGACCGTCTGTGCCTTCGCCATCTTCATCCACCGCAACCCTAAAGCTACGGCCGCCGGTGCACTTGAACTTCACCGTGTTCAAGTTTGTCGGCTTCGACTCGGCAGTCCAGGTCACGAGGTAGTCGCCCTTGTGGAGCGGACGATTGCCAACATTGACGCGAATCGTCGCATTGTCGGCGAACTTGAGCAACGAGTGGCTGTACGCCACAGTTCCGCCCGTGGAGCACGTCGCGAGCGCCGCGTCGAGATTCGAGAGGTCGAGCGTCGAACCGTCCATCATCGTAAGACCGTGGTACTTGGGCGAACACGGTACGAACGAACCCCAGATGTGCAGGACGTCGGACGACGAAGAGGCGATGCCCACATTGTCCTCCTTGGCAACGTAGTTGGCAAGTTCGGTGTACTTGTCCGGATCGCCGTAGAAGTTGACGTTGTTGTGGATGATGAACGTGACGTTGTTGGTGGCGACCACCGTGTGGCGGGGAAGCAACATCGAGTTGACACCACTACCGAACGTCTCGATCGTGCCGTTCTCGATCGTCGTGTTGATGAGGTCGAAGTACGTTGTACCATTGGTGACCATAAGCGTATTGCCACCGAGGTCAAGGTAGGTGCGCTCGCCCGCCGCGTACATTCCATACCGGGCGTTTTGAAGGTTGATGACGGAGTCCTTCGTCAGGCGCAGATTCGTGATGGAGGTGTTGACGTCGAACGATGTGTTGTAGTTATTGCAGTTCACGAATGTTCCGCCTGCAAGGACGAAGTTGAATCCGCCGAAGAATATTCTGCCGCAGATGTCAAGCGTTCCGCCCTCTTCAACGGTCACGGTGCAGGGCGCGCCCAGCACGCCGTCTCTTCCATGTCCGACAGTACGCAGCCAGCCGCCCTTGATCGTCACGTCACCGGTGTAGGTGTGCCCGTTCTTGCGCTCCGTGAACACACCCGCGCCGTCCTTGACGAACGACAGGCTGCCCGTGAACGAAATGTTGTAGTTGTCGAAGACCGTCGCGGCATCCGCCACAACGACCGTCAGCGTGCCGCCCTCGCCGTCTGGCGAGGAGTCCGTCACGGTGAACTTCGCATCCGCCGTCAGCGCCGATTCCGGTAGCGTGAAGTCGTGTCCCTTCAGGTCGATGGTCGCATTCTCGGAAAGGGTGAGGTTCGCGATGGCGGACGAAACCCCGCATCCGTCCGAAGGAACGTCGAATCCCGTTGTGTGGTAGCCCTTCGCCGTCCAGCCGTTCGCAGCGCGGTCGGCGTCGATGGCGACAAGCTCCTCGCCGCTTCCAAACCACACGGTGATGCCGGAGTTCGGCGCGGTGACGCCCGCCGTCGCCGTGATGTCGTTCCAGAGCGTATTGTAGAAGCGCCAGGCGTATTCGTCGCCCTCGCCCTTCACCAGCCTCGCGTAAACGGGCGTCGCCTGCGCGGCGGCGTCCGCCAGCACGATGCCGTACTCGTCCTGCGCGATTACGTATCCCGCCGCCGCAGTCGCCGCGTCGAGCTGGAACGTCACGTTGGCCGGCGCCAGGTTCGTCGTCGTCCACGTCACGACATACGGCGCGTCGCTCGCCGCGATTGCCGCGAGGTCGGCGCGGTTCGTCAGCGCAATCGTGACGGTCGCGCCCTCCGCGAAACGGAGATTCGTCGCCTGCGAGAGTTTCGTCGCGGCCGGGAACGCCCCTTCCGTTTCCGAAAGGTCCAGCGTCGCACCGTCCATCATCACGAGGCCATGCCAATAGGGCGTCAGGGGCTTGAACACGCCACAAACCGACAACGCGTCGTTGTCCCGATACGAATAGTTTGCCGCCGGCACGCGGTTGATGAAGTTCTGAAGTTTCACCAAAGTATCCGCGGCGTTGCCAAGGAAAACGAATTTCGAACCGACGTCGAACGTGACGTTGTTCGTGGCGATGCAATCGCCGCGCAGGCAGAATTCGGATGCGTCCATGCCCGTCTTGATCGTCCCGTTCTCGATCGTCACGTCCTTGAGGTCGAAGAATTCAGTGTGGTCGCAGACGAAATGGAAAACGTTTCCGCCAAGGTCCAGCCGCACCCTGCCGTCCCCCTGCTGACTCGAGAAACCGTAGCGCGTGTTGATGATGACCGTCGATTCCGCCGTAAGGCAGATGTTGGAGAACGTGGAATCGGTGGTTGGCACGACGTAGCTTCCGTTCGCCTTCATGCCGCTGTTCGCAATGGTTCCGCCGGCGAGGACAAGGTCGAAGTTGAGGAAGTTAAGCTTGCTGTTCATCTCAAGCGTCGCGCCCGCGCCCACCGTCAACGCGCCGCCCGCGCCGAGCACGCCCGTTTCGCCGTTCCCGCCGACCGTGAACACGCCGTTGGAGACCGCCGTGCCGCCGGTGTACGTCTGGCCCGTCTTCGCGGCGAAGAACTCGCCCGCGCCCGTCTTGACGAGTTCGAGACTGCCCGAAAGAGTGACGAGTTCGTTGGTGTACACCGCGCCGCCACCGACGTCGAAGAACAGACTGCCGCCGGAACCCGCCGCAGAAGAATCGGTGACGGTGAATGCGAGACCCGCGTCGCGCATCGCGGCGGGGAGCGTGAAGTCGTGTCCGGCAAGATCAAGCGTTATGCCTTCGAGCGGCGTGAAGTCAAAGCCTGCGGGGAACGTATAGCCGTCCGAATCCAGCGTAAAATCGCACATCTTGTAGCCGCCGGCCGTCCAGCCGTTCGCCGTGCGGTCGGCGAGCGTCGCGGAAACTTCTGCGGGAGAACCGAACAGCACCGTGACTGTCGAATCGGGCAGCGCGATGGACGGATTCGCGATCGTCTCCATATCAAGGTTGTAGAAGCGCCACGAGTAGGCGTTGCCGTCAGAAACCATCCGCGCATACGCCGGAGCTTCGGCTGTGCGTGTGTCGATGCAGAGGCCGGACGTCATGATCGCGTCCATGCCGTACCTCTTCGCCGTCCTCGCGCCGGCGGTGAACGTGCCCGTCTGCGTCATGATGGCGTCCGTCACCGTGTCGTAGAGGCATGCCGCGCCGTCCTTGACGACAGGTATCAAATCGCGCCGCAGCGAGCCGTCCCACAGCTGAAGCGTGAACCAGTAGAGGTCAGTGTTCGATTCGCCGCCAACCGAACCGCTGTTGTTCGCGGCGAAAATGTAGAGGCTGCTGCCGGGCGTGAAGTCGCCCGGATTGGCCATCAGACCGGTCTTGTCCCCGGAGATTTCACCGATGACGTTGTAGATGCGGGTCTTGTAGTCCGCTTCGAGGATGTAGTCCTTGTTGAGCGAGAAGGTGCCGGAGTGCGTGGTGAGTGCATTGTTGCGGTCAAAGCGGAAATACTTGCTGTTGTGCGCGAAAGCCGTCATCGTCCTGGAGTTAGAAGCAGAGCGCGCCGACCAGATTGGCGTGACGGTATATTGCCTCATGTTCACCTTCGCCGCTGCGGAGTCCGTGCAATTGGGGACAATGCCGGTATCGACGTAATTCCCCGAAGTCGCGTGGATGTATTCCACCTGGTAGTCATACGGAGTCGTCTTGCCGGAATCCCACGCCATCACGAAACGGAGCGCCTTGTACTGGTAGGCGTCGCTCACGCCGGCGAGGTTCTGCAGGGTGAACGTCGCGCTCGTCGCGCCAGCCGCCACGTCGGCGGCCTTCACGTAGCGGTCCCAGCCGTTTGGACTGTACGCGCCCGCGTCCGTGTTCGTGCCATAGACGGCCCAGATCGTCGCGTTGGCAGGAAGCGACGGGAACGAAAGAGTGATCTCGCCCGTCGAGAAATTCGCGGAATCCACGGCGAGCGTTCCGAAAAGGCACGTCTGCGATGATACGACGGCAAGGGAAAGTTCGCGCCCGGCTGTGAACGCGCCGCCAGCCGCGCCGAGACGCGGCAGCACGTTTCCGCTCACCCTGTCGTACATGCACGGCGAGCCGTTCACGATCACGGGGATGAGGTCGATGTTGAGATTCCCGGTGGAGGCATTGTACATCTTGAACCAGTACATTCTGAATCCGCCGCCGCGTTCAATTGACGAATTCTCGTTGACGTTGAAACCATTGCTGTTGATCGTGAAGAGCGCCAGGTAGCCACCGGCGGTATAGGCCCCCGCCGACGCCGTCTTCATCCCGCATGCGGCGGTGAGGTTCGTCGTGATGGTCTCTGCCGAGTAGTCGATGGATATGGTATAGTGGGTCTGTACCGGAATGGCTATGGCAGAGGCGCTCTGGTCATTGCTGTCCTTTCTGTCAATTCTCAGCTTGCCGCCGGACTGCAACGTCGTGAAAGTGGCTTTTGCGCTGGTGTTGCGCGCGCTGTAGATCGCCTCGATGCCGGCATTGGCGGTACTATACGTGTCGAAGTAGATTTCCGTCTCCACCCTGTTATTGGAGGACGGCGTGTAGCTCGTCAAGAGCCACGAGGTCTTGTCGCCCTTGATGTATTCGAGTTCGGCGTCGTAGGGACAGTCGCCCACGAAGAAACGGTAATAGACGCCGGGCGTGACCGCGGCGGGAAGCACGTACGCCATCGACGTCGCGTCCGTCGCGACCGTGCCGATGTTCACGCTGTTCGGCCACTTGTGGAAGTGTCCGCCGCAGTCGGCGGGACCGTACGCGATATAGACGTTCTCCGCCGCGCTCGACGACCCGCCGAACGAAAGCGAGACTTCTCGCGTCGCCTCGTCGTACGCGGAGATTTCGACCGTACGCGCCGCATACGACGGTAGCATCATGCTTGCCGCAACCGCCGCGACTGCTATCAGTTTCCTCATGGTCATTTTCCTTTCCCTCACCCAAGGGCACCTTGCCCCAAGCGATGAATATTTTACACTATTCCGCATTTCCCCGTCAAGGGGCCGAGAAGAATCGAAAAATCTAGATGCGAGGTAGGGCCACCGAGGCCTTGCAAGGGCGAGGGTGCCCTTGTCACATTCCTATTTCCCGTTATTGCACATCGTGCAATGGCGGCAATCAAGGTTGATCGGCAACGGCGGCGGTTCACCGCGACGGCGTGCCTGTACGGCGCCGATGTGGTTTATTAGGGCAAGCAGAAGTCCGAGCGTGATGAATCCGCCTGCAGGCAGGATGGCCAGCACAACGCCGTTCGCGTGGATGTTCTTGATGGCGATGTCGCCCCAGATGGTGAGCGATCCCGCACCGACAACCTCGCGCACGGCGGCGATCAGCGCAAGCGCGAGCGTGAAGCCAATGCCCGCGCCAAGTCCGTCGGCGAGCGAGTCTATCACGCCGTTCTTGCAGGCGAACGCCTCGGCGCGGCCGAGGATGATGCAGTTCACTACGATCAGCGGGATGAAGATGCCTAGCGATTCGGAGAGCGCCGGGAGATACGCCTGCATGAGCAGGTTGACCGCCGTCACGAACGTGGCGATGATCACGATGTAGCACGGAATATGCACGGCGGCGGGAATCACCTTGCGCAGCGCCGAGACGAGTCCGTTCGAGCATATAAGCACGAACGACGCAGCCAAGCCCATGCCAAGCGCGTTCTCAAGCGACGTCGTGACCGCGAGCGTGGGGCATAGCCCCAACACCAGACGGAACGTCGGGTTGTTCTTGAAGATACCAGACCAGAATGCAAGCCAAGTTTTCATGGCGCATAGTATACCAAAAATTCGCCCCCTCAGTCCCCATCTCATCCCTATTTTTTCATTTTACATTTTTCATTTTACACTTTACATTCGCTTCCGCCACCAGGCAAGATACTCCACGTTGCCCTTCTCGCGGCCGCGGATTGGGGACTCTGCCACGCCCAGGAGCGTAAGGCCGAGCGTCTCCTGGCCGAAGCGCGAGATGTCGTCAACCACGCGCTGGCGCACATCGGGATCTTTCACCACGCCGCCAGGGGCCTGTCCCCGCCCGGCCTCGAACTGCGGCTTGATGAGCGAGATGATCTCTCCGCCTGGCAGAAGGACCTCCGCCATCGGCGGCAGTATGAGTTTGAGGGAGATGAAGCTCACGTCCGTCACGGCGCGCGCGGGGCGTTCGGGCAAATCTTCCACGGTGAGGTTGCGCGCGTTGAAGTTCTCGCGCACCCACACGCGAGGGTCCACGCGGAGTTTGTAGGCGAGCTGGTTCGTCCCAACGTCCACGGCCATCACGCGCGCTGCGCCGTGCTGTAGAAGGCAGTCGGTGAACCCGCCAGTCGAGCTGCCCACGTCGAGGCACACGAGGCCGTCCACGGTCCATCCCGGAAACGCCGCGAAGGCCCCTTCCAGCTTCTCGCCGCCACGCGAGACGAAACGCGGAGGGGCCTCCACCTCCACGGACGTGTCGTCCGGCAGCAGCCGTGCGGCCTTGCGCTCGACCTGTCCCGCCACGCGCACCTTCCCCTCGAGGATGAGCGCCTGCGCAACCGTGCGCGACGCGGCGAGCCCGCGCACGACGAGCAGCTGGTCGAGGCGCGTCTTCATCACTTCTTGAGGTTTGTGATCTTGCGGATCGTGTCGCGACGGATCGTCCGTTCTACGCCGGGCCGAACCTCAAGGACTAGCTCCTCCGCGTTCGTCTTGTCCTCCACGAGCGCTCCGCGCACGGGCTCTGCGCCGTTGATCGTCTCGACCTCGGTATCGGGCGTGAAGTTGCGCTTGAGCGTAACGGGCAACTGCTTCGTCTCCTTCGCCCCCACGTTTACCTTGAGCGACTTGTCGAAATAGCCGTCGAGGTGGACCAGCACGGCGTGTTCTCCGGCCGGGACGTTTTCGATCATCAAGACTTCGGACTTACCGGAATCCCCCTGTGGACGGGTGGTGCCGACGGCCTTGCCGTCTAGGGACACCTTCGCTCCCGCAGGCGAAGTGACCACCTCGATGCGTCCGAGGACGCTTTCCAGCGTAAATCTCTCGGTCGTGTCGCCGCCGTTGGTGAGCTGTACCATGCGCGAGACCGGCGCATATCCGGAAAGCTCGATGCGTATCACGTGCTCGCCGGGAGTGGCCGACTTGATTGTGACCGGGGAAAGTCCCTGGTAGCTGTCGTCCAGAACCACCTTGGCCTTGTCCGGTTCGGTCACGATTGAGAGTCGCGCCGGACGACCCTCCATCTTTACCGCTACCGGACGCCGCTCGCCGGCCGACATGCCGACCGACTGTTCGACGTCCTGGTATCCGTCCAGACGGAACGTCAGCACCGCACCACCGCGCGGCACCATCACCTCGACAGGCGTCGTTCCCCGCTCTATGCCGTTCAATAAGACGGTTGCGCCGGCGGGCTCGGACGTGCAGTACGCGATTCCGGAGTCCAGCACCAGCGACTCTTCGCGCACAAGCGGCGTGCGGTCAGTCATGCCGACCTCCACGCGCTTCTTCTGGTAGCCGTTGAGCGACAGCTCAAGCGTATGGACTGGGCCGCAAGGCAAGGAAGTAATGAGCAGGGGAGTGGCACCAAGCGCGCTGCCGCGGCAAGTCACAGTGGCGCCGGCCGGCTTCGTCTTCACCAGCACGATCCCGCGCATGGGTTCCAGGTCCACGGCCTTCGACACAAAGCTGTTCGCCTCGTCCAGGCGAACGTATGCGTCGAGAGGACGGCAGAACGGCGCCTCCACATGAAGCAGGTGCCGTCCCGCGTCAAGCGGCGTGACGGAACACGCGGAGTCGCCGCGCAGCGTTCCTCGGAACGTGCCGTCCACGTAGACTTTTGCGCCCTCGGGCCGTCCAGTGACGTCCAGACGCATCGACATCGGCTTCGCCCCCGTCAGCGCCGCCACGACGCCAGCCAGCAGCGCGCACTTCCACAACATTCCTTTCATCGTTCCACCACCTTTCACCGCTTTGCCTTCATCCGCGCCTCAACCTCAAGGAGCTTGCGCGACGCCTCTTTGTTGCGCTCGTCGTTCGGGTCGTTGACCAACTCCAGCAGGACGTGAAGCTCGTACTTGGCCTGTTCCCAGTTCTGCGTGCCGATCGCCTGGTCGGCGTTGCCGCGGTGCAGCATGTAGACGCGGTCAAGCTCGTCCTTCACCATCTTTCGCAGAGAGCAGGTCTCCTCGTAGTCCGCCGGCTTCGGGTCGACTGTCTTGAGATAGTGAATCGCCTCGTCGTACTTGCGCATGGCCTCGGCAAGGTTCCCGAAACCGGACTCGCGTTCGGCCCACTTCGCGTCGGCCACGCGACGCGCCTCCGCGCTCAGCTCCTTGAGCTTGGCCACGGGCATGTGGATGGCGTGCAGACCGAGTT
Organism: uncultured bacterium; assembly: GCA_902802945.1. Taxonomy (GTDB): domain Bacteria; phylum Verrucomicrobiota; class Kiritimatiellia; order RFP12; family UBA1067; genus RUG572. The sequence continues at coordinate 24,015 of CADCOC010000050.1, read as the reverse complement.
CGCTGTCTGCAAACGCCTCCAGCTTAAGGCGCATGTCCTGAAACGCCTCCGGCTCGACCTTGTTTTCGACTGAGATGTCCAGCACGCGCTTCGTGCTGATTGCGTGTAGCGAAAAACTCTGCAGCGAGCCGGGTTCGGCTGGGTTGCCCACATGCTCCGGGGCGAGGATGTGGAGTTCGGGGGAAGCGAAGATGTCCGCAAGACGCTTGCGCGCATCGTCCGACAGCTCCACCATCTCCCTCACGTGCCGGCTCGCCTCAGGCACGTCGTCCACCTCGACGCGCATCGACTTTCCGTCGTACACTAGGGCGTAGCGATAGACAGAGCGCGTGTCAGCCTTCACCTTCTCGAAGGTAAATGATACGAGGTTGTCCGCCTCCTCGGCCAACGGCGCAGTCTCCGCCGATTCCTGTTCGGTGCCGACGGGGATGAGGAACAGCGCTGCGGCCGCACCGGCGAACGCAAGCGCCACACCCCAGAGAATGAACCTCCGCCCCGCCTGCGGTCGTGTCTCAGCCACCTCTTCCTGGTGCTTCTCCCCGCCGCTCAGTCCGAGGTCTATAGTGGGCATCGCCGCCTCCCCAACAGGCGCGGGCTCCGGGGCAGAGCCGCCATCGCCCTTAGCCACGACCTGGATTACGGAGTCGCCAACGAACACCTTGTCCCCCGACTTGAGCCGATGGGAGTCTGCGCCCAGCTGCTCATCGTTCACGACGGTCCCGTTGGCGCTGGCCAGGTCCGTCACCCACAACGCGCCGTCATGCGCCTCAAAGAGACAGTGCGTGCGCGAGAGCGCGGGATCCGGTATGGATATCTCGCAGGCCGACAGCCGCCCCAGCCGCAGGCCCTCGGCGGGCACGGCGAAGCTGCGGCCTTTCAGCGGACCTTCAGTAACCTGGATTTCAAATTCTTGGCTCATTGGGGTATTCCTGTTAGAAGATGTTCTTTGTCGCCTGCATGAGAAGCGGCGCGAGCAGTATCACGAATACGGCGGGGAAAATGCACAGCATGAGCGGCCCCAGCATCTTCACCGGCGCCTCGTGCGCAAGCTTCTCAGCCCGATCGAAACGGCGCGAGCGGAGCTGGTCGGACTGTATGCGGAGAATTGATCCGATCGGCACGCCCAGCTCGTCCGCCTGCACGAGGGCGTGCACCACGCCGCCTAGATCCGGCTGGCGCACGCGCGCGGACATGTTCCTCAGCGCCGTGCGGCGCGGAGTGCCCACCTGTATCTCGCGCGTCATGCGGATCAGCTCCTCGTTCAGCGGGTCGAGGTTGCGGCGCTCGCAGTTGCGCTGGAGGGCGCTCATGAAGTCCATGCCCGCCTCTACGCTGAGCGTGAGGAGGTCCAGCACGAACGGCAGCGCGCGCATGATCGCGAAGTGACGGCGCTTCACCGTGCCGCGCAGCCACATCAGGGGGTACATGTAGAACCAGAGAGCCCCCATGCCGATAAACAGCACGAGGTTGTCGGAGATGAACGAATTGGGCAGCAGTCCCGACAGCAGAAACACGAACGCAGCCCAAAGGGAACCGCACACGACTGGCATCAGAATCTTGAGCGAAACAAACTCTGTCCCCGTCAGCAGACCCTCCAGCCCGCCGGACACAATCATCGCGTCCGCCTTCTCACGGGCGGACTCGAACTGCCGCCCAGAGGCAATGCGACGGAGGTTCGGCACGAGCGGCAACAGCAGTCGCACGACGAGCGGCAGCCGCCGCTCGGCCTTGCGTCCGTCAGCAAGCGTAACGTACGTGATCTGGCGCGCCACGGACGCCGCATACGCAGCCAATCCGGCCGCGCACAACGCCCAGCACACGATCATGCCTGTCTCGACAAATTTCATGCCGTTTTCTCCGTGGCGCAGATTTTACCAAAACCCCCCTAGCCTGTGAAGCGAATATTTGGTATCATATTCACCGCCGCGGGACAGTAGCTCAACTGGACAGAGCACTGGTTTCCTAAACCGGGGGTTGGGAGTTCGAGTCTCCCCTGTCCCACCATGCGACAATTCCCATACAATTTTTATACAATTTGCATACAAATCTGTTGCATTCTTTTGACAGTTTTCCCCCTGTTTTCTCCGTGTTTTATGTGCTATCATAGTCGCCGTCCATAAAAGAACGGAGGACTCATGCACAGAATCGACGAAATCATATCCGAACGTCACGTCCAGGCCATCTGGTACGACGGCGCGCTGCGTCCCGCAGACCTGCGCGTGGCCGAAGGCGCGCCGGTGCGCGTGGTCGACCCAGGACGCTGGAACCTCGAGGCCGGGCCGGACTTCCGGGACGCCGTCCTGGAGATCGGCCCGGACCGCCGCCGCATCCGCGGCGACGTGGAGATACACGTACGCGCGGCGGACTGGACTGCACACGGGCACGCGGGCGACCCGGCGTACGCCAACGTCATTGCGCATGTCACATGGCACCCCGGTCCGCCGCCAGTGGCCGATGCAGGTGGCCTGCCGCCGCGCTGCGTGCGCATCTGCATCGGAGACGCACTCCGCACGAAGCCCGACTTCTCCCCAGACGAAATCGACCTCGCCGCCTATCCATACGCACGCCTGCCAGATACGCCTCGTCCCTGCGAGGCCGCGTTCGCGCACGCGCCAGACGCTGCGCTCGCCCTTCTCCGCGCCGCCGGGGAACGCCGCCTTGAGGGGAAGGCTCGTCGGCTCTGCGCGTTGTTTGTGCGTGACGGCGACCGGGCCCAGACGTTCTACGAGGAGATGATGGCCGCCTTCGGCTACAAACACAACTCCGCCCCCTTCCGCGCCCTCGCGCAGACCCTGCCGTGGCGCGATCTGCCGCCTACCCCCGGTGCCGCCTCCACCGCTCTCTCCTGCGCGGCCGACCTCGGCGTGGCCCCGCGCGTTCCCTGGCGCACGGCGAACGTACGTCCCTCCAACTCACCCGCGCGGCGCATCGACGAAGCTGCACGCCTCTTCGCCGGCGAGCTTCCCGCGCTCCTACGTCGACTCAACGCTTGCGATCTCGCCGCACGCCCCGGACAACAGGCCGCGCTCGACATCCTGCGCGCGGCGCGTCCCCTTGGCGCACGACGCGCCGCCGCGATGCTCACGAACGTGCTAATCCCCTTCGCGCGCGCCGAGGAGCGCCTCGCCCGCGTGCCGGAGTGGATTTTTCCAGAGGATCTCAACTCGACGGTGCGCCTCATGGCGTTCCGTCTGTTCGGACGCGACCACAATCCCGCGCTCTACGCGGGAAACGGCCTTCTCGTGCAGGGACTCATCCAGATCTACCGCGAATGCTGCCTCGCGGCCCATCCCGACTGCTCAAACTGCCCGCTCGCGCCGAATGGGCGGCCGAATGCGATTGAAAACATTGGCTTTTGACCCGCAAGATATGCTAGAATATCCACCCCATGCAGGGAACAGCAGACATATATGCCGACCACAACCGGCAGAGGAAAGCCGCGGTCATAAACGACTTCACGAGCTTCGGGCGATGCTCGCTCGCGGTCACCATCCCCATTCTCTCAGCGATGAAGGTGCAGTGTTGCCCCGTGCCGACGGCCTTCTTCACGAACCACACGGGCTTCGACTCGTTCGCGTGGACGGACAACACGCCGCACCTCGACGACTACGTGGAAGAATGGCGCAAGCTGGGCCTACGCTTCGACGCCATCCAGACAGGGTTTCTCGGCTCTCGCGAGCAGGTGGCGTTCGTACACCGCTTCATCACCGCGTTCAAGACGCCCAAAACGATCGTATGCGTCGATCCGGTGATGGGCGACTACGGACGCCTCTACCCCACCTACGACCAGGACCGCGCCGAGTCGATGCGCTCGTTCCTCGACGAGGCCGACATCCTGACGCCCAATCTCACGGAAGCGTGTTTTCTCGCGGATGTGCCGTACCGCACTGACTTCACGGACGCCGAGCTCGACGCGCTCTGTGCCCGCCTCGCGGAACGCAACGGAAGCAAGGTGGTTGTTTCGGGCATCCCGCGCGGCGACGCGCTAGTCAACTTCATCTACGAGCGTGGACGCCCCTCATCGCTCCACGCCGAGCCGAAAATCGGCGGCGACCGCAGCGGAACTGGCGACGTGTTCGCCTCCGTGATACTGGCGGACGCCGTCAACGGCATGGATTTCGAAAAATCCGTCCGAAAGGCGAGCGCGTTTACGGCAAGCGCCGTACGACGGACGGTGGAGATGGGATTGCCGCCGAAAGACGGCCTTGCAATCGAGGAAGTGCTGGGAGAACTTGTGCCATGACTATCACTTACCAGGTCAAGCAGTCTGTCTATGTGAACCTTACGAACAGGTGTCCGTGCGCTTGCCGGTTCTGTCTCCGCAACAACGGCCCGGAGGTGTTCGGTTCGGGTCCGCTCTGGCTGGAACGCGAACCGACGCTGGAGGAGGTCACGGCGAGCCTTGACGGATGGGACTACGCGAGGTTCCGCGAAGTAGTGTTCTGCGGATACGGCGAGCCAACCGAAAGGCTGGATGTCCTGCTTGCCGCCGCCGACCACTTGAAGCGCCTCGACGCCGCGCCGCGCGTGCGCGTCAATACCAACGGACTTTCCGACCTCGTCAACGGCAGGCCGACGGCGTCGCTCTTCGCGGGAAAGGTCGACTGCCTATCGATCAGCCTCAACACGGACGACGCGGCCGAATACCTCGACCTCTGCCGCCCGAAGTTCGGCGCGGCGGCGTACCCAGCCCTTCTCGCGTTCACGAGGGAGGCGTCCGCCGTAGTGCCGGAGGTCGTGATGACTGTCGTCGACGAGCCGGTCACCAGCATTGAGAAACAGGCCCGCTGCAGAGCCCTAGCGGAAAGCCTAGGAGCGCGGCTCCGCGTAAGGCGGTACGAAGCCCCATCTGGAAACCATTGAGTTTCGCCATTGCGTTACGGGAACAAAAAGGCTATAATAAGCAGAAGTTTTCGGGAGAAGAAGAGATGTTCAACAACAAAATCTACCATAAGATCGACGCACTGTCGGGATCAGTCGCCACGCTCCGCGCGGAAGGCGTGAAGTACTACGAAATCGCGGAGATCGAATCCCGCGCGGGCACGTCGCTCGCCCAGGTGATCAAGCTCGACGGTCCCAACGTGACGCTGCAGATATTCGCCGGCGCGCGCGGCGTGGACACCTCCGCCCGCGTGCGCTTCCTCGGCGAGACGATGAAGATTCCCTTCGGCGACGCCCTTCTCGGACGCGCCTTCACGGGCACGGGCAAGCCGCGCGACGGCGGTCCGGCGCTCTCGGACAACAAGGTGCCGATTGGCCAGCCGTCCGTGAACCCCTCGAAGCGCATCATGCCGAACCGCATGGTCCGCACGAACATCCCGATGATCGACCTCTTCAACTCGCTCGTCGTCTCGCAGAAGCTCCCGATCTTCGCGCGCGCCGGCGAGCCGTACAATGAACTGCTCGCCCGCATCGCGATGCAGGCCTCCTCCGACGTGATCGTGCTCGGCGGCATGGGCCTCAAGTACGACGACTACCTCAAGTTCCGCGCCACGCTCGACACCTCCGGTGCGCTTTCGCGCACCGTGATGTTCGTACACACCGCCGCTGACCCCACGGTGGAGTGCATGCTCGTGCCAGACGTCTCGCTCGCCGTCGCCGAACAGTTCGCCCTCAAGGGGAAGGACGTACTCGTGCTGCTCACCGACATGACCTCCTTCGCCGACGCGATGAAGGAAATCGCCATCACGATGGAGCAGATTCCCTCCAACCGCGGCTACCCAGGCGACCTATACTCCCAGCTCGCCGCCCGCTATGAGAAGGCCGTGGACTTCGACGGCGCCGGCTCCATCACGATCCTCGCCGTCACGACGATGCCGGGCGACGACGTGACCCATCCCGTCCCAGACAACACCGGCTACATCACCGAGGGCCAGTTCTACCTCCGCAACGGACGCATCGAGCCGTTCGGCTCGCTCTCGCGTCTGAAGCAGCAGGTCAACAAGGGCACCTCGCGCTCGCTCCAGCAGGACAAGGTTCTGTCGGTGGCCGAAAAGGAACACGCTTCGATCTCCGACCGCGACTGGTTCCGCGAGCACAACACCACGCGCTACGACCACCGCACGATCATGGACGCCATGATCAAGCTCTACGCTTCCTACAAGGAGACGGTGGAGAAGCAGTCGATGGGCTTCCGCATGTCCGCGTGGGACCAGAAGCTCCTCAAGTACGGCGCGATGTTCGAGAAGGAGATGATGGACCTTTCCGTGAACATCGACCTCATCGACGCCCTCGACCTCGGCTGGAAAATCCTCGCCGAATGCTTCGAGAAGAACGAGGTGGGCATTCCCTCCAAGTTCACCGATGTCTTCTGGCCCAAGAAGTCCTAAGTGCCAGGGATGGGTGCGTTTTAGTTTACTTAAGCGGGGCGCAGTTGACGTGCGCGCGATGCCGACAATAGCTCTTGTACACCCTGAGGGCGTCGACTTCCCACACCGACGAACGCCAGGAATCGTGATGATGTCCCGTCCATCAAGCGGCAGACGCCTCATCCTATCCCAAAAGATAGAATCTATCCTAACTATTTCCTTACAATGGCGAATCCGTCGGCGACGATGAGTCCCGACGATTTCGCGGGTATTATGCTTAGCGTTGCGCCAGGTTCCAAGTCGAACTCGCCGAGCTTCACCCACTGTCCTGTACGCTGCGCCGGGTCGGCCGTAAACGCCTTCGTGCGTCCGCTGGAACTGATTTCTAGCATAGTCTTCGCGCCTGGCTTCGCAAACCAGAGATAGGGTACCTTGCCCATGAGCGCATAACGGCCGGATTCCTTGACGGGAAGCGGGTACACAACCGTCTCTGCTGACTTGTCTGCGGCTTTGTGGTACCAATCGCCGACCTGGTCGCCGTTGGCGTTGTGCATCTTGCGCCAGCCCTTTCCGAACTCGACGTCCTCGGACTCGTCGTCTACAATGAGCCAACCGACGGTCTTCGCCTCCGGAACGCCGGGGAATCCGCCGCCAAGTCGTTCCTGCAGTTTCCTGACATACCCGCCCTTGTAGATTCCGCGCGGCGTCTCGCCAAGTTCCTTGCACATCGCCGCTGCCTCGCCCGCCGCGACGCCGAGCTGCGAGAGCGTGTTGATCACGCGCGGACCGCCGAGCCCCACGTGCGTGCAGCTGAAGCAGCGCCCGACCACGAAGAGGTTGCCCACGTTGCGCGAGTAGATGCAGCGGTACGGAATCCAGTACCGTCCGTACGTGTTCCCCTTGCACGTGGTGAGGAAATCGACGCCCTTCTTGCAGTTGTCGTAATGGAGGTCGATCGCCCACGAACCGGTCGCGATGGCGTCCTCGAACGGCGTGGTGGAGGTGACGTCCTTCTGGGAGTACACCCAGTCGCCCATGATACGGCGCGATTCGCGCTTGCCGAGCAGATACGGACAGAAGTTCAGCACCTTGTTCGCGTATTCGGGGCGCTTCTTCGCGCGCGAGAACGAACCGTAGATCGCAAGCAGCATCCTGTCGCGTATCTCCTCCGCCTCTGCGATCATGTCGCGGTGGATGCCGTACTCCCAGTTCCACTCGCCGTTCACCGCCACTATCCCCTGCGCGTGTTTTTCCGCCCAAGGCGCGGAAAACGGCACGGCCGCGTTCGCGTCCGCGCTCGTCCACATCACGGACGCGCCAAGCGTATCACCGTCCGGCGTATCCGGTGCGCGCGATTCGTCGTACTCGGCCTTCGCCTCGCGCCCCATGCGCCAATCGGCGCCAGCCCAGTACCCGACCCAGCCGTCGCCCGTAGCGTCGCAGAAGAGCGGAGCCTCGAAGCGGATCACGCGGTTGGACTTGAGGTCAAGCGCCTTCACGGCGGCGATCGTGCCGTCGGACTTCTTCTCCACTCCGAACGCACGCGTCAGGAGACGCACTTCGATGTTCTTCTCATCCTGTACGATGCGCATCCGACGCGCGTCGCAGAATGGCATGTTCACGTCGCGGTTCATGAAGTAGCCACGTAGCTCGCGGATGAGGTCATGCTTCGCCTCGCCCGCGCAATACACGCGGATTTCGCCGGAGGCGTTGCCGCCCAGCACGGGACGGTCCTGCACGAGCGCGACCTTGATCCCGCGCCGCGCCGCCGCCACCGCCGCGCACGTTCCCGGCATACCGCCGCCGACCACCACGAAATCGGCCCTGACGGTCTCTGAAACGTTTGCCTCGTCAATCTTCAGCGCGCCTTCGGGGGCTTTGCCGCTACTTACATCAGAATCAAAAACGATTCCCGCGCAGCGTCCGTCGAACCCCGTCAGGTCTTCGAGCGTGACGGTCGCTTCCGTTCCGCCAATCAGAGCCACGCCGCCATCCTCCCACGACCATGTGCGAGGACCCGCACCGAATTCCTTTGCGAGAGGCTTGCCGTCAATGAGGACGCGGAAGCGCCCGGGGTTACCATCCGCCCAGTTGCGCGTCCTCACCCACACGCGGTACTCGCCCGCCTTCGGGAACGTCATGCGCGCCTTCGCGTCAAGGACGCGCACGCCGAGTCCGTGGGCGATGAGGTAGGGCGAGCCCATTACGTCCATGAACTGAGCGTCAAGTCCCCATCCGCCCGCCTCAAAGCTCTGCGGATACACGTCCACGCGCGCGGCACCAGCCGAGACGCACAGCGATGCGGCGACGCCTACCACGCCCATTTTGATGATTCTGCCAATTTTCATCGTCTTTCCTCCTTTGTTGTTTTGCCGATAGTATACACTATTCCCTTAACAGGCGCAATGCCATACGTGGTCCGCGAGCACGGCGAGCTTCTCGCGCAGGCCGAGCCACGCCATGGCGAAGTACGCCACCGCGAGGGCCTTGAGGCGGTCGTACCTGAGCAGCCGCACGTCCTCGATCTCGTACGCCTGCTTCACGAACCGTATCGTCTCCTCCACGCGCCAGCGCGTGAGATACCCCTCCACCACCTGCTGGAGGCTTCTGCGGGAGCGGGCCGCGCGGAGCGTGGTCAGCAGCATCATGGGCTTCTCGCCTCCGGGAATGTCAAGCAATAGACTTGCCGCCACCGCCGCACCCATCGCGAGAAATAGGACGAGAATTGCTTTTGTCAGTTTCTTCATGGTTCATCTACTCCTTTCGCTTGCCGCCGCAGGGCTTGGTTCCGTACGTGTACCCACTCGCGCCGCCGTCGAATCATTCTGAAATCTTGGTATCGTCAATGTCAAGCCGGGCCTTACTTTATTTGGATCTGTCAGAAGCCCATTGTTCGCAGAATGTATTACCGGCCATTTGGAAGCGTCGCCGTAAAAAAGCCTCGCAACCCCGGAAAGCGTTCCTCCATCCGGCCCGTCGCCCACGCGATATGAACATGGCAGAGGACGACTCCTGTACCAAGTGCGCACAGAACCAGACACTTTTCCTGACAACTTCAAGAAGATATCCGACAACTCTCGCCAAATCTCTTGAGGCGGACACACAAGCATGTCCCGGCACTGACCTGCCGAGCTGATAATGAAACCAGATGTGAGTCCATCATTGATTCGCACCTTGATTGTCACCGTATCGCCATTTCGCAGGACACAATCCAATTCGCGAAAGCGAAAGGAATAGTTTTCCCCATAAGAACGTCTCCAACCACTATCACCCCGCGCCGTTGCGAGCAGCTGCAAGACCTTGTCGCCAACGCTCTTTTCCACCTTATGCAGACAGACGCAGCTACCACGATAGACATCATTTGTGCGAACACTTCTAAAGGAAAAATCCTTTCCCTCCCAGAATCTATACTCCCTTACGTCATCCACGGACGGAATCGACTCCCGGAAAAAGTCCAGACTTTGACACATGTACCTATAATTCAACTTGTCGCGCAGCACATTCACCCGCTCAACAAGCGCCATCCCATACGGATCGCCCTTGAAGATTTCCTCGGACTTCACCAGAATGCCTTCAATGTAAGGAGAAATCCCAATCTCGACGCCTTCGTCTTCAACACGCCTTAACTCCCCGAGGAGCCCAAGCCGTTTCAAAGTCCACCCTGCGATTTCCCATGAAGCCACGGGCCCAATGTGCGTAGGCGGATATTGGCATCGGCTAAAGTCTCTAAACCTGTATTCGTAGTCGCGCAGAATCAAAACCGAATACGCGGCCAGAAGCACTTCCGGATTCTGCGACGCCAGAATACGGCATGCGGATTGAACATCGTCAGGAATCGGTCCAATCTGCATCGGAATGGCCAGTTCCTCGACCCGCACGAAAGCGTCTGGACGGCGGCACCAACGCATGACAATATCCGCCGCATTCGTCACATTCAACGTTTTAACAACCTGCACGTCTTTGCGAGCCGAAGGCCCACCCGCCATCAACCCAAGCGTCACCAGTTCGAGGGATAAGCCGAGAATTGCCGTTGGCAGTTTCTTCATGGGTCACCTGCTCCTTTCGCTTGCCGCCGCAGGGAGCGGTCCGACCTTAACTCAATGTGACGTCACGCTTATTGATGCCCAACGTTCAAGGCGGTAACACCCAACGTATTTGTTGTAGAGAAATATCGTATCGGGGTATTTAGGGGAAAGTACCGCCTGCCACCCACGTCGATCTTTTACCTCATCGCTTTGCCATACGCATCTAAAAGACTGGTCGAAAACGTACACCACAGACCAGTTATGGTATGTTCTCGGCGCCTTGACGACAACCAGCCGTTCGTCAGCGCCACTCCCAAACGAGGCAGCGCAAGGCATAATATATCCGTGTCCGGCACGATGGCGACCAAGAATGGCCGTAGTCTTGTTGATCGAATCGGCAATCTGTATGTAATCCCTCTCTTTATGGTAGGCGACCGAAACACATACCGTGTTAGTGCCGAAACGGATTGGCGATGACTCGCTGCTGATTGTTGTGCCGTCACGCAGTTCGTATTCCCTCGCCAACCTTTCCTCGTGAGAAGAAATATTGTCGTTCCAGACACGTCCATCCTTGCTAGCGCCCTCTTCGACAAGCCGGGCGATCTCTGCAGTCGTTACCGCATTGCATGGTACAAGCGAATAATGTTCCCGTTCTTCGTAGCTGTAACTCTCACCACCTGCCATGGATAGACCGTCGTCCAGCGCCGCGCTTACGAGGGATATGACGATATGGCTCACGCACCCAGCCGCGAGCGCGAGGGATGAGACGAGTATGATTCGTGCAAAGGGTTTCATGGATTACTCCTTTCGGTTAGGTCTCACAGCGCGGGCATCATGCCAGGAAGGTCATGACAAGGTTGACCATCATTTCCTTCTCTTGCGGCTTGGATTCGGCAATCATGACCGTCAGCGCGACAAGCGTGTGGTCGGCGATGCGCTTGGAGCCGTCCTTGCGCAGCAGAAGACGGTTGCGCTTCAAGAAGTAGAGGAAGAGTCCCGCCGCGATGCGCTTGTTGCCGTCCGAAAAGCCGTGGTTCTTTGTGACGAGGTAGAGGAGGTTCGCGGCCTTCTCCTGCGCGGAAGGATAAAGATCCTTGCCGCCGAACGACTGGTACACCGCGCCAAGGGCGGACTTGAAGGAGCCGTCCTTCTCGTTGCCGAAAAGCGCGGAATCGGCGGAAAACTTCATGCCGTCGATGAAACGTCTGCATTCCTCGTAGGTGAGCTCTACCGAGCGTCCCTTTGCCTTGGGTTTGGCGATGGTCTGGTGGTCGTAACTGTCGAGGAGATCGAGCGCAGAAGAATATGTCTTGACGACATCCAGCACCTGCTCCGTGTCAAGGCTGTTCGATACACGCTTCATCACCTCCACCGCCTGACCGAGCTGTTTCAGGCGCTCACGGTTGAGCGCATAGCCGCGCACGATATACTCCTTGAGCACCCGCGTCGCCCAACGGCGAAACTCCACGCCTCGAGGAGAATGGACTCGATAACCTACAGCAATAATCACATCAAGGTTATAAATCTCAATCTTTACCGACCCAGCCGCATTTTCCGCTAAATGTGCAATTTTTGCACACATAGTCTCCGGCTCGATTTCTCCTTCGGAAATCGCATTGCGAATATGACGCCCGATAACCGTTCGATCTTTGCCGAACAGCTGCGCCATCTGCGCCTGCGAAAGCCACACGGTTTCGGCCTTGACCTGCACTGGCATCGCAAGGCTTCCATCCTTCGCCTCAAACAGCACTATGTCATTGCTCATTGTCGTGTTCCTTTCATTGGCAATTGGTATTGGTACTGGCAACATTTCCACATTGGCAACATTGCCTACAAATACTCCTTCCGGAGGAAGCATGATGCCATGCGCTCGATTTCGGCACGGCGGAGATTCATCTCCTTCATGCCCCGCCGCGCCTCCCGCGCAGGAGTTTGGCGTCCTGAAGGTCATGCCCGAGCACGTCCGCCGCGCCGACGACAGACATATCGTCCTGCATCCCAAGACAAAACAGGACGGACATGTAGTTGCCCATCGCGACCTTGGGCGAACCGCGCTCGATTGCCCGCAGCGTCATGAGGCTCATGTCGGCGCGCTCCGCCATCAGCGCGGACGTGATGCCGCGCCTGCGCCGCGCGAGCTTGATGTTCTCGCCCAGCCTCTCAAGCGCCTTTACCGCCTTCGGAAACAGCTTTGTCTGTCTTTTCATCTATCTTCTCCAAACTTGATGCACAATATAATAGCATATTTATCCTCGCAATGCAACTATAACATCACCTCTCCGCGATAAGGATGCCGATGCCAACGGCAAGCGCGGCAAGTCGCCACGGCCTGACAAGTTCCCGCGACACCAGCGGACAATCCTTCGCCAGAAAACCAAACTCATAGGTTAGCTTCATCTCGCTTCTCCTTTCGCACGACATTCCGTATTTCCCTGTAGGCAATCACGGCTATGCCAAAAAGCAGAAGAGGAAGTATGGTTCGATGAGGGTACTCCGAGACTTCAACCCGCTCACCTTGATATCCAGGCGAAAAGCATTTCTCCAATTCCTTGGTTATGCGATACTTGCCGAGCATTATCTCCCCATAAGGAGAATCACCAACAAGAAGAGTCAACGTCCCTATTTTTCCACAGCCGGATGATCTGCTCACAGGGCGCACATTTGTTATGTCTTTTATCGGGCATTGCCATGACGACTTCTTCATCCCCCAATACTGGTTCGTTTCAATATGTAACACGCCGTCGCATACGACATAATCTATTCTTTCCACATGAACACCGACAACTGTCGCAACCATGCCCGACGCAACCGCAAGTAAGACTAATATGATTTTCTTCTTCATGCTCCCGCTCTTTTCATTGGTAATTGGAATTGGTACTGGCAACATTTTCACATTGGCAACATTTCCAAAGTTCCCCTGCTTTACAACAAACCTACGCCTTGATATACTTTGTCCCTCGGCCGCCGCCAAGGCGGCGTATGAGGCCGCCGCGTACCATCGCGCCAAGAACCGCCTCAATTGTAGTCGGACTGACATCCGGCAGGATTGAGCAGATATCGGACTTAGACAGCGGTGTGAACGAGTTCAATACCGTCGCTTCGATGCGCTTCTTCTTCGACACCTTCTCCGCCGCAACGGACGCAAACCTCTTGTCGAGTTCGCTATAGCACTCGTAGAGCGTCGAAAGAAAGTTCACCATGAACGGGAAATACCTCGGACGAGATTCTTCCCATCCTACGGACGACTCCTTGAGTGCATCGTAGTATTCCGCCTTGTGCGCATTTACCACCGCCTCAAACGAAATGTACTTGCCCGCGTCGAATCCGTTGCGATAAAGAAGCAGCAGCGTCAGGAGACGGCTCAAGCGACCGTTTCCGTCCCTGAACGGATGAACGCAGAGGAAGTCGAGAACGACGCACGGTATCAGCAGCAGCTTGTTGACCGCGGCATCGTCCCTCGCCTCCACATACGCAAGAACGAGCTGACGCATGGCCTCCGGCGTATCCGCCGCGCTTGTCGGCTGGAAGCGGACGACACGCCGTCCGTCTGGCATCCGCTCAGCTATCACGTTGTCGTCTGTCTTGTACGCTCCGTCCGCACTCGGCTCGGCAAAGCGCATCATCTGCGCGTGAAGATTCCGTATGTCGCTTTCGCGGAAGTCATGTGCGGCGTAGTTGACATGTATCTCGTTGAGCGCATCGCGGTACCCGGCGATCTCGGCTTCCGTGTGGTTGAGCGGTGCGCTGCTACCGCCAACAAGCGCACGGATTCGTTCATCTGTCGTAACGATTCCCTCAATTGCGTTGGATGCCTTCACCGATTCGATTTTCGCAATTGACTCTAGTCGCTGAAACGCTGCTTCGTTATCCTTCTGCCGCATGGAGGTCATCACCTTCAGCGCGGAAATGTTGGCGGCAAGCGTCACCAACTGCGCAGGTAGCAAGTCGTCTTTAAGGAACGAGTAGTTAAAGATATGCATATAAAGGCCTTTCTTCTTCAATCATCTGCACATAGAATACCATTTTATATGCAGATTCGCAACAGAAATCTGCACATAAAATAGTAAACTATATGCAGTTACTGCAACTTCCAATGTTGCCAAATCCAATTGGGAATTGGCATTGGCATTGGCAACACTTCCACATTGGCAACATTTTCCACCTCTATTTTGCGATGAACCATTTCCATGCGCGTATCGACAAGGTAGTACTTGTCGGGGTTCGTCCTCCGTACGGCCAGCGAATCAGTCCGCAGCGGAACTGGATATGCGAAGTACGAATCAGAATAATACGACAGATAATTTGACAGCGCCTCGCGGTCGCTTGGCAGCGACAATTGGCGCAGGACGCCCGATATCGCCCGCACGGAAATCTTTCGCGTCAATAGGATTGGCTGTATTTTCGGCCAATATAGTAAATATTTGGCCGTCACTTCTGCCAAAATCCGCACCTTGCAACCGCGGGGGCGAGGAATGAGACTTGGATACTGGATAATTGCACATTTGCACATTTCCCATCGCCGCGCAACACTCAGCCCCATGCACTGTAGACAGGGGAGCAGGGGGCGCACACTTGTTGTCGTGCGCGGTCATTTGATCACAACCCGCTCAAGCGGGGGAATCGTGAAGCGGATCCGGCCGCCGTCCGTCCGCAGGTTGCGCGGCGCGCCGAACAGCACTCGGCCGCCCGCGAACGGGAGCGACACCTCCGCCTCCTTGTCGCGCGCGTTCACCACCACGAGGCGCCGCTCCGTCCCCCGCGTCCACGCCATCGCGTAGACGCCGTCAGTGTTCTCCGCCAGCAGTTCGCCCCTTCCGTCAAGCACGAATGGCACCAGCTCGCGCAGTTCGGCAGGAAAGGCCTTCACCGCCTCCAGCAGGTCCGGCGCCTTGCGGATGTCGAAGCTGCCGTCGTAATAGGTATAGTAGATGATGCCCTTTGCGCCCGCCATCAGGGCGAGATAGCTCATTCCGCGGAACTCGCGCGCGTCGGGCCACCGCGGCCACGCCCCCTTCTTGTCGTACTTCTGTCCGCCGAACGCCTGCCCCACCGCCCACAGCGCGGTGTCCACCTTGTTGGCCGCCTCCTTCGCCTCCTTGAACCGACGGTACACCACGTCGACGCCCCGCTTCGGCACGGGATACGGATCGGGCGCGAGGACGTCCGTCCCCGCCGCGTAGTTGGCGTACTGGCTCGGTACGCAGATCACCGTGTACGCGAGGTGGTCGGGATCGAGCTGCTTGAACCGGTCGTACCGCGCGAACATCTGCGCGGGCGTGATGCCCTTGGGAGCGGGCTCGTCGCCGGGGTTCCATCCCAGCACCGCCGCCTTTCCGCGATACTTGCGAATCACCGATTCGGCCTTGTTCACGTTGAACTCGGTAATCACGCGAACTCCCAATTTCGCGCATGCGTCAAGGAACGCGCCGTACCCGTCACACTCATACTCGTCGCCGCGCATGCCCACATGGACCGTGTTGTATCCCCACTTCGCCACATCCTGCGCCATGGCAAGGCGCTCCGCCGCCGGAATCGCCCACGAGACGTCGTAGAATCCAAGCGGGAAGAACGGCTGGCCGTTCTCCAACAGCACGTGGTCGCCGCGCATCCGGTATTTCGGTTCGGGATGCGTGAAGAACTCCGCCTCGACGGTCTCACCCCAGTCGTAGAGCTCCCGCCTCCCCTTCTCCATCGAAGCAAGGAACCCGTCATGGTAGACGAGCCGCGCCTGCAACACGTGCCGGGCGAAACGCCGGAATCGTCCATGTGCCGTCCTGCGCCGCGCGTTCGTGCCATTCGCCGCCGTCGATCCGCCACGCTACGCCCGTCAGCTGACCGCGTCCCTCCGCCGGCGGACAGATCGTCACCTGCGGCAAGACGGCGTCGCCGGGATAGAGGTGCTTCCGCTTGAACTTGATCGAAAGCACATCCGGAAGGGTCTCCTCCCACGAGCAGGAGAAAATCGTCTCGCCGTCAAGCGCAACCTCCAGCCGCGACGCCACCACGCCGTTCCGCACGAGCGCGCACGCGGGCGCGAGCGTCACCTCGCCTGACGGCGGCACCGCGGCCTCTTCGACCGCCTTCGCCTCAGCCTTTCCCTTCGCGCGGCCGTTCCGCGCGGCGAGCGTCGCCGTCACCTTGCGCGCGCCTCCCGGCGCGAATTTCAGGCGAAGGCGGCTGACGCGCTCCGCCGGGCTGCCGCCCGGCAGATTCGGCTCGAATGACAGGACCTCGATTCCCTTCTCACGCAGACGCCTGTCGGCCGCGACGTTCTCCAGCAGCGCGGACGCGATCGGGCTGTTGCGCAGCGAGGCGGCGGAGGTGAGAACGACCAGACCCTTGCCGAAGCGGCGATAGGCGAAGAGCGGGGCACCGTCCACGCAAGTGATCGGCGTATGCCAGTCGGGTCCGAGCTTCGTCAGGTGCGTCCACTGGCGGTAGTGCTTCTGGAACAGGTCTCCGAGCGGCTGCGGACACGCGAGCAGCGGATCCGGGCGCACGGCCACCGCGCGCGTGGCGTCCGAGGGCTTCGTATGTGCCGAGCAGAGGGCGCAGCCCGACTCGAACCCGGGGCCGAACGACGCCACCCAGTTGCCGAGCACGCTTCCGTAGTTCGCATCCGTGACAATGAGCGTTCCGCCGTCCGCAAGCCACTTCCGCCACGCCTCCGCGAAAGGAGCCATCTTCACCGTCTGCGTGTAGTTCGCCACGGAGGCCGCAATCACGAGATTGTACCTGCCGAGTTTTCCCGACAGTTCCGGCAGGCGGATGTTCCCGTATTTGTCAAAGGCCCACCCCTGCCGCTTCAGGTGCTTGTCGTATTCGTTGGCAAAGGCGCTTTTGCTCCAGTCGCTGTACACGATCGCCACACGTTCCGGCAGCGCGGCATGCGCCATCCCGCCCGCCGCCAGGACAAGCGCCGCGCACGCGAAACCGATCAGCCGCCCACCGTTGGGGGAACAGGGGGTCTGACCCTCGGACTTCCATAGTGCCATTTCATCATCGCCGACCTGATTTCTCAATGTTCATTTCGGCTCAAGGTTCGTGTCGTTGGGGGTGGGGTTGAAGATCGGTTGGAACATTATCCAAGCACCTTTTCTTCCGCACCCGAACGACAAATCTGTAATCTCCGAATATCGAGCACTCTTCAAAGTCCCATCGTCATTCAAGACACATCTGCTTCTGACAATCAATGTTTTCGTGGTGTCAAAATGTCTTTGATTTCTCGCTACGATTTCGCCAGCGAGATTTCGTATTGGACGAGAATAAAAAGTGAAGGTTTTCTGATACGTGGCGTTTGTGGAGGCAGAATACGCATCCTTGAATTCGCTCTGCATTACTCGTTCATGATAGTATGCTCCCGCAAAAGACTCCGGGAAACGCATATCCATGTCCATGCCATGGAAATTCTCCCCGCGCTGGCCATCCCATTCAAATTTCACCTCAAAGTCAGCGACTTCGCCTTTGCCATTAGGTTTTACAAAATCATATTGCGCAATATCAAATCCCAACCATTTTCCGGTAATGTTAGTATATCTACCATAAGAGACATTTGGTCTTGTCGCCATCGGATTCTTCATTTGATTCAGTACTATTATTTTCTTAAAGTCATTGGGTTGCCATGTTCCATTCTTTACGCCCTGACCCATTGAAACAAAACAGACTTCATCTGTAGAACCATAGTACCCATCCTTTGTTGCCCTAAGTGAAACCGACTTGCCCGTCTTTCCAGAAACGACTGCCATGCCATTTGTATCAGTAACAAACGACTTCGACTCACCAGATGCACTAAGTGCGGCGTCAAAACGCGCTTCAACCTTTGCCCCTTCAACTGGTTGTTTCGCATCGTCAACTATTTTCACTGTCAATTGTGCCGTAGCCCCGTATTTGATGGCCCGTAGCAAATCACTATCTGCACGCGCATACATGGCAAATTGTGCTAGAACCAATACTGCCAACGTCGGGATAGCCATCTGACATCTCATCGCAGATTTCCTTTCAGGACACTCATTTCGGCTCAAGGTTCGTGTCGTTGGGTGTGGGGTTGAAAAATGATTCGACAAGAAACACTATACCGTCGTAGCCACAGCCAAACTGGAGATTAGAGATTTGTGAATAATGACATTTGACGATTTTCTTCGTCAGAGGATCAACTTCACATCGACTTCTCACGAGCAATGTTTTTGTCCCATCAAACAACTTCTCCTCTCTCCTAATGAACTCTCCCGTCTTATGGTTTCTCTCTACATGGGCAAAATAAAAGATTTCATGAAGAAGGTGTTTCGACAAGGGAAATGCATATGCACCTTTAAAATCACTACACATGACCTTGTCAACGTAACAACCACCTGAATATTCATCAGGGAATCTAATTTTCACACTCATTCCCGAATATTCGTTACCCAACTTCCCGTCCCAGTTGAAAAGGACCTCAAAATCACCAATCGTCCCTTTCCCTTCAGGTGAAACGAAATCACCAGTTTCAAGGTCATACTTCAACCATTCACCAATTTTTTTTGAGGTCCTAAATCCTCCTATTTTTGGACCTGCCGCCTTGGGGTCCTTTACAGGACGTAATACTATTGTCTTTTCAAGATTGCGAGGCAGCCAATATCCGCCAGAAGCACCATGCCCCATCGCAACATAGTTGATTTCGTCATGAGAAGCGTAATATCCATTCTTTGTGACATGAAGCATGACCGATTTTCCTGTACGCCCAATAACACGTGCTGATCCATTGGTATCTGTGACAAGGGATTTCACCTCTCCCGATGCTTTAAAAGCCGAATCAAACCTAACTCGGACTTTCGCATCTCCAACAGGTTGCTTTGCGTCATCCACTACCCTTACGGTTAGCTCTGCATTTGCACCACGTTGAATGGCATTAATAAAATCCTTGTCCGGGCGTGCGAGCGCCGAAAGGGATGATACCCAAAATAACGCTACTATAGCTCTACTCTTCAGTCTCATCGTAACCCACCATTATCAGTGTTCATTTAGGCTCAAGGTTTGTGTCGTTGGGGGTGGGGTTGAAATAATATCGTATCATCATCATGACCTCTCCGGTCCATCCAGCTTCAACGGTAATATTTTTTATTGTCGAATAGTTTGCACTGACCAAATGCCCCTCATTGTCGACTTTACAACGGCTACGAACAATCAATGACTGGCCAATATCCACCCCGCTGAAACGAGGTTCTCCATTTACAAAGCTCGACATGCAACTAAAGCCTGTTTGAAATGTACTGTTCGTATCCGCCATGTATGGGCCTCCAAAACGGGATCCCTTTATGTTGTCAAAGACATAGTACCCAGCATGTTTTTCTGGGAAGAGCATATCTAGTTGCGTGTGTTGCGTATAATACAGCGGTTTACCATCCCAAGTTAAGAAAACTTCAAAATCTGCATGTTCTCCTTTACCATTGGGAGACACCCAATCCTTCAAAGCCATGTCAAACCCCACTAGCGTATTAGTCGTTGGGATTTTATACAACTCCTTCTGTACAACAAGTTGCACGGGAGCGCGTATCTCGCGCAACGTTATAGGGACTGACATACCCCATGGTTGCCAACGCCCGTCTTTGACCTCATATTCCCTCCCCATCGTTATAAAACAGATTTTTTGTGAGGACTTATAATACCTATCCTTCGTCACCTCAATGATGATTTCATTACCGGTAGTATTCCCTTCAACTACAAAAAGGCCGTTCGTATCCGACTTGCCATCTATATCATAGGACCGTTCCCTAAAGTTCATTCCCATCAAAACATGAACCGATGCATTAGGAATGGGAACACCCATGTCATTTGTTATACACAGCTTCATTTGTACCTGCGCCCCTGACCTACGGGCTTTATTGTATGCAGGGTCACTCTTATAAGCCAATCCTGCAGCCGACACCATAATCATCACTAACAGTGCCGAAACTCTAATTCTAGACATCATCTCAAACCACCTTTCTCAATTACCTTTTCATAGAACTTAAAATTGTAGAAATACGACACATCCTTCATGTCAGAATGAAGCCAACGATTTTCCCAACGAGTTCTTGTTGGCCAATTGTTTGGACGCTGTATTCCAAATGTTGAATTATTTTGATTGTTATCATCTAAAACATCCCCCGTCTGATCTACATTAAAATTATTATAGCTTGAAATCCCGAATAGAATTCTTGTCGCTCCAGTTGGTCTAGTCAAGGCTGGGATACCTTGCGTTAGATGCGCAGCCCTAACCAACAGACTGATGTTTGTCGAATTCATGCTTGAAGGATAGCAATAGAACACGGTATTTGTCTTGAAGTCTTCAGGGGACATCTGCTGCGCCTCTGACACGGATATCTTATTGACGCCCAACACGTTCTCCTCAATGTTCCAGCCTGACCACGTCGTGCCGCCTAATACATTTGCGGACGCGCGTCCTTTCCAAAGTTCCTGATGATGCCAAGAATACTGTACATAGCCCGAAGTAATCCCCGTCCAGACATAGATGTCATTGTCGTCCAAAAGTTCAAGAACCTCGTCACCCGTCGAGTAGAAGTTGACCGCATATTGCGCCACACTTGAAAAGCGCCCCGGCCAACCAAGCTTCCGCCTGTCATCGGAAAGATCGTTGGCAAACAACTTGTGCCAATTTGATGCCCATGAGTTTGTCGGATACTCCTCCCAGTCAGGATGAACAAGTTGCGAGACCCTGATTGAAACGTCGTTTGCGGGATAATATGCTTCGGAAGGAACGGCAGAATCGCACATCAAGTATTTGGAAACTTTCAGTCCGTAATCTTGAATCATTGACGACACGACCATGTTGCCGAGTGAGTGTGCCATGATGACTTTCTCGCCGGGTATGCTGTTTGTCAGCGTTGATACAATCTGGCTCGCCACGACGAAGGCGTTTGATGCATTCTGCTGGTAGTTTGCAGGATCTCCGATGTTGCTGCGCCAGTCCACGTTGTAGAAGTCGGCGCGCATACCGGACAGCCACAGCCTCTTGAACAGGACATCTCCCCACACTTCGGCTTGATCCTCGTTGACGTTCGCGCCGTGGAGGAAGATGAGCGACTTGGTGTTGTGCTCTTCGTATAGGACGTGATGTTCGGAAGTCCGCTTTCGCGCCTCGCCGGAATAGTTGCGGAAATTATACCAGTTGTACATCTGCTTGACGGGAAGTATCGTCATCGGCGCGTAATACCTGTAGAGGACCTTTTCTCCCAACTTAATATCGACTTGCAGCGAGACATATTCCGACTTCGCCTCGCAGATCATCAGCCCGGAATCTTCGGAGAATGATGTGATGAAGGAATACGGCAGAGTATATCCTTCCGACGGCAACGCAGTAAGGGATGCGGATGACAGCGACTGCCCTGCCGTTGTCATGACGTTGGTCGTCTGGATTGTGCCGGCCTTGTTCCACGGAACATCCGCAAAGCAGTAGTTGAACGTGTTTACGGCACCCCACTTCGGCTTGATCGTGTACGTAACACGTCCCTGCCATGCGTTGGTGAACGACGAAAGGTCGAGCGCGACGGGGAATAGGTTCACGAGGTCGAACGTGCCGTTGACCGTGAAGTCCCATGTGTTCGGAGTGAGATTGAGCCCTTGATTAATCCAGTCGCCGGTGAATTTGTCCTCGTTCATCCAGTAGTAGAACGTCCTGCCGCTGAGCCATGCCGCAGCGTCGCCGTCGTCGATGGAACCGTCGCGGGTGATGTCGAGACGAAGCGGCGGGCGGACGGACGTGATGCACTGCACGGCCTCGTCCTCCACGAGTTTGTCGTCGATGACGTTCCAGTAGCGGAACTTGAGCGTGACCGTGCCGGGTGCGGACGAGGTGATGTAGATCGGCAGTTCCGCCGTGGTGCCGTTGGTGGCGCGGCGCATCAGCGCCTTCCAGTACGCCATGGTGAGGTTCTTGACGCGCGTTGACGACGTGTCGAGCAACTTGCGGTACGTCCCGCCGTGGTAGTCTGGGTACCACACCGTGAACTGCCCGCTCGCGTTTGCAAGTTCAAGGCGCACGTGGCCGCCCGGCAGCTTGACATTGGTGACAAGGCGCATCTGGGGCGCGTACCAGAGGTTTGTACAGACGGTCATCGGATAGCCGAAATCAGGATTGAGCGCGTTGTATGGCGCTAGGTCGAACTGGTGTCCCTTTATCGCCACGCCGAGGACGGTCCTGTGCTGGTGATGGTAGATGTCGCCGTTACGAGTGAACGCGATCTCCGCGTCGCCCACGGCGGAACTCGGATGTGAACGCGATCTCCGCGTCGCCCACGGCGGAACTCGGATAGACGCCCGCAACATTGACGTAGCACGACGTTTCCGTCCTGTCGAACGGAAGCCCGTTGGAATCGACGAGGTTCAGCCTGTACGACTTGTAGGCGACGCCGACGTAGTTTTCCCAATGTTCGGGACACGGGCAGCAGTTGGTGTGTTCCGTCGGCACATCTAGGTAGATTGGCTCGTACAGCGGCGGCTCGCGGATGTAGAGGACGCCGTTGAGGTGCGTTACGTTCAGTACCGAGTTAGAATATTCATTCTCATGGGCGTAGTCGCATTCCTCATACAGCTCGTAGTGTTCTGGGCAGCTGTCGTCGAAATCCTCGTTGTCGCCCACGTTTTCGTCGCCGCCGCTTTGTCCGCCGCCGGGATTGTTGGCGCAGTCGCATCCGCACTCGCAGTAACTTCCGCACGTGCCCCAGTAGCAACACCAATGGCCTTCCTCTCCGTCGTTGCTGGTCGAGGAGTCGCCATCGCCGGAAGAAAACCACGCAGGATCGTCCGGATTGGGGGTGTCGGAATATTCATCCTCTGGATTGGTTGGGGCATTGGGATCGGGATTGTCCGGCGGTTTCTTCTTCGGGCGCGGGCAGAAGCGCACGGGCTGGCTGTACTGCGTCTGCCCAAAGAGGTACTGCGGATGCGAAAGCGAATACGAGACTTCCTTGATGCTTCCCGCGTAGAAGTTTGCGTTGATCACGGCCGAACGCGGCGGGACGTTTGAGACGGACACGTCCGCGCCGCCAGTCCAAGTGGCAGTCAACAGTTCCGCGTCTTCGCGCGTCGAAAGCGATACGAACCTGCTCCGCAAGTTGAAGTCGTGTATGCACGCCGGAGTCGCCTGCGTATTCGGGAAGTTGATGTACCCGTACACGTGCGGCGGTAACGATCCAAACGCGAAGTCGTCCAAGTCAAGGGCGGCGTCAAGTTCTTCGTTGCCACGCCTGAACACTCTGAATGTCTCGCCCCTCACGACCTTCACAAGAAGCGGTGGCTGGAGATTCGACGGACCAGACCTCATTTGCGGCGGGGCGACGAGCGGCACAACATTGTCGCCAACGACCAAGTCGCCTACACCAGTACCCGACACTGTCACGCGCAAAATCGCTGTATCATCCGATGGTTGCGGATAGGCGAACGCGCCGTTCGTGGTGCCGGAATAGAAGATGTGTTCGAGGACTGTGTTCGTTGAGCCTTCGGGATAGGAGAACGGATCGAGATCGCCTATCTTCACTGTGACGCCGTCGCTATATGGACCACCGGCGGAATACGGGTCAAGCGGGTTGGTGTGGTAAACGAACAGCTCTTCGTAGTCCGTGAGGCCGTCGTAGTCGGAATCGGGGTGGCGGGGGTCGGTGTGGTACACAAACAGTTCATCGATGGTGTCTAGGCCGTCGTTGTCGGGA
>CADCOC010000049.1 GCA_902802945.1 uncultured bacterium | reverse complement strand
GCCGGAGGCGTTGACCGTCTCGGCGATGAGAATCGCGCCCGAGACACCCGGATTTCCGGTGATTTCACTACCCGCAAAGACATCGCTGGCCTTGAAGGAGGAGGAATAGTCGGACATTGCCGCGGCGACCAGACCGGGGACATCAAGGGTTCCGCCGTCGAAGTGCAATTTTCCGAAGTTCAGGAAATAGACATCGCCATCCGAGTGAAGCTCTCCTCCGGTGATTCGCCACTCGACAGACGACGACGTGCCCTTGAAGATCGTATCGGACGACGTCAGGGCATCGGAATCAAGGCTGTCGACAAGCCGAACGTTATCCGTGCCTTCCAGTAGCGTACCCGATCCGAAATCGTGCGTTGTTCCGCCTAGGAGCCTGCCGTTCTCCGCTTTTTGGGCGATAAGGCCGGCAGCCCAGCTCGTGTGGGGCAGCATAAGCCCGACGAGGACGGCGGCGAGGGCCATGGCGCGGCGGAAGCCGCGACGGAGCTTCTCGCGCTTCTCCTCGTCGGAGTAGATGCCGCGGATGCGGAGCAGATCGTAGAACGCAAGAAACGGGGTGGACGGATCGATCTGGTTTTTCATGGCTGGTTCAAAGGTTCGAAGGTTCGAAAGTTCGCAGGTTCGGAGGTTCGCGGGATGGCGCTAGAACTGGTACTGGAGGGAGGCGTGGACCACGCCGGAGGAGGACGTTTCCGAATCCTCCAGCTTCGTCTCCTGCCAGACGGGGAAGCCCCAGTCGAGGCGGGCCACCAGATCCTTCCAGGAATACCGCACGCCGAAGCCGAGTCCAAGGAGGAGGTTGTCGTCGTCCTCGAGGACGGCGGAGCCGTCGGCCGCGCGGACGGTATGCGCGTCCTCCAGCAGGTAGTAGCCCATGTCGAGGAAGTAGACGAGCTGGAGGCTGTCGCCGCCTTCGTAGGGGCGGTCGGGCTTCGCGGAAGGGGAGAGCCATCCGATGCGGATGGGCGTGCGGAACTCGAGCGTGGCGCTCAGGCCGGTGTCGCCCATGAACTCGCGCTCGACGTAGCCGCGGACGGTGCCGTGCCCGCCGAGGCCGAACTGCTCGGAGCCGACGACGGGCGCGAAGGCGTACTGGGCGTCCGCGCGGAGGAAGAGCAGGCGCGGGAGCAGGAAGGAGGTCTCCTCCAGGAAGAGCAACTGGATGCGGGCGAACTGGGCGCGGAGCAGCAGGTAGGCGTCGTCCCCGTCCTGGATCGCCTGGCGGAAGTACCGGAGGTCGTCGGCGCTGGAGCCGCCCAGGTTGTAGGCGAGCTCGAGCGTGGCGTAGTTGC
The DNA here is from genome assembly GCA_902802945.1 of uncultured bacterium. GTDB lineage: Bacteria > Verrucomicrobiota > Kiritimatiellia > RFP12 > UBA1067 > RUG572. The sequence continues at coordinate 26,209 of CADCOC010000049.1, read as the reverse complement.
GGCCGCCGAGCGCGTCGAGGTCCTTGTCCGCGTAGAGGAGGGCGAGGGAGAGAGGAAGGATCGTGTAGCCGTCGCCGTTCTCGCCGGGGCCCATCCGGAGGGTCGTGTTCGCGAGGCGGAGCTTGCTTTCGACGTATCGGTAGGTGAGGCCCATGGAGAAATCGAGCGTGGATCCTCCGAAGTCGGCCATGCGGGACGTCGCCTGCAGGCCGGCGTAGTAGCCCGTTCCGAGGACGTCGAGGCCCTCGATCACGTCCTCCTGGTCCACGTCCGTGTAGCCGCCGTGGACGGTCAGGGCCCAGTCCTTCCAGCCGCCCTCGTTCCAGCCGAGGTCGTCCCGGCGGGCGAGATACCAGCTGGCGGCGCCGCCATACAGGGAGGCCGCGAGGGAGACGTTGCCGTTGAGCGTGAGCGCGGCGTCGCGCCCGAGGAAGCGGTGCTGGTTCTGGACGGTCGCGCGGGCGGACCAGGTATCGGCGTCGCCGGCGATCCGGTCCGAATCCCCCATGCTGTTGAAGTTGTCGATTCCGATGACGCCGTGCAGGGGCGAGACCGGACGGGGAAGGAGGCGGTTGAGCCAGCTCGGGTCCTCCTCGACCGTCACGGCCGTCTTGACCGCCCGCGTGTTCCGGTTGGTCAGGGAGGGGTCCTCGTCATAGCCGTAGTTCCATTCGCCCGCGGGCTGCGGGGTGAACGTCACGTCCGCCCGGCGGATGTCGGGATCCGCGTTGAGCGCGTTGAGGTTCCGGCGGAACTCGACGAAGTTGAAGGCCTCGCGCTCCAGGTTGTTGGTCCCGGCTCCGCGGGGGGCGAGGCGCGAGAGGATCTCGGCCTCGGAAAACTCCTTTCCGGACCTCGCCTCGACGGGAACCTCCCCCTCTTCCGCCCGTTCGCGGAGAACCACGCCGTCGGAATCGACGAAACGGACCTCTCCCGGGGAGAACCGGCCCTTGTCCACGAACACCTCGAACGATCGGGCCGCCTGTTCGCGGACCTCGAGCCCCGCGAAGTAGAAGCCGCCATAGATGGCGCGCGCTCGGACATGGTCGGCCGCGGCCTTCACGGCCTCGAACTCGGAGGCGGGCGCCTTCTCCTCCAGCGAAGCGACGTCGTCCATCGGACGCCGGAGAAGGCCGATCTGCCAGTCCAGCTCCTCCTTGAAGGAGTCGAGGAGCGGCGCGCCGTTCACGGACGTGCGGGCGAGCCACAGGCGGTCGCCGCGGAACTGGACCGCGAGGCCGTCGTGGTCGCGGCCGATCCGCGCCGCAACGGTATCCAGGCGGTTCGACGCGGTCGTGTCGTCGGACCGGTCGGTCCGGAAGGTGTTGTCGGAGAAGTACTCGTTGTACTTCGCCTCGGCCTTGCTGAACCTCCTGCGGGCCGCCGAATATGCGTTGCGAAAGGCTTCGAGGCTCCCGGATTCGAGCCCGGCGCGGTGGTCCGCCTCGCGATCCAGCTGCCGGTAGTAGTCGCGCTTCCGGTCCCGGTATTCCGCAAGGGCCGCGCGATACTCCCTCCGGGCTTCAAGGGCGAGAAGGCGGATCCTTCCGCTTTCGGAGAGGCGGCGATAGGCCTCGTAGGTCCTCCATTCGGCGATCTTGGCCTGCAGCTGGCGGTCGAACTCCCGTTCGACGGGATCGACGGTGCGGTCGGCGGCGCGATCCGCCTGGCGCCCGTCGCGCTCGGCGCGGCCGGCTGCAAGGCCGTCGTGGCGGAGTACTACGCGCGCATCTTCTTCCGCAACTCCGTCGCGACCGGCGAGGTCTACCCGTTCGAGACGGCGACGCCGCTCGTCTCCGAGTTCAAGACCGGCGACGAGGCGGAGCTCGACACCGACGCGCACACCCTGACGCGCCTCTCCGACGGCAAGGTCTTTCCGCTCAAGGACCTCGGCGCCGTCGCTCCGGTCGTCGAGGCCGGCGGCATGTTCGCCTACGCCCGGCAGGTCGGAATGATCGCCGCGAAGTAGCGTCCAAGATTCGCTTGCTTCCCGTCCCCCGCTCTGCTATAGTAGGGCGCAACCGAAGGAGTACACGATGGCCAAGACCCTCAAGCTCAAGAAACCGGAACCCACCCTCGCCGCCAAGCCCGTCCTCCACCCCGCCGAACCCGGCAAGGAGGGGGATGCCGCCCCCGCGGAGGAGAAGAAGGAGGGCGGCGGCATCTACGTCTCCAGCCGCCATCGCAACCCGCTGGAGGGCGGCGTGGCCGCCGTCCGCAAGGAGAACTGGACCTGGGCCGCCGTCCTGGCGATCCTGACGACGCTCCTCTTCGTCGCGCTCTGCATCCTGGAGTACATGGAGTTCGACTTCATCTCCAAGTACTGACGTCCCGCCCCGCATGGACTCCGCCCTGCTCGGTCCCGCCACCGTCGCCCTGTGGGCGATCGCCGCGGCCCTCTTTGCCTGGTACGCCTCCGGCGTGGCCAGGCAAATCACGTACGTGACCCTCGCGGACGGCCGCCGCCAGGAGCGCCGGCTGCCGCTCGTGTTCCGGCTCCTGCTGCCCCTCGCGCCGAACTTCCGCCCGCTCTTCGACGGCCCCTCCGCGCGCCGTCTCCGCGAGCGGACGGACGCGATGCTCGTCTCGGGCGGCTACGAGGGGCTGCTCGACGCCTGCGAGTTCCTCTCGCTCAAGCTCCTCCTCCCGATCTGCGGCATCCCCGTCCTGGCCCCGCTGCTGCGCCTCGCCACCCGCGCCGGGGGGGAGCGCGTCGCCGGGCTCTTCCTCCCGCTGCTCCTGCTCGCGCTCGTCTGGCTCTACTCCTGGCCGATGCTCTGGCTCCGCGCCGCCGTCCGCCGCCGCCAGACCGCCGTGCTCAAGGCGCTTCCGTTCGTCCTCGACCTGCTCACGCTCTCGGTCGAGGCGGGTCTCGACTTCATGGCGGCGCTCCGCCGCTGCACGGAGCGCCCCGTCGTCGATCCGCTCACGGAGGAGCTGCTGCGCGTCGTCCGCGAGACGCAGGTCGGCTCCTCGCGGCGCGACGCCCTCCGCGCCATGGCGCGCCGCATCGGGCTGCCGGACGTCCGCTCCGTCGTCGGCGCGCTCGTCCAGGCCGACGAGCTCGGCGTCTCGCTCGGCGCCATCCTCCGCATCCAGTCCGAGCAGGTCCGCACGCGCCGCTTCGAGCGCGCGGAGAAGCTCGCCAACGAGGCCCCCGTCAAGCTCCTCGCCCCGCTGATGCTCTTCATCTTCCCGTCGGTGTTCCTGATCCTCCTCGGCCCCGTCCTCTACCGCATGGCGCACCAGATCTAGCGCCGCGCCCGTCCGCGCCCATGACAATCAGCACATTGCCCCGCGCGGGATATGCGGACTCAATAATCTCATTTTCCATACTTCATCATCCTTTCTCTTGCCAGGCCTTCAATCACATACATATTGTCTCGGTCTCGCCATTTTGGACATAGATTTGCTTTTGTGATTTGTGAAGAGTCGCATGGCGCATCTGTGCGCTATACCATCTTAGCAGTCACATACTTCGCAATGGCGGCGGCTAGGTCATCAGGCGTCAAACCTTCATCGTAAACGACGTAACGATTCCAGTCAAACATGGTGCCGAGGAAACTGATGTCCCGTACCCCTTCCCGCTTCGACTTCTTGAACCGCATATCAAAATAGTAGAACATGCGTCCACATGGTCTTTCGTCCTCGTCAAGATCATAGTCCGATTCATCAATCAATTCATCGATTCCAGCGTCGTATTCATCTTCCAAATCGCACAGGTCCAGCACGCGTCGCCCCCCATTGTAGCCCGGCCTTGGTTCCTCCGCAAACGCTCCGAATTGAATCACATATCTGGCCTTCTCACGCATTGCGTGCGGATGACGCTTTTTCAGGCATTTGATGATTTCCGAAACCTTTGGCGCATCCGGACTATAGTCACCTCCCATCCCTTCAGTAATATCAGGGTTCATTTCCACCAGCTGGCCATCTACAATCTTATAGTCAATCCAGAACCTGGTCCCCGTACGCCAAGCGGTAGATTCCCAGACTTCGACTTGGTTCTGGAAGTGTGCCGTCTTCTCGTCGACGTACGGGATGCACCACCTAAAGAAATTCACAAAGCCGTCATAGCACCACTGAGTGGGATAGACACCCGTCCCAGAATAAGTGATTTCACAGCCGTTTCGGTTTGGATCGTCAGGATCCAGTTCGCATCCCTCTTTTTCCGGGGAAACACAATAGACCTCGCTAAACACCCAAGTAAAAACGTCTAAAGGCGTCTGGATTCCTTCATGGTCAGGCTTGTAGTCCCTGATGAAATCATGAACAAACCGCTTGATGTCCATGATGCGAACTGTAGCGGACGGATAAGCTCCACAACTCATTTCATTTCACCTTTCTTTGTCAGTTGCTTTCATTTTTAATGCGTTACATCGGGCGCTACCAACCACGCCGAGAACACTGCTAGTATAGCAAATGGCGAGCCAAATCGTAAGGGGGGTGCGAAAATTACTTCATTTTCTTTACCGCCCGCCCTGGTTTCGCTCTGGCAATTCCGAAAATCGCCCACATGTCCCTACTCGGCGCGTTTCAAAATCCGCGCCAGGATATCCTCTTCAAGCAGAAAAGGTATCACGCCCACATGCGATATTCCATCCTCATCCGTCCACAATTGCTCATGACCAGAGGTGACGATTAGCTTTGCAAAGAAATCAGCACTGCGTTTGAGGCTCATCTTTTCCTGTTCGCCCTTACCCTCGCCGTCAAGTGAGAAAGCACTTTGGATATAGGCTTTGCCGGATGCGGAGTTCACGACAAAGTCAATCTCGTGCTGACGTCGCACTTGTTTGCCTTTCTTGTTGCGGGTTATGACATCTACGACCCCGACATCGACAGAAAAGCCGCGACGAAGCAGTTCGATGTAAATGACGTTCTCCATCAGATGCGTCCGTTCCTGCTGACGAAAGTTCAGTTTCGCATTCCTGAGTCCGACATCCACCGAATAATACTTGGACGGATAATCCAGATAGCGCCTGCCCTTCACGTCCCACCGATCAGCCTTGGAGAACAGGAACGCATCCTCTAGAATGCCCATGTACTTCTTCAGAGTCGGAACACTCGCCCTGACCTTTCCTACAGTTGACATTGAATTCGAGAGTTTCGTCGGATTGGTGAGCCCACCGATCGACGACGAGAGCACCGTGACAACGGCATCGAGAATGTAATCGTCTTTCAATCTATAGCGTTCGACAAGGTCACGGTTATAGACAGTTGAAAAAAGTCCCTTGAGATAACGCTCGCGTTCCTCTATGTCGTTCTCGACCACCGCCCCGGGCATGCCGCCATATCTGAGGTAATCCTCCCAGACAACTGCGGACTCCTCGCCCTTGCGGTATTTCAACAATTCGGAAAACGACAGCGGCCATATCCGGATTTCAATTCCCCGATCACGGAAGTTTGTCGCCACGTCCTTCGACAGCATCTTCGAATTCGACCCGGTCACGTACACAGAAACGCCCTTCTTCTTGCGCAGCGAATTCAGGACGTCATAGAACGTGACGTCGTCCGGCGGCGAACCTTCTGGCGGCTTGCACATCTGGATTTCGTCTATCATCACCACGCACCGGCCGCCATCCTTCGGCAGACGCTTCTTGACCCAGGCGGACAATGCCCGAGGCGTACGCAGATCGGCCGCGTCGTCGTCGTCAAGTTGGACGGACACGACATGCCGCCTGTCATATCCGTTCTTCCTGAGCCATGCGCCAAAGATGTCAAACAGCAGATACGATTTCCCGCATCGCCGCAGTCCGGTAATGACCTTGACTCGATTGTCGTCCAATCTGGCTATCAGTTTCCGGAGATATCCGTCTCTCTTTATCATTGTCTTCTTTCGTCGCTTGTGAGCCAATTTGAAAGCAGAGACATTATACCACATTTCAGCATCGCAACGCAACAGCCATACTTTAGACTTCGGTCACTTGTGACCCAACCATAAAGTGTCTGCAACATGACGAAACCCCTGAAGCCAAACAGGAATAGGCACGACCATCCCACCAGCACCAATAATCCATCACATCACCTTCCGTCTTAACTCCCGTGCGCCGTCAATCCAATCCCCTGAACTCCTTCTAGAATTCTCGTATAACCCGCCTGCTGTCCTCAGTCAAGGGGACATGACATACTTCTTTATCGCCGTAGAGAGATCGTCCATCGTCAGGCCACTGTCATAGACAATGTATTCATTCCAGTCAAAATCGGGACCGCAGAAGTCGACATATCCATATTCGCCATCTAACATATCAAACGACATCGTGAAATACCCGATTTGGCGATTCTTGTCTGAGTTGTACTCCGCGAGTTCCAGCCTGAAGCAATCGTCGTCATCTCCCACTTCATCCCAGCCATAGCCGTTCAGTCCGATGTCAATGGCATACTCCCCTTCGCGTTCCGTTGCCGTCGGGCGATGCCGCTTCAGAAACTCGATTATCTCCGAAACCTTGGGCGGCTCAAACACGAAATCGCGCTCGTGCAGCGTTATGGCGCGACTGAACTCCTCAAGCCGTCCATCCACGATCTTGTACTTCACTCGGCTATAAGTGCCCCAGCCGAATTCGGTCTGCTGTGAAAACCGCGACGTCTTCGGATCGACGTAGGGGACGCACCACCTGAAGAACTTATAGAAGCCTTCATCAACCCACCAAAAATCGGCCACATCGTCGCCGATGAAACGCCAGCAACCGTCCTTGGCGCTAAACCTGGCCGGCCGCGACCCGTCCATCCATCCAAGCCAAGCATCCAGCGCATCGCCTTCGGTCTTCACCTTCCGCGCGTCTTCAATCCGGCTCCCGTACTCCTTCCTGAACTCGCGCACAAATCGCCTAACGTTAAGCGCACGGATTTTCACCTTCACAAAAACATGACTGCTCATTATGTTCCCCCTCTCATGCAATTCTCTGTCATTTTTCTCCTCACATTAACCATGACAAATTAAATTGCTCTTTCTTTTTTTGATGTCTGTATTATACGCGAATAGCGTCAACTCTGCCCGCCATTTATACCCCTTTAGCCAGCGCCAAATTAAGCGCCCTTCACCACGATCTTGACCTTCAGTGCTTTGGCGATGCGCTTGACGTAGCCAATCTTGGCCTTGGTGCTGGAATGCGTCTTGACGAACCATCCTCCAAATATGGAAGCGACGGAGGAGGGTTGCTTCTTGTAGAGCGAACGGTCCTGCGTGACTAGCGGCTCCCCGCCGCAGAGAATCCCAATCGCCGCGACCTGATCCGGGCCGATCTTTTCGACCGTCTTTGCAAGGACGTTATATGCTTTCTTGTCGGCTATGACTGCACCATCTGGGAACGTAACCGTGAAGTTCGACTTGGGCGAAACGCTAACGACTTTCCTCGTGTAGCCTGTCTTGTGCTGCTTCTGGACGACTTGCGGACGCACAATCTCCTTTACGTCTGGCGCTGCGCCGTCGATCTCCGTCTGGAGTTTCTTCCACTCGTCGCCAAGTCCACGGACCTTCTTCACGAACGCTGCAAGCTTCTCGGCGAAAGCAATCGCCTTCTTCGCCGGCTTCAGCTTGCCAATCTTGAGTGCATCGCTTCCCGCATCGCGAATGCGCTGCGACTCCTTCCCGACTTCTTCAACGACCAGCTCAAGGGCTGTAGGGACATCTGAATGTTTCATCGCGTTTTCCTCCTTATCTCTACTGATTCCATAACGATCTTTCGCTCGTTCTCGTCAAGCCCGTAGAGGTCGAAGACCTTTTTGTCAATTTTAGATTCCAATGCGGATACGTCCGCCTTGGGATCGGCTTTCTTCGCCGCAAGGATTTCGTCAACCAACTCTGTCAGTTTCGAGGGAAGTTTCTTTGGAACCGGTATCTTCCCAAGATATTTCCATATCAGTTGATAGCCATTTTTTATCTGAGTACAGAATTTGGAAATCAACCACCATCCCATTTTGGAATTCAACACGCCAACCAGCGCTCTTTGCGTTGTCGGAATGATCCACATCGAGTCGTTGCAGTAGAGACCTGTCTCATCGTAGACAAAACATGGTGTCACTTGAAACTTCTGATACATGATCTTGGGTAGTCTAAACACTTCCCAATATGCACAGTCACGATGATTGAATGGTGTAACACCTTGATCTGTCCGTGAAGACAAAGACTCTTTAAATTGATTAAGCCATCCTTTTATAGCAGGATATTTCTCGACATCCACAGGAGGCGTTTCCGCATAACCATTGTGTGTGCCGATGAGCCACGCTGGTGTTTTCGACACATAATAGCGTTGCACATCTCTGCCACGCACCATTCGAAACAGCAATTCTTCGGATTTCGGATCTGTAGCTACAAGCGTATCGCGTGTATTCTTGTCGATGATGAAAGCCTTTGTCGTGCCTGGTTTTATTCCATAGTACGCTTCTCCAGATATGAAATCAGAGAGCGTAGTGCAACGGGATTTCAACTTCTCAAGTATGGCTCCAGTCACTTCGGACAAGACCCAAGTATCATCCGTCAGTTTAGCCGTTGGGAACTTGCTCTGCCAATCGACAATGTCCTGAATGAACGTATGGGCATTATAGTACTTCATGTACGCATACCGCAATTCCATCGCAGGTTGAGACTTGTGCGCAATGAAGATACAAGGATAAACGGTCGAACCTTTGAACAATTCGTTATCGCCAAAATCCACGAGATCAGTTAACTTGTATTGGCAGAAATACTTGCGCAAAGGCCGTCCATATTCAGCCTGAAGCCACTTGTTGGACATGATGAAGGAAAAGATACCACCGTCTTTCAACAGACAGAATCCTCGCTCTGTAAATATGCAATAGAGATCGCCTCGTCTGGTGAACACCTTGTAGCCTTCTTTTTCAATGGCGCGGGACTGGTCTTTGATGTCTTCAAGTTTCACATACGGCGGATTTCCGATCACGATGTCGAAACCGCCCTTCTTGAACACATCGGCGAACCATGTATGCCAGAGGAAGAACTTGTCATTCTGACATTCAAGGGTGTCTATCTCCGCGTTCAGATCGCTGTTGTTGATCTGTCCCTTGATGTAGCCCTTGACCTGATCGTTGATGGCAGAAAGAATCTTTTTTTTCCGATCACAGTTGTCGGTGGAGTAGTATTCGCCCATGAGCGCTGTAATGGCATGAGATGCCGAATCACCGCCAAGGGCAAGTTCGTCTTGTGTGTACGTCTCATGCGTGTCGAAGGCAAACTTGCCTTGCTTCGCTTTCTTTCGAGCAGGTCTCCTACCCTGCAACAGCGAATCAAGAGGGACGCCTTTGTACGATTCAAGGAGCGAATTGCCCTGCATGATCTTGAAGTCGAGGTTCGGGAGCGTGTGCGGAGATTCTTCATCCACCACAAGTGAAAGCCAGAAGCGGAGCCGAGCGATGTCCACCGCACCTTTCTCGATATCGACTCCGTAGATGTTCTCCTGGATGATCTGTCGCTTGATTTCCGCAGGACGGTGATTGCCGAGATCTTCTTCAAGGGCTGTTCGGCAGAAATACAATTTACGCAACATGCCCATCGGGAATGCGCCGGAGCCGATGGCGGGGTCGCAGATCTTTACCGACTTCAGCTTCTTGTCGATGGTTGATGCCGTCTTCTTTGTCAGGTCTGATGGATCGTAGGTTTTTACAAACTTCTCGATGGCGGCATGTTCAGCCTCTGGCATGTCCGTCTGGAGATAGGCGATCAACGACTGTCGGCACATGTATTCGACTATCGGCTTCGGCGTGTAGATCGCTCCCTTGTCCTTATTGTCTTCAAGAAGGTTCTCGAAGATGCGGCTGAGCATTTCAGGATCTACACCCACCTCCGCATCGTTCGGGTCGTTCTCGTCGATGGTGAAATTGTATTCGGACAAAAACACCAAGAAATCATGAAAGTACTCCTTCGGCAAGCGCACAACCTTTTCATCAGCGGCATCGCGCGTAAAAAGCCCACCATTGAGATACGGAATCCTGACTTTCCCTATACCGGACACCTTCGTATTAAACAGGTCCTCCTGCTCGGATCGGTCTTCATCCAGCCCCTTGTCAAACAACGGCTCCAGCACACCATCAAGAAAATTCTCCTTTTGTGCCTCCGATGAACGCTGATATAGGTGCAGCATGAACTCGCGATCTCCATCCGACCAGGACTTCTTGCCCCCAAGCCATCCCTTCTTCTGGAGGAAATGCAAGAACACTATACGGCCCAAGAGTTTCTTCACATAATCTCGCACCGCTTTATCGTCTTTGTCAAACGCCTTGTATATCGCTTCGTTAGGGACTCCTTCGGACACCTCCTTCCACTTCTTCCCGACCTTCTTGAAACGCTTTCCGGTAATGTACTTCACGAATTCCTCGTAGTATTTCTTGTACTTGGCGAAGAACTCGTCCGAAAGCGCCTCAACGTCGAACGCCTTCCTTACCGCATCCATCGTCGGGATGCCAGTAGACGCAGACTGCGCGAGCTTGACGAAATTCTGCGCTGCCGTACGGCACGACTGATTCGGCCCGAGAAGGAAGGTGAAGCGCTTTGCCTCCGAAACGTCTTTCTCCCCCTTGCAGCAGAACGAAAAGCGCCAGTCCCATCTGTCGGTGCTTTCATAATGGAAGATCATAAACGCACCTTCGAACGCGCCGAGGATACGTCGTATGATGCCTTGCACCGCGACACGGTTACGAGCAAGAAGAACATGGTCTGTAACGGTAATGTCAAATATCTGAATCGACCCAAGATCGATACCTATTTTGCCATACGTGACAATCGAGCTGATGCCGACATTCGCAGCGGCGGCACGAAGCGGTGGCTCATCAAGAAGCTCCGCGTCAAATCCTTCCGTGAATCTGTCTTCACCGAAGATCGGAAAGACGATGTTCAATAGGAAAGACTCCCTTCCCTGAAAGCTTTGCTTAAGATACTCCTGCACATTCTGTTCATTAAGCATAATGTCCACTCCTTTTCACATTCAAAGTGAAATGCCAAGGTAAACAAATGGCGTGCCGAGTTGTTGTCCGACTTTCGCCATGACATGCTCGAGCTGCGACTTTAGCGCCGCAGTGACTTCGCATGCAGTTATCCCGAGCAACATTCCATCGTTAGATGAGATCTCGCTCGCCACCTTCAGAACACGGTTGATTATATCCCTGTTTCCCTTATCAATTGCGTCCCAAGCCCACACAATCAAGTTCTTCAGCTCACTTCCATCAGGCGGGGAATACTCGTCTCTGATATCACGAAGCGCCTTCATTGCGGCTGTGGCCTGCTTTGATTTTTTGAAACGCGTGTTAATCTTGGTCATGTGTTGTCCAAATACCTGGATAGATGCCTTACATGACGACTCCCAGTCTTCTGGCAATGGCTCCGAAGCGGCATTTTCATCTGGGCGGGCCTCGGCGAAAAGATCCTTGTAAGATATAATCTCACTCTTTTTGTCCTGCGTGGAGTATCTCACAGGCAGGCCGCTCACGCTCGGCGAAGCAACTATGAAATAGCGGGATGCATTCTGCCCTGCCGACGCAAACAGCCCCTCATTGCACTTGAGGATAAAGTCGTAGCGTTCCGGATGAGCTTTCTTGTAGTTTCTGAGCTCTGTCTTGTATGGCTCATAGACGGACTCTTCTCCGTCAACAAGCTCAGTCAGTCCATAGTGGGCTATCTCCTCCTCCTGCGTGAACACCTTGTCGTCTTCTCCAAACATAGAGTGGAAGGATTGCAACTTTACATACGCCGTCTCAACGAGCTTGATAAGGTTGTTGCCTTGCGCGCTCGGCATGAAGTTATACACATACACGTGCGTCGCGACAGACCCAATACGATTGACACGCCCGATGCGCTGCATAAGACGAGTGGAATTCCACGGCGTGTCGTAGTTGAGTATGCAGTTGGCGCGATGCAGGTTGACGCCCTCAGCGAGGACCTCGGTTGTTATGAGTATGCGGTAGTCGTCCTTCTGCTCGCCATCGAAATTTGCGTCGAAATTGGCACATATGACCGGCTCCATTTCGCTCCTGTTCGCAGCAGTCACCACAAGAGTCTTTCCCGCAAAACCGAGACGATCGGCAGATTCCTTAATTGCATTCGCCGTGTCTATTGCCTCTGTGAATACTACAAGTCGCTGCGAAGTATTCGTCTGGGGATTGAACAAAACAGAATTCAGCTGTTGGACGAAGACATCAAGCTTTGGATCGTACGTTATAGCGCTCCAGCGATCGCAAAGTTCGCTGAGAAGCGCAAAGTCCCTCTGGAGCCAGTCAATGTAGTCCTTGCCGGCAACAGGTGCGAAATCAGAACGCTTGTATTCGCGGTTCTTCCCCTTCTCATTGCGTCCCGTTTGATCAAGATGCTCAATCTTGGCCCGGACATCATTGCAGCATTGCGCGAAAGTCAAGACGCCGCCGCCACTCTTCTTTCTGAGCTTCATCACGTCTAGTTCAGCAATGACGTCAATTTGCGGGCAGATGAAAATGACATCGTTCTCCCACATCTTGATCATGTTCGCAGTGTCATCGCGAAGATTGCGCAATGATGCCTTAAACGCGGAGAAACTGCTCTCCAGGCGCTTGACAAGGTTCAGCTGCGTCATTGATGCTAGTTGCCGTGAAAAACGTTCGACATCAAGATTCTTGAATCGGTATCTTTCGCGATCCTCATCGTTTTTCAGAAAGCGAACCGCCTGATAACGCCAGTAACCGAGCGTCTCACTTGAATTACAAGCCGCAGATTCCTCTGTCGGTGACAGCAAATTCATCGTATCGCTAAAGAGCTGGGCCAATGTGCCATCCATAATGTACTTAAGCTCATGAGGCCCGCTAACTTCGGGAAAAACTATGCCTTTAGCCGATAGGTCGTCTGCGTAATGAAGTTTCACATCCGTGCGGGTACGCCGGACAAGCAAGTCGCAAAGGACACAGTCCCTGACTTTTACCGACAGCGCCTGCAACGCAGCCTTTATCGTCTCTCGATCTTCTGGCCCATGCGACTCGGGGTGGCTGACTATGTCCTTCAGATCCTTTCGGAGATTCCTATATTCGTTCCCGACCTGAGCAAAGAATGCCTCAAGGTCTTTTCCCGGAACATTCTCAAGAGTCGAACAATTGCGATCTCGCTGGAAAAGGTAAATCTGATTCTTGAGGTCGTCTGGTGAATTGTTCTGCGGAGTTGCCGAAAGGAGCCCTATGTATGGATAGCCGTGTCCGGACAAGCCAATCTTCGCGATCAGATCATCGAGTGCCTTGTACATTGCCGTGGTGGAATTTCTAAACTTATGACTCTCGTCGATCAGGATGAGACCATAGTCTTCATGATTGAGCTCCCCTTCGAATTCTCCAGTGTCCGAAAGGTCTGCATCATCAGTTTCATCGCATTCGAAATTCTCTCCACCACAAATCAGTTTGTCGATACTTCCTGTCGTGATAAAATCGACATGCGGCGCAATCTTGTCACTTTTGCCAGCATCAAAATCCGCTATCGTCCCCTCCCAGTTCGACTTCACGGCGGGAGGGGTTACGACCAGGATTTTCGGCAGTTTTTCGCCTGGATAGTCGATGAACCTCCGCATAATCAGAACACCGACGACCGTCTTGCCCAACCCAACAACGTCTCCAAGAATAAATCCACCATGCTCGCGCATAATGGTGCAACATTGCTTCACGGCATCAATCTGGAATTCAAGCGGCATGTACTTGTCAGAGGATGGCAACGCCGATTTAATTTCCGCCGTCGCGCTCGTGTCGAGAACATCCTTGAACTTGTATTGAAGCAACTTGATGTAAACCTCGTACGGAGTAAGCGACGCAGCTATGGGCGGCTGCGATTGGGGGTTGGGAGCTGGTGAAGGCTGTTTCGATGTTAACTTCTTTCCAATCGGAGCCGACTTAATCATTGACAAGAACTTGCCGTTCCACGGACGGCTATTTGCCCACTTCTCGTTAAACCATGTAAGATTTGATTTTGCGCTCGGTTGATCTGGATTGAAAACGCCCGTAACCATTGTGATATTGGATTCTAGCGTGTTCAGCTCAGCATTGCCCTCAAGGCCTTTCTGGGTGAAGTTTGAACTGCCGACAAAGGCATAGGCGAAATTGTTTCCCGTAAGGATATAGCACTTGGCGTGAAGAAACTGATCTGTCGCACTCTCGTCTGCTCCGTATATATGAACCTGGACAGCGGCGTTTGACTCGTCAGAGAAATCCATGTAATCTAGCAGAAGTTGTCCGACATCCTTAAAGTCATCGCTCAACTTGTCGAGATCCTGCTTTATGAAAAAGTCGGGGAACTTCTCTCCACCAGGAAGATCGATTCTCTGGTAGGGGAACAACATGGGTTCCTGTCCGATGAGGATATGCATCTTCCCACCGCGCTCAAGAAACGCCTTCAGCTCGGAATAGAGAAGCTTGACACCTGGAAGGTCCCAATATCCAGTTGCAATGCGGATGAAGTCACACTTCTCGTCAGAGATCAATTCCTTCAGCCGCCCAACCATCTGCAAATCAGGATTCGAGTTATCTATCAAGCCATTGTTCATTGTTTTACTCCTTTATGTTTAAAAACCGATTTGTTTGTTCCGTAGAAGTTACTTCCTTCGGTAAACAGGAAATTAATTTCATGCGCCATCGCCATGTCCTCACAGTCCGATGAAGTGGATGGTCTTGCCGTCCACAATTTCGTCGCGGGTGTAGATCTTCTCGTCCCAGGATTTCGACGCGTCGTCGTCGAAGATCGCCATCCAGCCTTCGGGGAGCTTGAGGTGGTCGAGATAGCCGACAAGCTGCGCGGGCGATTCGGTCGGCGAGAAGTTGCGCTTCATCTTGAGCTCCACGGCGTAGCGGAACTTCCCGAACTCCACGCAGAGGTCGAGTCGCTTCGAGCCGAGCGCCATTTCGCGGGCGATGCGCCCACCGCCGTTCACGACTCGCTGGAGGTAGCCCATCAGCACGAGGTGCGGCGTCGCCTCGTTGTAGCCGTACACCTCGTGGTCCGCGCCGCTGTTCTCACGCCAGAACCGCTGGAACTCCGCCATCAGCGCGGGCATGTCGAGCGAGCCGTCGGGCTTGAGCCAGAACGGCGTGCCGTACTTCGCGTAGAACCGCTGCTGTTCGTCGTTGGAAAGATACCGGAGCATGATCTCGGCGTACATCGGGTTGCCGGGAACAAGCACGTGAGCTTCGTTCTCGCGGAGTATTCCCAGGTCGAGGACATACCGGTAATCATCGTCGTTCGTGGGAGCGCCACGCTCCTTGCCGAGGATCACTGGCTCCACGACGCGCCGCACGCGCGGTTCCTTCAGCCGCTCCATGAGGCTATCCACATGCGTGCCCCGCGCACGGATGATCTTTTCCTTCGCGGTGGCGATGTCATCTACGGTAATCGGCTCGTCATAGCGGTATGCGTGGATAACCTCGACACACTCCTCGGCGAGGGCGTTCACGAGCCACGGCTGGCCGCGCGTGTATTCGTACACCCTGTCCACAACCCCGTCGCAGAAGACCTGTCCGGTCGCCTCGGTGTGCTGCGCGTAGAGGCGGGCGACGTCGTCCCTGCCGAAGTTCGGCATCGTCAGGTCGCGCTTGATGATGTTGAACGGACTCGCATCGCCGAGCGTCTGCCCGTCGGGACGAATCCGCGCCTTGTAGTCGCGAATGTCGCGCATCCCCACAAGCGCGATCGACGTGGGGAAAGGTGAAGTGTCCCGCGTAATGTAGCCGTCGCGTAGCTGGCGCAGGAACGTAACGAGCGTGTCGTCCGAAAGGCAGTCCACCTCGTCGAAGAACACGGCGAGCGGCTTCTCCGACTTCTCGGACATGAGGGAGAGTAGCGCCTTGACGTCCAGACCCGGCGGCGGCGGAAGAAGCGCGGGGATGGGCGAATCGGGATCGCGGACGAGATCCTTAAAGATTGGATGGCGCAAGACGGCATTGCGCATCGACTCGACGATCTTCGGGATTCCGTCTCTCGGGTCAGTAAATCGCTGGACTGTCTCGACGGTGAAGTAGAGGGCGCTCATCTCGCCCTTCGCATTGATTTCCCTGACAAGCGCCTTCAGCGCCGTCGTCTTGCCGGACTGCCGCGCGGCGTGCAGCACGAAGTAGCTGCGCTGCTCGACGATGCGCATGATGCCCGGCAGCCTTTCAAGCGCCGGCAGCATGTAGTGCTCGTCCGGGAAGCACGGCCCCGCGATGTTGAAGCATTTCTCCATGGCGTTTATTATACCATACTTTTGTGTTTCGTGCGCTACTTCTTCGGCTTCTTTGGCTTGCCCTTCGCCACCCCTTCACATAAGGGGGGGCCTGCCGGAGGCCTGCCGCCGCAGGCAGCGGAAGAAGAAGTCCGTCACGAAGAGCAACACGAAGTGCTGCGTCGGGAGGAACTACAAGATGTTCCTGGAGTTCTGCCACGTGAGGGCGGCCCCCCCTGCCGGTGTTGTCTCATCATGATTCGGTTCGGTCCATCGTGTCGTTGGACTTGCTCTTGTTCTTACCGACGCGGTTGGCAAGGCGGCAGTGTTCGCCATGCACATCCAAGCACCGCTGTGTTTTGGGTTTGTTTAACAAATCGCTCAGTACTTTTTCTTCTTGAGCGTCTTCGGGCAGCCGGCGAACGCTCCGCGCGCGACCTTGGCGCCCTTCGGGAAACGCACTTCCTTGAGCGCCACACACCCCGCAAAAGAGTTTTCGGCAATCGTCTCGACGCCTGCGGGCAGCTCAACCGTCTCCAGAGACGTACAATCACGAAAAGCCCTGTCGACAACCTTCACGGTTGACGGAAGCTTTACCTCTTTCAGCGCCTTGCAGTTGCAGAAGGTCATGCAAAGTTCCTCCGGCCCGTCTGGGATCTCGATCTTTTCGATTCCAGGCGCATCACCGAATCTATTTCCTAACGCGCAAACGCCAAGCTCTTTCAGAGTGGACGGCAATTTGATCTCAGTCACGCCGGGACACTCCGAGAATGCGTCATCGCCAATGACCTCCACGCCATCCGGGACGGCCACTTCGCCGGTACCCCCTTCGACCGAGACAAGCGTACGCCCCTCGATCTTTAACACGGGCTCACCTTCCGACGGCCTGGTCGCAGCATCTTCAGCCTGCCCTTCAGCCTGACCTACCTTGCCGTACGGGCAGTCCTTGAACACGTCTTCTCCAAGCTCAGGCGAACCGAGGAACACAACCTCAGCCAGGGACGTACAGTTCCAGAACGCACACTTCCCTATTTTCTGCACACTGGCAGGAATGGTAACCTTCTTGAGGGACTTGCAGTGCGCAAAGGCGGCCGCTTCGATCTTCTCCAGCTTTTCGGGAAGCTCAATCTCCGAAAGTTTCTCGCAGAACGCAAACGCCTCCTCGCGGATGTTGCGCAGACGGGACGTCAGTACCACTTTTTCGAGATTTCTGCAGAAGAAGAATGCTTTCTTGGCGATGTTCAACGTATCGATCGTCGCGACCCGCACGGAAGACCCATTGAAAGCGAATCCTTCGATCGCCATGCAGGCAAATACCTCAATCTCATCGAGATCCTTGCGGTTCGCGTAGGCATTCGCCTTCACCCAGCTGGACATCCAGTCCTGTCCTGGTTTTCCAATTTTCTTTACAGCCATTGCTTTATATGCCTTCTTCTTTATCGTGCCGGAACGGCCCAAGACCTTCTCCTTAAGCGGAGGAGTCTCTACCCCGTTGCTTGGCATTGCCGTCTTCATGGCGGCAAGTAATTCATCTGGGAGCTTGTCAGGCGTAACCATCACGACTTTCACATCCGGCGCCGACTCTTGGAGACTTGCCGAGTCGAAGTCCGGCGCAAGGCTATATATCGTCTTCAACTTAGGGCAATTTGAGAAACTCTTGTATGGCACGGATTTCACGGAAGAAGGCAGAACAACCGTCGTGAGTCTAGGGCAGTCGCAAAAGGAAAAGCTATCGAGAGTACATCCCTCAGAGAGAACCAAAATTACCAGATCAGGATATTCGCCCATGTCAGTTCCGCCGACTTTGCAGCACTTCCACGTCTCATGTCCTTCAAGTGCCGATGGCACCACGACGGTGCCCTTTAACGCAGGTTCAGCTTTCCAGATGTTGAACAGGCGCGCTGCTTTCATGTCGCGCGTATATCCAGCCGTCCATAAGTAGCCGTTATCTACCACCGCCTTGGCGGTGAATCCTGTATCCCTCATTGGTCAACCTCCTTTTTAGTGCCGACAGGCACATTGTCTATGCGTTTAAAGAGATTACTGTAAGCCATGTACTTCATTTTGTCACTCCTTTTGCATGCTTATGCACTTGCTCTTGAAATCCTAAACTTCCGTCCAGCCTTTCTTGACGTTCTCGGCGAGGAAGGCGTCGAAGATCGCGATGATCTGCGACTCGGTCGGCGCGACGCGGATGTCCTTCTTGAGGGGATCCTTGCGGCCCGAACTGTAGTCCGTGTAGTGGAAGACGTACGCGGGATAGCGCGGATCGGCCTCCTTGTTCGTCTTCCACGCGACGAATTTCTGGAGCATCACCTTGTCCTTGGCGACCTTCTTGAACACCTTGCGCCGGAGAAGCTTCGACTTCGGCAGCTCCGCCGCGGCCGTCCGCTCCGCGAAAGGACAGATGTCCGAGAGCTGCGAAAGGCGGATGTCCGCCGGCTCGACTGTCTTGTCGTCGCGCAGCCGATCGACCGAGAGCATCAGCGCCGTGACGCCTGGCGTGCGCCCGCACGGACGCCACGCCTTGCCGTCGAACTCCAGAAGCGGATTGTACTTGATCTGCCCGAGCGAGTTCTCGGAGAGAAGGTCGCCGAAGGACACTTCGTACACGAGCGTGGGCGTCACCATCTGGTACGCGATGCCGCGCGAGTCGGTCTGGACGAAACTGGACTCCACCGCGTCCGCAGCGAGCTTCTCCTGAAGCGACGCCCTCGTACTCTCGTCGAGGCCGTTGCCCGACACGCCGAATACCTGGTACTTCCCGTCCTCGTGCCGCACCGCGAACATCAGGTCCCTCACGCCGTTGTCCCCGACGGTGAAGCCGATAACCGCCGCATCGACCGTGTGGCGCGGCTTCACCTTCCAGATGATCGGCAGTTCGGAGTGGACGACGACCCCTTCCGCGCCCTCACCATCGACCCATTCCCCGTAGATATCCTCAACCTCATGCTCGGATGATGCGGTGCGCATCTCGACGGGTCTCACGGCATCGTCCTTGAACAGCTCCGCGAGCTTGGCATGGCGCGTCTTGTAGGGAACGCCCTTGAACGACTCCCCGTCGATCTCGACGACGTCGAACACCGCGAGCCGGAGGTCCTTCGCCTTCTTGGCGTCCGCCAACGCTGAAACCGCGTCGTACACGCGCGGACGCCCCTTCTCCGCCGGCGCGTAGAGCTCGGCGACGAACGTGGCCTCGCCGATTCCCGCCGACTTGACGGCTTTGGCGAGCGCCTTGCAGCACGGCGCGGAGGAAAGGTCCTTACCGCCCGAGCCGATCAGCGCGGCCTCGCCCTTCCGGCACACCGCGTACGCCATCACGCCGTCGATCTTGCGCGTGACGCAGAATTCCTTTCCGGACAGCTTTGCCTTCATGTTCTTGCCGTCCACGAGCATGAACAGGCCCGCCACGCGGCGCTTGTAGTCCGCCGCCTCGGCCTGCATCTCCTTCGTCACCTTAAGCATGGGGCACCTCCTTCAATTCAAGATTCGTCAGGTGGAGGATCAGGATGTACTTCTCCCCCTTCACACGGCCCTCCAGAAAACCACGGTACGCGCTGCCGTTGCCGGAGAACACGAGCGGGCCCGTCCCCTTCTCGCCGCCGCCCACGAGCATCAGGCTCTTCGTCTCGTCGAGCTTCTTCGCCATCTCGAAGAGGAAGTCGTACGTGAGGCCGTTGACGTGGTGGAGCTGGTAGCTGCGCGTGAACACGAACTTGCGCATCGCGGCGGCCTTCGGGAACGTCTTGCCCGTCCAGCGGATCGGCAGGTTCTCGAGCGCGATGTTCGCGGCGACCTCCTTGAGGGGCCGCACCTCCTTCTCCGTGCCGTCCGGGGCGCAGACGCGCTCCGAGAGCTTCACGCCGTACGCCACCTTGCCGTCCGGCGAGAGGTAGACCCGGCTCAGCCCCTCCAGCTTGCGTCCCTCGCGCTCCATGTCGATCTCGGGGTCGCCCGCCTCAAGCGCCGCCGCCACGTCGGCGCCGTCCTTCCCGATCGCGACCAAGTCCGTCGCGAACGTCCCCTTCAGGAGGCGCACGCCCGCGTAGCCCTTGCCGGACTTGAGAACGTACGTCGCGGTCGGTTTCGCCTTGTTGGACGCGAAGCCGATCTCGGCGTCGCGCTTCTTCTCGTTTGCCAAATGCAGTTTTCTCATGGTCCTCTCCCTCACATCATGCTGAAGTCAAGTTCGTCGTCCTCGGCGGGCGCTTCCTCCTCTGCCGGGTCGTCCAGCGCGCTCTCCTCCGCGATGCCGATGTATTCGAACTCGAGCTTCTCGCCGTCGAAGAGGAACGCCTTGCCGTCCGCCGCCAGCAGATAGCCGTCGTCGGGACTCGCGTCCGAACGGTAGTTGAACGTGAACGAATAGATGTCCTTGCCGACAGCGGCGGCGAGGTCCGGGTTGTCGAGCTGGTACACGGACTTCCAGGCATGGTCGAGGAACTCCTCGTCGCTCGCCTTGTCCTTGAGCTCGATCGTCTGCCCAAACGAGGACGGGACGATCGGCAGTTCCTTGCCCTCCGCGTCAACGGCGACGAGCTCGGAACGCTCCACCCAGGCGCCGTCCTCGTCGAGGATCCCGCTCTTCACCGCGCCCGGCGGGACGATCAGCTCGCCGTCGGGGTCAACCTGCGCCGTGGTGCAGACGTTCCCCGCCGCGTCCGTCGCCACGACGTCCGTCCAGCCATAGAGCTTCTTGCGCTCGAGCTTCACCGGAACGGCCTCGTACTCCGTCCCGTTCAAACTGAATTTCAATGCAGCTGCCATTGTATCCTCCTTGTTGCGTGTTGTCAAAAAGCCTTTGTTTGTCCTAGATTTCTTCGGTTAATTCAACCATGTACACTTCACCGTCATTGTTGGTATCATATGCAACAACATCTCCATCGAAAAAGAATATGCTGGCTTCGTTTTCCTGTGGCTCTGATTTCTCGAGTAAACCAGGGAAGCGCTTTTTCAACCATGCCACGACTTCTTCTTTAGAGCCGATAGGCGCATCGTCAAAGCGTTCGAACTCATTGTTGTAGGCCGTATATTTCATTTTTTGTCTTCCTTTTGCGTGTTGTTGTCGTCTCGGTATTAATTTCGGGAATCTGGGAATGCGTTTTCGGCAACTTCCACAACATTTGCGGGGAGTTCGATATGGCCTAATGCCGAACATCCTGCAAACGCTTCCTCCCCGATACGTTTGAGCGAAGCTGGCATGTTGATTTTCTCGAGAGCATCGCAGCCCTTAAATGTATTGAAATCTATTTTCTTGAGGCTCTGCGGAAGCACGACCTCCTTGAGCGATTTGCAACCCTCAAACGCGCAATACCCAAGTGAGAATTCTCCGGTTATGGCACCGAGATCTGCCTTCCCCAGCGATGTACATCCACGGAATGCCGCAGTATCGATCTTCCAAAGACTGCTTGGCATAACAACTTCGCGCAGCTGTGCACAGTTTTCGAATGCCGATGGCCATATGTTGTCTAGTCCATCGTTGAATGTTATCTTTTTAAGAGCCGAACATCCTTTGAATGCCCATTCGATAATCCACTTCACATTTGCACCTAACGCAACTTCCTCAATTACGGCATTCTCGCAGAAAGCTGATTGCCCTATTTTCAGAACGCCATCTGGGATTTTGAATTTGCCGCCTTTGGCTTTAGGGAAAAGGACGAGTTCGTAGAGCGGATATTCAGTCCACTCGCCTGTCGAAGTGTCGTATTCGCGATCTCTGCGGTAAAGCACACCGTCACAGCAGCAGAATTTCTTCGAGTCATCCGCTATAGAGAATTTTTCCAACCGAGGACAAGACAAGAATGCTTCACCATTGGTTCCTTCAAGATTCTGTCCGAACACGACCTCCTTGAGATTCGGACAATCGCAAAACGCCCAGTTGTCCACAAACTGGACCTTGGGGCCGAATTCAACACGTATTATGTCTTCGCATCCGTCGTACGAATATTCTTTAACCGTCCTTTTGTCAACGATGAGAGTGCCGTATTCGTCAACGCCCTTGGTCTTCTTTTTTGTTGCCATTGATGTTTCTCCTTGATGTATTATACCCTCGTCAGTTTGCACTTGGGGCAGTTCCTGAAGGCATTGCGAATTGAGGCCTACACCAGTCCTCGCTCTTGAATTTCTTTCAGCAGACTATTTCTTTCGGGGCTTTTTTTGTAGCCATTGTTTTTCCTTTCTTGCGTTGTAATTAACGGATAATTGATGCTTTTCTTATCGCCTTCGGCATCTTCGTTGCAGTTGAATTCGTCGACGATGCCTTCCATTATATCGTTGCCGTCTTCATCGGTGACGACGACTTCGGCGTCCATGCCCGGGCCCTGGGCGAAGAAATCCGAATTCTTTGCCGGGTCTTCGGCTATGAGCTTGCAAAGGGCGTTGATGTCTTCGGACTTCTTTGCGCGCTTGAAAGCGAAGACATATCCCTCTCCTTTGATTTCGACGTGATATTGCATGGTTGGTTCCCCTTAGTTAGTTTCCTTTTGTGTGTTACTACAACTTGGCCTCCACGAATCCGCAGGCCGTCATCGCGGCGATGCAGACCCTGTCCAGTTCCTGCGTGAACTCGTCAAGGCGATCGAATGGAACCATGTCCCAATGCATGTAGGCATCCTTCAGTTCCTTCTGCCGAGCCTTCTCCGCGGGCTTCTCGCAGGGCTTCCATCCAGAGAGCAGACGCTCCGTCCACCAGCGGTTGTGCTCCACGCGCAGGAGCTTCATCCTGGACTCCGCGTTCGTCAGGCAGTCGGGGAACGCGGCGGCCTTCTCCTTGAAGCTGTCGCCCGAGTTGACGCTCGACCACTTGCTCCAGCGCGGAGCCTTCATCCACAACTGTTCCGCACGCTCCTTGTCCCAGACCGCCATCGCAGACTCCGCAAACCGCGTGTCGGATGCCTTCGGCAGCCCCCTGCCCGAATCGAATGCGACGTCGTAGTAGTGGTTCACGGCGCGTCCGCCGTCCTGCCGCGCCGGATCAATCCACGGAAGGATGTCCGTCATCCCGAAGAAGCGCAGCTTCGCGCGGTCGCCGCACGTCTGGAGGAAAGGCTTCCTCGGACACTTCTCGCTGGCTGTCGCCTGCCACACGAGAACCGACACGTCCATCCTGCGCAGGCTGTTCGCGAGCTGCGCGTAAGCCTTCACCGCCGCGTCCGCCCCGGGCGTGGCCACGACGATGGTCACGGCGGCCTTGGGGTCGGACGCCGCCGCGATCATGATGTCGTTCGCCTCGTCCGATCCGCCGTCGATGCACTTGTGCTCCACCTCGACCTCCGGCATGGCGTCGAGCGCCCAATTCTCCGGCAGGAACGCGCCGCCTGAAGACTCGTCGAAGATGGTGATCTTGCAGTGCTTGCGGTCCTCGCCGTAGTTCATGAGCGGCATCGCGTAGTAGGCCATCGCCTGCCCCATCGGACTGGCCCCGACGATGAACAGCTCCACCCTCTCGGCATTCGGCCTGTGCCGGATCGGCAGATAGGCGGCCTCGCCGTCGCCCGCGCCCTTCGCCGACCAGCAGCGCCACGCCCAGCTTTCATAGTAGTTGAACACCTCGAGGTCCACCAGGTCGTCGTTCTCCGCGAAGCCCTCCTTCGGCACCGCCAGCGCGTGCGTGTAGAGCACGGGGTTCGCGATGTGCAGATGCACCTTGACGGGCGGACGCTTCTCGCGCAGGGAAGCGGATGCCTGCTTGATGTGGTCGCGGAGGATGCGCTCAATGTAGAGGTTGCCGCCGTCGTCGCCATCGCCGTTCCCGTCGCCGAGGATCACGATCCTCTTGCTGAGCTCCGGCCAGGAGTCCCTCAGCAGGTCCTCGTCGACGGCGATCTGGCCGTTGTAGATGTACACGCGCGAAGTCTGGTCGCCGCCAAGCGCCACCTCGATGTCGCTGCGTATCTCCTCGGCGGCGATTGCGCTCACCACGAGGACGTCGCGGCATTCCTTCAGCAGCTCCCGCACGCACGACGCGCCCTGAAAGTCCCAGCCAATCACGATGCCGTGGTCGCGGAACCGGTAGCGGACGAGTCCCGCGTCGATCTTCTCCTTGCGTCCCGCAAAGGCGTTCGCCACGGCGCCGGCCACGAAGCCGTACAGCACCATGCCGATCAGCCAGGAGACGAGGGCTATGACCAGGACCACGGGCGCCGCGATAACGTTCTTGCTTTCGGTGGCCACCTCGTCAAGGCCGTCGAGCGTCCCCGCCATCGAGCCGCCGTCGGTTATCTGGCGGAATCCCCAGAACACCTGGGAGTAGACGTCGGAAGCCGTATGGTCCGTCACCCAGTTGCGGATCAGCGTGCCGAGCACCGCGAAAAGCGCAATCGCCACGACCGAGAACAGCATCTGGAGCCCCAGACGCGAGAACAGGTACCTATCGAGGAATTTCTTCATTTCATTAGCCTTTCTTTTTTCCACTTCGCGAGGCGCACCCTGAGCCCGCGCGCGGCGAACACCTCCTCCATCGAG
The DNA here is from genome assembly GCA_902802945.1 of uncultured bacterium. GTDB lineage: Bacteria > Verrucomicrobiota > Kiritimatiellia > RFP12 > UBA1067 > RUG572. The sequence goes on along the minus strand of CADCOC010000049.1, from coordinate 1,610 downwards.
AGCACAAGGAAAGCGAGCTGGTTGCGCTCGGCTATCAGCTCCTTCGACGACGCGACGAATATGCGGATGTCCTTCATGGATCCTCTTCCAGTCTGGCAGATTGGCAGCTCCGCCTCCACTTCACCCACGGTAGGTAATCTTCAAATCGTTAGAACAGTCCTCAAAGATATCATTCTCGTCAAATACCCCTTTAAGACTATGTGGAACAGACACACTCGTCAGACCCTTGCACAATTTGAACGCATTCGCCCCGATACACGTGACTCCGTCAGGAATCTTCACTTCCTTGAGTTTGCGACAGTTCAAGAACGCACACTCCCCAATGCTCGTCACGCTGTCAGGAATTGTCATGCTTGTAAGGCCTCGGCAATAACTGAACGCATAATCCCCGATGCTCGTGACTCCGTCAGGAATCTTCACGCTCGTCAGTCCATCGTTGTATGCGAATGCACCCTCCCCAATTCCACGAATGCCTGTCAGATCCAAATCACCGGACCAACCCTCCTCAAGACCAACGGGCCAGCCATCCACAAGATTGACGCCACGAACTGTCTTCGTATCAAAAAGGGAATCGCAGTCCGAGAACACGGACGAATCAATGCTCGTCATACTATTGGGTATCGTCACGCTTGTAAGGCCACTACAGCCAACGAACGCCTCGCCCCCTATGCTCGTAACGCTGTCAGGAATATTCACGCTCGTCAACGCAGTGCAGTAAGCAAAGGCACGCTTCCCGATACTCGTCATACATTTTGGCATCGTCACGTTCGTTAGCTTGTTGCAACTATCAAAGGCCGCCTCGCCAATGTCCGTCACGCCGTCAGGCATCATCACGCGCGTAAGTCCAGAGCAGTAAGCAAAGGCTCGTTCCCCGATACTCGTAACGGACGCCGGAATAACCATACTTCTAAGTTCTTCGCAAACAGCGAATGCAGACAATCCAATGCGCGTCACACTGTCAGGCATCGTTACGCTAACGAGTTTTTTACATTCACAGAAAGTGCCTGCCTCGATGCTCGTCACATTGCCGGATATCACCACCCCCGTAAGCCCCCCGCAATAGGAAAACGCCCCCTCCCCGATGTGCGTCACACTGTCGGGGACTGTTATGCTCGTCAACCCGCTACAACCGGAGAACGCGCAACATCCAATGCTCGTAACACTATCGGGAATCACCACGCTCGTCAGCGCAGTACACCCCTTGAATGCCTCTTCTCCGATACTCGTCACGCCTTCTTGTATCTCTACGCTCGTAATGTCCTTTCGGTCTTGATATGTCTTGGCCTTTATAGGCATGCCCGCCTTGCCGAGCTTGCACACCTTAACCCCGGCTGCCTTTTTCTTGGCAGACACCTTCGCTTCGAACATCGTCTTCTTTACCGCCGGTTTCTTGGCCGCCGCGGGCTTCTTCGCCGCAGGTTTCTTCGCCGCAGGTTTCTTCGTTGACGTTTTCTTCGTAGCCATTTCTGTTTCCTTTCTTGTTGTCCACTTTTGTTTGTTTAAAGGTTTAGACTCCATCATCCGTTCACGCCTCGCGCCACTTCGCGAACTGCGGCTGAAGGTCGACAAGCTCCTGCCAGGCCGTCACGTAGTCCGAATGCGGACTGCCC
>CADCOC010000048.1 GCA_902802945.1 uncultured bacterium | reverse complement strand
CAGCGAGTCTGCCGTCGTGCCGACGTTGATGCGCCGGGTTGCAAGCGTGCCGCCGTTCAGGTTGAGCACGGCCCCGCCGGAAGTGGCGCTGCTGGCAAGTAAGGACCAGCCGCCGACCGTCAGCGTCCCGCCGTTGATGTTCATCGTCCCGGACCCCGTGCCGTTGCCGACGTAGAGACTGTTCATCGTCGCCGTGGCGTTCGTGATGGTGAACTCGCCGACGCCGTTTGCACCGACAACCAGATTCCCGCTGTTGGACGTAGTGAAACTCCCACCCTCGACGGAGAGGCTCTGCGACGAACCCGCTACGACGCCAACCGTCACTGTGCCAGACCTGGTCAGCGGGCCATCCGTGACGACCGTGCCGCCCGTATGGGGCTGGTCCTTCGTCATCGCGTACGTACCCTCGCCGGTCTTGCGAAGCTCAAGATTGCCGCCAAGCGTGAGATATGTTTCGGTGAACGTTGCGCCGGACGCGACATCGACCGTCAGCACGGACTTCGTCGCGTCAACGCTGTTCGTGACGGTGAAATCGACCGTGGCGGACTTCCATTCATCAGGAAGCGTCCAGTCGCAGCCCTTCAGGTCGATGACCGTCCCCGCGTCAAACGTGTACCCCGCAGGAAGCGAGGCGGAAGAGGAAGGATCGAATGTGAACATCGAGGCCATCTGCCAGCCGCCAACCCACGCCGGGGCGGTGCCAATCGCCGCCAGTTCGGCGGTCGATCCGAAGATCACAGTGACGGAATCCGCTTCGAGAGCGCTTTCATCGACCGCTCCTGTTATCAGGTTGCCGTTGACGTCGTAGAACCGCCAGACATACGCACCCGAATCGTAAACCTTGCGGGCGGTCACGGGAACGGACGCTTTGGCTGTAACCACCACCGACGCGCCGTCAGCCGTCAGCTCAACCGTATCGGGCGCGTCCGCCGCGAGGCTGCAACGCGCGAGAAGCGCGGCATCGACGTCGCTCCCGCCTGTGAGCGTGAGAACCGTAATCGGGCAGTCGGCAAACGTCGCGTTCGTGACGACGATATTGCCCGCAAGGTTACTCGCCGCCGGTATCTGGAGCGTCGTGCCCGCATCGATCACCGTCGCGCCCGTGTAGGTGTTCGCGCCGGAGAGCGTGACCGTGCCGCCGCCCTTGAACGTCATGCCGCCGTCGGTCTCGCCGCTCACGCCGCTCGCGAGAACCGCCGGAACCGTGATGGCGCGGTTGCCCGTATCAATCGTGCCGCCCTTGGGGCCGACGTTGACCGGCACGGTGGCTTGAATCAGACCATCGTTGCTGGTGTTGTTGGCCTTGAGCGTGCCGCCGTCGAAGTTGACAACGGCAGTGCCTGGGCCCATGCTCATGTGCTTCGTCACAAGCGTGCCGCCGCAGAGATTGACGGTCGCATTGCCGGTGTTGACCTCGCACATGTAGATCTGCTTGCCGCTCGCGACCGTGAACGTGCCGTTGCTGACGGTCAGCGTACCGGCACCGGCCCTGCCGAGCTTGAAGTCCATGTTGACGTTGACCGAGCCGCCGCTCTGGACGAACTCGCCAGAGCCGCCATTTGTCGGGCCGACATGGAGGTTCTGTCCGTTGAGATTCAGAGTTCCGCCCTTCATGAACACATGGCCGTCCGCGCCATTCGCAAAGCCGACGATCATTGCGGCCGCCGCCGTGGCCGTGCCGCCCTCCTGAATGTAATAACCATGCGATGCCGTGCTGCGTGCGCCGCCGACGACGAACGAATTCGCGGTCGTGCATTTCTGGTTGAAGGTGCCGTTCTTCACGTGTATCGTTCCAGTTGCCCCCGCCGTATTGCCGACGAACAGCCAGTTCTCGTTCGTGTACGCGCCGCCGTTGATTTCGATCAGCCCGGTCGAGTTCGATCCATGGGCAACTGTGTTCGTGCCAGCCGCCATGTGCCCCCCCCATCCATTGCCGTAAGAGAAGAAGTAACCGCCATTGATAATCATGCGCCCAGTTGAGTCGCTGCCATGCGCGATCGTGACGCCGTTCGACGACACCGCATATCCGCCCTGGACGACGAATTCCGCCTCCGAGCGCGTACCGCTCGCGATGCGCAAACCGTTTTGATGTCTGTTGGTTCCTGTGTCTGGATTAGTGCAATGTATAAGCTTGCCTGTTTTGTTTGTAAAGAAAGCATGAGAATCGGTTACCTGTGCCATGTGCATATATCTGTCGACCATCACATCGCCATATTTGGTCACGGAAGCCGGACCCGTATAACCGCCGTCACTACTGGCAAGATGGAAGGCGTTGTTGGCCGTGAGTGTCTTGCTTGCAACAAGAACGAAATTGCCCTTGTCAAACCGCGGCTGATATGAAGCGGCGGCGCTGTTCGTGACATACGAAACGCCGGCGCCCGAATTGACGAATCCCAAGATATTGCCGGACGCCGGAGCCTTCCCACCCGTCCAGTTGCCGGCGGCATTCAAGTTCCCGCTGACTCCGTCCTTCCATTGCATGCCGGAGGTGTACGCTCCCCACACCGGCGGCGCGGCGAGGGCGAGCGCGGCGAGGGCGAGCGCCGCGGACTTGATGTTGTGGATGAGCCTGGACATGAGCCCGGCTACCCCGTTTGGGCTGGTTCGTGTCTTCATGGTCTTGTTCCTTTTGGGTTTCAAATTCTTCGTGTGCGAAGCGCACGCGGGTGGCATTCGGTGCGCCAGATCGAGCATTCGTCGACCCCCTTTTATTTACACGGGCTTTTGGCAATATATTCATCACCTCTTGTCAACCCTGCAGTGACACTACGCCGCATTTCGGGCAAGTATATCAAAGAAACCTCCGCCCGCGCAACCCCTCCTCACAAAATTTTACAAAAAACATTCAGTTGCTATGGGCTTCTTTCGTCACGATCTTGAATTTGAGGACTTCGCCTGCTGCGTGCTTGCCGGGGACGGGGATGAAGATGAAACGTTCCGTGACGACGGACTCCGCCACTTCCTTGCCATCCGTGCCGAGGAGCGTATTTCCCGGCAGCGGCGCGTCGAGAAGCGCCATGACCGGACGCGCACCTCGTGCGTCATCCAGGGATGCGAAGGAGCAGTCGCGCGTGAACGAGACGCGGACGGCATCGCCCTTCACGACCACATTGTAGGGCGTATTGTCCTTTGGAAACATGATGCGCTGGGCAGGATCGCCGTAGAACGCTAACACGTCCCGGTCGTAGTCCAGGCCCTTTTCGTCCATCGGCTTGTGCTTCCGCGTCTTCGCCCAGAGCAGTCGCTCGTTTTCAAGATACCTGGCCTCTGCGAGCGAATAGCGCCCCTCCTCGTGAAGACCCTTCACGCCCCATCCCATGAATCCGTACCACGACGGAACCGTGTAACCCACGAACTGCTCGACGCCTGCCGTATGCATCCACGCCGTCGCCATGCAGTCGCGGCGGTCGACGTGTCCGATCAGACAGTTCCCCGCACCTACGTACACCTTGAGCGAGGCATTCGTCAGGCTGTGCTTAATTTCCCCGCCCGGCTCGACGAATTGGAGACCGGCTTCCGCAGTATGGACGAGCATACCCTTGTTCTGATTGTAGACAATTTGCCAGTTGCGTTCGCGGGCGTGTCCGCTTGTCACGAAATAGTCGACGGGTATCGTGTTGAACGCATCGGCGAGCGTCTTCGCGATGTTGCCGCCCGTCGCGACCTTCTCGTTCGTGCCGCCGAGACGCTTCATCCAGAAGTTGTCCGCCGTGCGTTCGTCGGAGGCAAATCCCGATTCCCAATTATCCAGCGCGTGATCGCCGCCCATGCTCGTCGCGAAGGAGCGGATTTCGCGGCGCAGCGGCGCCTTCACGATCTTCATGCCGTCCGCCGCGCTGTATCCCGTGATGACACCCCAGATCGCGTCCCCGTACGGATCGTCGTCGATTGCGCGCATCATCCAGTAGACCACCATGATGAACTTGCGCCCTGCCGATTCCGGCGGAACGACAAAGCATACGTATTTGGGTTTTATCTTCCTCAACTCCGCGAGGACACCGCCCAACCCTTCCATTCCATCATACTGCATGACCATCGCACCGTGTTTGTGCCCAAGCGCGAGTGCTACGCTCTTCCAGTCTTCACCGCCAGCCTTGTCGAAGGCGACGACATATTCGCCATGCCCCGATTTGTCCAACCAGTCAACCGGCGCCGAAGAGGATTTCACGAGCCAGAGGCCGAAAAGCCCACCAGCCGTGTTGCCCTTCTTCGGCACGAAACGTACCTCGACATCCTTCTTCCCCGCGATCAGTTCCTGCGGAATCGCCATCGCGGTAAATACGAACGCGGGCTTCTTGTTGTCAATCAGGTTCTCGGTGTGGATTTTCACGCCTTCCACCAACACGTCGAACATACGCGACCCGCGCTCGCGGGCGCAGTATTTAGCAACGAGAACATAGGCTCCTCCTGCGGACGTTTTTTCTTTGACAGGTTTTTCAAGATTTAGAGAGAGGCGATAGGAGAAGAAGCCACCACTGTTCGCATCACGCCAATGATGCTCGTGATGCTCGCCGTAAAGCCCCGTGCCTGAGTTGGTCTTCTCGCCCGCAAGGCCATGCGCTTTCTCGCTTGCGGCGTCACCGATCTTGACGGAATCGACCGCGCGCTTAGCAAGTTCCTTTTCGCTTGTGGATGCCTCGGCAAACGCCTTCTCCTCTGCCGGGTCGGCAAGACGCCAGTACATAGTGTAACGGCTGAAGTGGAGGTCGTACATGGGCTTGAGGAGGATGTCGCTTCCCTTCAGATGAAACACGATCGGACCACCAGTCGTGCGCTCAAGGCAGCACGCAGGATCGGTTGCGGCCGACGCCGGGACCTGCGGCATCGGGATCGGCTTGCCGAGTTTCCAGCTAGACGCGTTGGACGCCGGCGGATGCGCGAAGTAGTCGCTCTGCTTCAGCCCCTCGCTTCCAAGGTCGCCCACGAGCAGCGTCGGACCGTAGAAGAACGCGACGTACTTCTTCGAACCGGGCAGGAACTCGGCACGTAGCGACATCGGGAACTCGATGTCGATGCGGTCACCCGCCTTCCATTCGCGGGTGATGGAGACGACGTGCAGCGGTTTCATCGAAACCGCCCTACCATCTTGCTGTTGTACGCTTGCTGTCACCCCATTCACATACACCCTAAAGTCTCCACCAGCCCAGGCGGGACGTCTCACCTTGACCGTAAACTTCGGATCCTTTCCGACGGCTTCCACCTTCACGCACGCCGACTCGCCGTAGGGGAACGCCGTTTCCTGGCGGAGCTTCACGCCGCGTTCCTTCCAATCGAGCGTCGACGGCGCAAAGAGGTTGATGCTTACAGCGTCTCCCGACGGTAGGGCGGTCGCCCCGCGACCGCCGTCCACCGAATGCGTGTATATCATCTGACCGTACTTGCCCGGTGCCTCGAATCCCGTGCCCGTGCAGCACCACATGGAGTCGAACTCGTCCGAGTACGTGCGCGACGCACCGGGCTTCGGCGGCGTGTAGTAGATCGTACGTCCAAGGATCGGATCATGCGTGGAGAGTAGATGGTCAAAGAGCACGCGCTCGTAGAAGTCGATCTTGTCGGGCGACGGCTCCGTCTCAAACAGCGCCTCGATCTGACGCAGAAGGTTCACGGAATTACAGGATTCGGGACCGCCGTCCATGAAGAGCTTCTTCTCGAAGTCGGCCTTGGGGAAGAGATGCTCGCGGTGCGAGTTGCCGCCGTTCGCCCAGGCGTGGTCGTAGATGAACGCATGGTTGGCGTTGACCATCGCGCGGTGCAGTCTCTCCTCGCCCGTGATGCGGTACACGCGCTCGAAACCGGTGTACTTGGGGATTTCGTTGTTCGCGTGGTGGAAGTTGAGGTGAGCGGCATTGCCGTCCGCGAGCGGCGCGAGCATGCGCTCGTGGCAGAGACGGCGCGCCCAGCGCTTGTACTTCTCTTCGCCAGTCATCGTGAAGGCGACCGCGAACGTCTCGGGCAGGGATGCGTGTTCGCAGTCGAGCACCTTCTGTAGTTGCGCATCGTTCAGTTTCTCCACGATGGCGTTTCCGAACCAGTCGGAAAGACGTAGGAACACGCGCTTCGCCTTGTCGCTTCCCGTCGCCACGTGGATGCGCCAGAGTCCGATCAGCACCTTGTTCAGCGTGTAGATCGGCTCGAAGCGCTTGTTGATGAACGCGCAGTATTCCGTCTTGGGGTTGATCTTGACGTTGATCTTTCCTGACGCGATCTCGTTGAACACCTTGCGCCCGTCCTTCGCGGCGAGCGCGTAGCCGTCGCCATGCGCGTTCTGAACGGCCTCAAGCTCGTCGACGATGTAGATAAGCCGGCGCTTCAGCTCCTCGTCGCCCGTCGCCTCCACGGTCATCGCAGCGCCGGCCATGTAGAAGCCAAGGATGTGTCCTGCAAGGTCCAGCCAGTTCTTCGGCGACTCCCAGCCGTTGTACGGCTCCGCCTTCGGCTTGAGTCCGGCTTCAAGGCGGAAGCGGCTGAGGAGGCGGTCGGGATCGAGTCTTAGCAGATACTCCCTGTTCTGCTCCTGCTGCGCCTGGAGAGGCCCCCCCGTGAGCCGAACCTGCGAAAGCGGGAACAGCGCCTCGCGCACCTTCGGGAGTTCACCTCCCTGCGTGGCGAGGACAAGAACCGCCAGCTGCGCCGCAACGCACTTTGACGCAAACGTGGCGAATGTAGTCGTAGGGTTCATTTTTTCACCTCGGCTTGTTTCGGGATTTTCTGCATTTCAGAAAAGATTTCCTGGCCTTTGCGCCCGAAGCACTCAAGCGGACGCACCGCGAAGCGGACCTCCTCCACGCCCTTCAGTTCCGAGACCGCGAACACGATGTGCCCGGACTTCGCCTCGCGCGTCGGCGGCAGGTAGTAGCTCTCGGAAAGGACGCGCTTCGTCGCCACGGGGTAGTCGACGTCTTCATGGTATGCGAGGGCAGTCACCTCGTAGTCGTGGACGCGCGACGTCGCGCTCGGCAACGCCGACGGGAAGCGCACCGTGATCTGGTCCGTCACCTTGCCGCGGCGGTTCTTGCCCATCGCGCGTGACACCTCCACCTTCGCGCCCGGAGCGAACGCGGGCGCAACCGCCTTCGCGGCGCGCGGCTCTAACGCAAATGCGCGTGAGCCGTCGAGCGGCACGACCCAATCCGGCCCGAGGCTTTCGCCATACACGAACTCTCGCCGCACGAACACCATGCGGTCGTCGTACACCTTCACGAGCATTCCCTGCCGCCCCTTGCTCTCTGGCAGTATCCTCATCTGCTTGACGATGCCGTTGTGGTCCTCTCCGTTGTCGCGCCAGTACTGCGAGAAGATGTACCTGAGCGATCCCGTGCCGACCGATGTGAACTTCCCCTGCCAGATGCAGCGATCGTCGGTGATGGAGTAGTGTGAGTGGCCGGAGAACGCAACAGCATTCGGGAACTTCTCGAGCGCGCGCGTCGAAACGCCCCTGTCGTTGCCCCACGCCCACGGGCCCTGCACGGTGTTTGCGGGATGCGGGTGCTGCGTGTAGAAGAACGGCTTGCCGTTCCTGAGGTTGAGCTTGTCGGCGTTCGCCTGCAGGAAGGCGTCGAGGTCCTTCTCGTTTCCCCAGTGCGCGCCGATGAACGTGTAACCCTTCACGGTCTTGGCCCAGATCGGGCGGTACGGCTCGTGGAAAATGCGCTCCCACACCTCGGCGCGGTTGTTTCCGTAGTTGATTGCAGTGGACTTGAGGTAGGCCTCGTCCTTGCCCTTGTGCCAGCCCATTCCACAAACGTCGTGGTTGCCGTACACCCACAGCTGCTCGACGTGGCGTCCGTCAGGTGCCTTGCCGTTCGGGAACACACGCCAGAAACAATTGGCCGCACGCTCGATCTGCTCGATGCGTCCGGTGTTCGCGATGTCGCCTGCAATCAACACGCCGTCCGCGCCGTTGTCGCGGAAATACTCAAGCGCCTTAATCAGAGTGTCCTCGTCGCCGCGCCGTTCGAGATGTACGTCGCTCAACACGCCAAACGACACGTTGGGCGCTCCTCCGGCCATTGCTGGTACGACCTTGCCGTCGGCAATCGCCATAGTACCCGTCGCGGCAAATGTGCCTGCGATAAAACCTCTTCTTGACATATTCATTGCTGTGTTCCTCCTGTTGTTGTTTTTTTTCTGAGAGTTATCTGCGCGTCCTGCGCAGCGTGATTATAGTGATTTCCGGGGAAACGCCAAGGCGCGTGGGGAACCCTGCCCACTGTCCGGTGCCCGAATTGACGTAGAGCGAAATGCCATGCTCACTGTAGAGTCCGCGCACGTGTCCCTCGTTGGCACGCGCCACAAGACGGTCGAGGCCAATGACGGCGCCACCGTGCGTATGTCCGGAAAGCTGCAGCCGCACGCCGCACGCCGCATGTTCCGCAAGGTGAGTGGGACGGTGCGCAAGCAGGATGCGGAAAGCCCCGTCCGGCACCATGTCGGACGCAATCCTGATGTCGGAATCGTGGCTCACTGGGTCGTTTATCCCGATGATGGCCAGCGACTCTTCGCCGCGACGCACGACCACGCGTTCGTTTTCCAGAATGCGTATGCCGAGACTGCGAAAGATGACGCGCCAGGTCCCCCACCTCGAAAAGTACTCGTGGTTGCCGGTGCAGCCCACCACGCCATCCGCCGCACGCAGTTTCCCGAGCGGGGCTACGTCGTCAAGACGCCGGGACGCGGTGCCGTCCACTAGATCGCCGGTGATGGCGATTAGGTCGGGAGACTGCGCATTGACAAGACGCACCACGCCAGCCGTCCTCTCCGCCCGCGCGGCGGCGCTTACGTGCAGGTCCGAAAGGTGCGCCACGCGGTAGCCGTCGAAGGCGGACGGCAAGTCGGGGAACTCCAGCGTCACCTCCACTATGTCCGGCAGACGGAACCCGTTATGCACGGCTTTCGCGCCAGTGCCAGCCGCCACACACGCAAGCGCTCCGGCCACCATGCGCCGGCGCGAGAGGTCCGGCCCTCCGGTAGGGCGCGCGCCCCGCGCGCGCCGCACAACCCACCTCCCAGCCGCCCAGACCACGCCTAGAACAGTCAGAAATAGTACGAAGTCGTAGCATACGGACAATGCGTAAATCACTCCTACAGGCAATTCCGGCAGAAAAATGTGACCGCCCAAAAGAGTAAACCACGTGAACTTGAGCGAACAGAGCAGAAGCGCGATGACGAGTGCGTGGCTCCATGCACGCTCAAGCCGAAGCGTTCGCACGACAGTTCTGTACGCCACTGCAGCGCAGATCGGACCAACCAAGAGGAAGAACAACCGGAAAAACGTCATTTCAACTTTCCTTTGCCTCCTCTAAGCGTCAAGGTCACTGACAGCGCGCGGACAACATCACCAAATGTCTATCTCGGCGACGGCAACGCGGTCGTTCGCGCCTACCGCGTGCGTAGCCGTGAAACGGAAATAGCGGGCCTTCGTCGTTTTCTCGAACGTGACGCGCTGGCGGACGGGATTCGCCGCGATGTTGCCAAACTCGCCGGCTGCGGCATTAGTCCACGACTTGCCGTCCGCAGAGACGTAGAACTCGTAGCCGTCGACCATGCCGTGCCGACAGCCGTCCATGCGCGGCGTGTAGTCGAAACCATGCATCAGCAGTTCGCGTCCGCAATCCACCGTGAAGCTCTGCGGTGGCGGCAACGGAGCGGAACCGGCAGGATGCGAATGCCAAAGGGTGTGGTAGCTTCCGTCTATTGCGTTGCGGGCGTTGCGCGGCGCAGTGCAAGTCTCGCCTAGAATCCGCCATCCCGTCTTGCCGTAAGTGTCAGGGGCACGCAGAACTTCGCCGGCGATCTCGCGTCCGCGACGCAGCGCGACCGGAAACACCTGCGGCTTCGCGACGCCATCGAGCGTCACGCGGATGCGTCCGTACTTCGCGAGCGGGATCCGTGCAAGTCGGCGGTGGCCGATTGTCGTGCCGCGCGCAATGGCTCGCCAGCCCTCGCCATCGGGTGCCTCGACCGTGAATGATGCTACATTCTGCCCTTCGGCGATTTTCTCCTTGATGTCCACGCAATTGAATTCCACAGCGACGGGCAGGGCGATTTCAATCACCAGCTTGTTTCCGTCGCGGCATTCAGTCACCTTGGCGTCCTTCGCAAAGTCCCGCGAGTTGAAGTCGCGAACCCATTCGCCGAACTCCGCAAGGCGCTTTACGTCGTCAGCGCAGACCTGTCCCTCGGTGTCGGGCGCAATGCCGATGTCCATCACCGAGCCGCGTCCGACTGATTCGTAGTAGATCTTCACGAGACGCGCGAGCGACTTGGGCTTATCGTTCTTGTGCCAGTACCATCCGCGTCGCAGCGGGAAGTCCGTCTCTGAAGGCAGCCAGTGCATTTCGCCGCCCTTGCCCTTCTGCGCGCACCACCACGTCTCGGGGCACACTCCGCTCTCGTTGCCGCACCACTTCGACGACCACTCGCCGCCGCCGCCGAACGCAATCGCGAGCGGATGCTTCTTGTGCATTATCTGAAGGAGCTCGCCCAGACGGTAGTAGTCCTTCGGGATGGAACGCCTCTCGCCCTTGTCGCCGTTAACTCCGCCGTACCAGCCGGTTCCTCCGTTCGCGCCGTCAAGCCAGATTTCGCTGATCTCGCCGTAGTTGTCGAGCAACTCGTTCCACTGCGCGAAGAAGTAGTCGACGTACGCGGGCGTGGCGTAGGAACCCTGGTGTCGGTCCCATGGCGAGAGGTACACTCCGAACTTCATGCCGCGCTCGCGGCAGGCGTCCGCAAGCTCGCGCACGAGGTCACGCCCCGTGTTCGGCGCGGGCACTGCGGACATGGAGTAGTCCTTGTTGAGCGGGGACGGCCACAGGCAGAATCCGTCATGGTGCTTAGCCACTAGGACGACGCAGGAAATCTCCGCCGCCCTCATGGCGCTCGCCCACTGCGCGGGATCAAGCTTCTTCGCCGTGATCTTCGACGGCGGCACGTTGCCGAATCCCCACTCCTGCCCCGTGTAGGGGTTGAGGCCCCAGCATACCAGCGCGATTATCTCGCGGTCATGGTACCTTAGATGCGCCTCGGATGGCAGTGCCGCGGCATGGGCAAGTCTTGCCCCAAGCACGACGGCCAATGCGCCGCCGAGAAAGAATCCTCGCAAGATCGCCATGTCGCCTCACTGCTCCTTTTAATAATTTGATGTCTTACACGAGCTTCCATGGTGCGCGGATGGGACGCTGCAGGAGCTTCTCCGCGCAGGCGTCGCCCACGATGCGCTCGTTGGCGGGGTCCCACTTGATCTTCCGACCCGTGTCGATCGCCACGCGGCAGAGATGCCCGATGCTCGCGGAGCGGTGGGCGACTTCGGCCGGCGTGATCGTCGTCGCGCGGTTCTTCACGCAGTCGATGAACTGGCGCCAGTGGCCCGGGCTCTTCAGGCGGATTTCGCCCGGTTCAAGGCGGCTGTTGTAGATCGCAGGCGAGGACGCCTCGTACCGGCCGCGGTTCACCCACACCCAGTCGCCGTTCTCGCCGATCCACTTCGTGCCACCGCGGATCTCCTTCACGCCGCCCGCAACGGTCATCTTCACGCCGTTCGCGTATTCGCACTCCACGCGGTAGCGCTGCGGCGTGTCGAAGATACCCCTGCCGTAGTTGTCGCCCCAGCCCTCGAACGACACAGGCCCCGTCAGGTCCGTGCCGAGTCCCCACTGCGCGATGTCGCCGTGGTGGCCGATCCAGTCCATGAGCTGTCCGCCGCCCCAGTCGGACACCCAGCGCCAGTCCCAGTCGCACACGCCTTCGTAGGGACGCTCCGGCGCCGGTCCCACCCAGAAGTTCCAGTCGAGGCCGTCGGGAACCTTCGCGCCCGGCACGCCGATGCGGTTCTTGAGGCGCGTGCCGTTCGTGCCGGGAAGGCCCACCTCCACGCGCACGACCTTGCCGATGCGCCCGTTCTTCACGAGCTCCACGGCACGGCGCATCTCGCCGCTCGAACGCTGCCAGCTGCCCGTCTGCCACACGCGGCCGTTGCGCTCCACCGCGCGCACAAGGGCGCGCCCTTCGCGGAGGTCGTGCGTGAACGGCTTCTCGCCGAAGATGTCCTTGCCGCAGTTCGCGGCGAACACGCCGATCGGAGCGTGCCAGTGGTCGGGCGTCGCAAGGAGGACGGCGTCGATGTCGGTACGCGTGCAGAGCTCGCGGAAGTCGAGGTACATCGCGCAATCCTTGGTGCCGTACTTTTCGTCGATCTGCTTCTTCGCGCGCTCGCGCTTCGTACGGCTCACGTCGCACGCGGCGAGGAAGCGCACGTCCGGAAGTCCCATGAACGAGCGCATGTTCCCCATGCCCTGTCCGCCCGCGCCGATGATGCCCATCGTCACCGTGTTGGACGGCGCGTTAGCGCCCAGCACGGATGCCGGAACGAGGTTGAACAATCCGAATCCCGCCCCCGCCGCGAGGAATCCCCTGCGCGAAACGCCGATCTGCTTCTTAACGCTCTTCATTACTTTGCCTCCTTCTCAAATGTTTCTGCCGTTTTTCTGATCTGCTCCATGCGCGCGGGGTCCATGCCCGCCTTGACGTCGATTTCGTGGATGGACCAGTGGAGGTGCGGACGCGACTCCAGCGCCACGAACTTCAGGTTCCGGGTCGAACGCCCGATCTTGAACGTGGTGGTCTTCGACGTCTTGTCGTCGCACGAAGCCACGGGGCCTTCCCATGTCTTGCCGTCATCCGACACGAACACGTCGCATCCCGCCGGCGTGTCACGCGGAGACTTAGTGGTGTCCAACGTCACCGCGTCCACGAAGATGCGAGCGCCGAAATCGAGCGTGTACCATGCGCCCTTCGTGTTCATCCCGCTGGTCCAACGTGTGTTGTCTTTGCCGTCGTAAGCCTTCTGCGCCACGTCCCCGCCAGAGGTTTTCGACGCCGCACCCTTCCAGTTGTTCTTCGGAGGAATCTTTGCGGACACCTCGCCCGACGCGACCTTTTTCGCGAGCGCCACGTAGGCGGCCTTCGCGGCCTTGCCGTAGGTGGCGTCGGACGCCAGGGCGCTCCACATGTCGAACGCGCCAAGCCCGTTTGCACGGGAGAGAAGTCCCTCCGCCTCCGCGCGGGCGGCAGGCGAGCCCTTCTTCCACAGATCAATGATCCGCGCCGTGCGCTCGTCGGCAGATTTTGACTTCAACGAGTTCCAGATCACGGACGCGGCGGTCGACGCCTCGCCGTCCTTCACGTCCGCGAACCAGGCGAACGCAGCGGCCTCGGTGGCCGACGACGACATCTTCCCGAACGCCCGCCACGCGGCCTTGCGCGTCGCGGTGTCGTCTGCGGCGATGAACGCCTTCCAGCGCGGAAGCAGCTTCGTCTCGGCGCGCTTCGCCGCCACTGCGAACATCGCCTTGTCGGACGCCGCGAGGTCGAAGATCGTATCGCCCGCGCCGGGGATTTCGGCAAGCGCCTCGTCTGCCGCCGCGCCCACGGCGCCGCCGCGCGCGCGGAGACTGACAAAGAGCGGAACGTCCTCCGCGCAGCCGAGCGTGCCGAGCGCGACCGTGGCCGCCGCGGCAGTCGCCTCGTCCGCATCGGACGTCACATCCGCCACCGCCTTCTTGCAGCACTTTGCGCCCACCTGCGCGAGATGCGCCACGATGGCGCGCTTCAGGCACGGCGTCGCACCGGGCAGCGCCTTCGCGAAGGACGACGGGGGAATCGCAAGACCGAGACCGAACGCGGCCTGGCGCACGTTCTTCGATTTGTCGGCCAGCACCTCGCTGAGTGTCGCAGGATCGGCCGCGAGCAACACGCGCGCCGCCGTGGCGCGGAGGGTGTCGGGGAGGTCGCTCTTGTCGAACACGCGGCGCGCGAGCGGCGCAGCGGCCTTGGCCTCGCCCTTCTCGACGGCACGGCCGAACGCCGCGCCGAGGCGGTTCATGCGCGCGGCGCGGCAGCAGGCGTTGGTGCTGGGCTTGTCCAACGCGTCCGCCGCGCATTCTTCGAGCGAAGGGAGGTAGAACGGACAGCACTTCTTCGTCTCGCAGCACTTCCGTTCCTTGCAGCACTTCGCGCAAGGCGGGGTATCGTCTGCTTTCAGGGTGCCGAGGGTGTAGGCGAGGCCGGCGAAGATGTGCGCGCGCGTATCGGGGGCGTTCCAGGCGCGCTGGTCGTGCGCGAAGGAGGTGTAGAACACGCGGCCCTTGCCGTACCGGCGGATCCACGAAACGGCGAAGTCCTTGTCGGCACGCTTCTGTCCCTTGCGCCCCGCCGTGACGGGATCGGAGAGGTCGAGCGAAATGAGGATGTGGAGCTTCGAGCGGTCGTAGAACGGGGATGAGTGCTGGTAGATCTCCTCGCCGCGCTTGAACTTGCCGTCGGCGAACCCCTTGAACGGCGCGGTGAGTGGGCTTTCGCGGTCCTCGACCTTGAACGCCCACGTGCCGCCCGCGCCCCACGGATGGCCATCGAAGCGGCCGCCCACGAGGTGGGAGCACTCGGGCGCGTCGTAGAAGTTGTCCGCGCCCGCGTGGATCACGCAGAGACCGCCGCCCCAGCGCACGTACGAGCAGATCGCCGGCGCCACGTGCGGGTTGTCCTTCGTCTTGAGACACGTCGTGTTGTTCAGCACGACCGCATCGTACTTGAGGAGGTTCTCGATCTTGAACGCGGCGTAGTCGTCGGAGAAGTCGACGGTGAACGCGCCTTTCTTCGCCTCCTCCGCCATCCTCTGCTTGCACGCCGCAATCGACGCCTTGTGGTTGAATCCTTCGCACCGGCTGAACACCAGTACCTTCTTGGTCGCCGCAGCGGATTCCGCCGCAAAGACCGACGCAGCCAGCGCACATGCCGCGATGGCTACTGACAATGGTTTTTTCATACTTGTTGACCTACTTTCCTTTATGGTTGGAGATTGTTTTAGGTTTTTCTGCCACTCTCGTCAAACTACGTTGGGCTGACTGTCATTTGTCTACACCTTCAAATACACCTTGTGGCGGTGAAGGAAGTAGAGGAAAAGCCACACGACGGCCACGTACCCCGCCGCCAGCACTACGGCTGAAGCCTCCTTCGTTGAAAACAGCGAGGCCACTCCGCTGAAGAGGAACTTGTTCACACGGTCGAAGTCAATGAGTCTCTGGGCCATGTAGATCGTGATGGAGTTCAGCCCCACCACCTCGAAGAAGAACATCCCGCGGTACCATCCCATGACGTCCGCCATCCAGTAGAACAGCGCGAGCACGGCGAAGGAGTACGACCCTGCAGCAAGCACGAAGGTGCTGGACCACAGAGCCTTGTTAATCGGCAGGACGCGTCCCCACGCATACGCGGCGACACCCAGCACGGCTGCGGCACCGAACAGGCACAGCGTCTTTTTGTTCCCCGTCAGCCCCTCGCGCTCCCAGCGGATGAACGCCCCCGCGAACATGCCGAGGAGCGCCGTCGCAATCGCCGGAATCGTGCAGAGCAGTCCCTCCGGGTCGTACAACTTCGAGTAGGAATGTTTCGCGAAGTACGTCCTGTCGAACCAGCAGGCGATGTTGCCATTCTTCGTGAACGGCGACGCGTCGGGGAAGTCCGGCGCCACCAAATACGCGGAGAGAGCGCCGGCGCCGAGAAGAATCGCCACCAACCACGCAACCCGCATGCGCGTACCGAAGAACATCCAGATCCACGACGCCAGCATCCACGCGAGACCGATTCTCCCGAGGACGCTGAAGACCCTGAGGTGGGCAAAGTCGAACTTGAGCAGTCCGTTGTACACCATCCCGAGCAGGACGAGCACTAGCCCGCGCCTCAGCGTCCTCAGCCATATCTTCCACGTACTCCGTCCGTCCGCTTGCTGCCTCGCCAGCGAGAACGGGAACGTGACGCCGGCGATGAAGAGGAACAGGGGGAAGATCGTGTCGTGGTGGGCGAACCCGTCCCACGCCACGTGCTTCATCTGCGTTGCGAGCCATCCCGTGGGCGAACCGCACAGCGTGCAGATCTTGACGATCAGCCCGGACAGACCGCAAATGAACAGCATGTCGAATCCGCGCAGGGCGTCAAGCGACCTGAGCCTACCTTCTTTCACCTTGTCCATCGCGTGTATCAGGCCTTGCAGAGCTGCCTAATGGCGGCAAGTTCGGCTTCTGTGTCGTTAAGGCCCTTCTTCGCGGGCTTCAGGCGCGAGGCGAGCTCCACGCAGATGTCCACGGCCGCCGAGCAGTTCTTGATGAAGCGCCACTGGGCGTCCGCGCTGTTCTCTGGCGAACCTTCGGAGCGCATCATGTGGCAGTCGAACTCCACCACGCCCTTCCAGCCGCAGTCGGCGAGAGCCTTGAACATCCACACCGTCTCCTTGAGTCCCTCGGGGCCGACGAGCGGCGGGAAGTCGTCGTCGAACTGCCCCTTGATCTGCGAGCCGAAGTGCAGGAACTTCATCTTCTTCGTGGCGCAGAGATAGGAGACCGTGAGGACGGAGTTGAGGAGCGTCATGCCCTCGTGCTGGAGAAGCTCCGGGTTCACGCCCCAGAATTCCGGCTTCTTTAGGCGCGTCATGATGAATCCGACGGCGTGTCCGCTCGTGGGCAGGAACATCGCGCCGCGCGGCTCGTTCGGCTTCGGCTCCACGGTAGCGCCCTTGTAGTTCGTGAACTTCATCTTCGCGATGTAGTCCGTCACGTGGTTGAGGCCGTCCGCCAGCCAGTCATAGACATGCGCGAAGTCGGTCTTCGCATAGACCTCGAAACCGTCGCGCGCCACCCAGTAGGTGTAGTGCTTAGCGCCGAGGAGGTTACCGATGCGCAGCGTACGCTCAACCTTCTTCGCGGCAAGTGCGCGGATCTTCGGGTCGGGGTTCGTGAGACCGCCGGCGCGGAAGATCTTGTTGCCGTGCAGTGAGCAGGTCACCATGTTCACCTTCAGACCGCCGTCGCGGAGGATCTTCTTGATCTCGCGGAGCTTCTTGTACACTTCGCTCTTCGGGTCGAGGTCGTCCTCGGGATGCTCCGGATCCCACGGCACGAGGTCGTCGTCGTGCGTGCTGGTCATCTCGATGAGGCCTTCCTTGCACGCCTTGGCGAGCATCTTCGCCACGTCGAGCGAGTCGGGCTTGGGCTGGACGGGTCCGCCAAACGGATCCCCCAGCGGGTTGGCGACGCACCAGAACGGCATCGAACGGGCGTTTACGCAGAGTTTCTCGAACATGTTATCTCCTTTTTTGGGGTTTTTCAATGATGGCTGTTCCCTTACAGCACGATACAGCTAAGCGAGTGCGGCGGAAGCGTTACCTTGCCGTCCTTCACCTCGTAAGTCGTCTTCACTGGCACGACGCGGTTCTCCGCGCCGATGTCGTTGTAGTCGTCCGGCGACGCGCCGGCAAGAACCGTCGCCTGGTAGGGCGGGCGCCCCGCGCCCGCCGTAAGTGCCGACACATCGAGCGGCACCGCCTTGTCGGGCGACTTGTTGACGACCGCGAGGACGCGGCGCTTTCCGTCGTCAGATACCGTAAGCACGGCATCGAGCACCGGCACGCTCGCCTTGCCGTCCGTAAGAGCATCGCAATCCACCTTCACGGGCGCGACGTTTGCCTCGAGGAGATGCGTGTACATCCAGAACACGTGGTAGGACGTGCGCTTCACGATGCCCTTGTCATGCACGAACACCGCGCCGCGCGTGTTGACGACCGGCGAGAAGTTCGCCATCTTCACGATGTCGCAGTGGCGGAGGCAAGTGTTGAGGAAGCACGCGGAGAAGAGCGCGTCCGCCATCGTGTAGTACGAGGCCACGTCGTTCTGGCGGCGCGCCGCGTAGTCCATCACCGCGCCGCGCTTGAAGTTGCCAAGGCCTGGATGGTACCAGCCGCGCAGGTTCCACTCGTCGAAGGCGATGGCGATCTTTCCGCCGCCGAACCCGGCCTTCTCAAGCGTCTTTATGGTACGCTGGATGTCGGCCTCGGGACGCTCGGTGCGCATCATGCACGCGAGGTAGGGAGTATCGCCCTTGCCCCACACGTAGTAGCCGTGTACGCTCACGTAGTTGAGCAGGTAGCCGGCCGACCTGAGAAGCGGCAGCGTCCAGCTTTCTGCCGGCAATGCGGCGGCGAGGAGCTTGATGCGGCGGTCTGCCCCGCGCATCATCTTCGCGCTCTCGCGCACGAGCGGGCCCCACTGTTCGACGGTCTTCGCGCCGATCTCGTGTCCGCCCCAGTTCTCGTTGCCAACGCTCCAGTAGATGACGTCGTGCGGCTTCGGGTAGCCGTTCGCGATGCGCTGGCGCCCCCACTTGCCGCTGTTGAGGTTGCAGTACTCCACCCAGTCGCTCATTTCCTCTTCGTTGCCGGTGCCGGCGTTCGTGCAGATGTACGGCTCGCAGCCCACCTTGCGGCACCACTTCACGTATTCATCCGTGCCGAAGGTGTTGGGATCCTCCACCGCCCACGCCTTGTTCCACATGGGCTGGCGGTTCGGTCCCACGCCGGCCTTCCAGTGGTAGTCCGAGACGTAGCACCCGCCCGGCCAGCGCACGATCGGACACTTGATCTCGCGCAGGGCCTCAATTACGTCCTTGCGGAAACCGTCCTCGTCCGAGAGCCTGTGCCCAGGCCAGAAGAGTCCGCCGTAGACCTGCGTGTCGAAGTGCTCAATGAAGTGCCCAAATATCATCGGGCTGTACTTAAGGGCCTTCGCATTTGTGACAGGCGCAACTGATGCGCCGCACGCTGTTGCCGACACTCCGAGCGCCATTGCGCCGCAGAGAAAAAAGTTTGCTGATATTTTCATGCGGTAGATTATACACTAAATCGCCGCGCATATCAACTAAACTCATTCAAGTATTGGTTTGACAATTTTCCCGTCGCGCTGCGCGTCTGCATCGGTGTCGTGCGCGATGTACTGTCCGTTGGAGTCCATCCAGATTATCAACCTCTCGCGATCCTCGGGCGTGAGCTTCACGCCATGGTGGCCGGCGTCCAGCATCTTCCTCAGCGGTGCGCCGATGGCGAGGTTCCTTCCGGGCGTGGTGTAGGCGGGCTCGAAGAACTCCCAGTCCACACGGCGCCCGTCCTCGATGATCTCGCGGATGAAGTAGTTCGTGCGGTGTACGAGGTTGTTCCAGCTCGTGGAGAATCCCCACTTGTTCTTGCGCCAGTCGCCGGCGCGCAGGTCGGGCGCCTTGGGTGCGCGCTTCTCGCCGTGGCACGAGACGCACTTCGCGTCAAGGACAGGCTGCACGAGACGCCGGTAGTTGAACGGCGCGGTGCCGTCCGGCCCCGGCTTGATCGCGCTTGGCGCGCGACGCATCGCGGTCGGAAGGTTCTTGAGCGCGGTGCGGCGCACGTTCTCCTTCGGCTCGTGACATCCGCTGCACACAAGCCGCTCGCCGGGATGCAGGTACGTGTCGCTGCGCATGTTCTGCACGGCGCAGCCGTCGGCGCGCAGCGCCTGGAAGAAGAGCGGCACGCCAACGGGTGCAAGGAAGTACGCGCTGCCATCCGCCTCGACGGGAACGGTGCCAAGGCACTGGCGTCCCGTCTGGCGATTCTCCGCGCCGAGCCACGGATGCTGCTGAACGGGCTTCGTCTTAGGAAAGAGCTGCCACACGCGCAAGGCCGTGATTGCGTCGTTCGTGGGGAACGGAATGCGCGTGTCATAGACGTTGATGAGGCCGATCTCGCCCGTCTTGGGCAACACCGGACTTTCCGGATTATCCGGATTTTCCGGCCTACCCTCAAGCGTCTTGTGCGGAATCACCGGCGGCATCTTGCGCGCCATGAGCGGCATCGGGTCAAGGCACGAGATCGAGGGATGCGAATAGAGACGCGTCTTGTTGCCGAAGACGTCCAGCAGCGTAATCGCGTAGCGGCGGCCGCGCATCGGCACGTTGTACATGCCGTTTGCGTCTCCGTCGTATGCGCAGATGAAGTACTTCTCGCTGAGCGGCCACGCCGTCGCGTAGGAGCCGCTGTGGCGGTTTTTCCACGTGATCTGCTCGCTCTCCGGGAACGCCTGTTCGGGTGTGACGCGCCGCACGGCGCTCATCTCGCCGTCGTCCGGCACGGCCGGATCGATCATGATGAGCGAGCCTGCGGCCCAGCCATGATGCGGAGTGGCGGTGGCAATGTACTTGCGCGAGCCTGGGATCTGGCGCACGTTCATCTCCATCTTCGGCGTCGTGTTGGCATGAAGGCGCGTGTTGCCGTTCACCTCGCGCGGGTCGCGTCCGTCGGGGAAGCACGTCCAGGCGTGGTGCGCCTGGCCGGCGCCGCGGTCCACGTAGTCCCAGCGCGTGTAGACGATCATGCCGTCGTTGTTCACGCTGGGATGCCACTCGTTCGTCTCGTGGTGCGAGAGGCGCACGATGTCGGTGCCGTCCGCAAACATCGAGTGCAGCGTGAACGACGGCACGGGACGCCTCCCCGAACATCTCACGTATCCGCCGCGCCTTTCGGATGAGAACACGATCCTCCCGTTCGGCAGCCAGCACGGATCGAACTCGTTCCACGGCCCGCTTGTGAGCTGGCGGAGGTTCGAGCCGTCGATGTTGCACGTGAACACGTGGTAGCACGTGCCGTCCTCCCATGTGTCGAGCTTGCTGTTGTTCTTCACCGCCGCGAACGCGATGCGCTTCCCGTCCCAGTCGACGTCCGGCGAGATGATCGCGCAGCCGTCGAGCGTCTGGCCCTTCCACGCGCCCGACTCGATCACCTTGCCCGCGAGGATGTTGCGCGCCTCGGGCTTGTCGGAGAACGGATTCTCAAGGATGTACAACCCGTCGCCGTGCGAGAAGCCGTTCTGCGTGCCGTGGAAGCCGTAGTACTGGTCGCACATGTGCGAGCCGCCGTGCCACTCGTCGAATCCGCGCGGCTCGTGCGTGACGAAGAGGAGGCGGTCGATTCCCTTCAAGAGCGGGTTCTTGAGCGAAATGCGTCGGTTGAGATCCATCACCCGCATAAAGAGCGCGATGCGGGACTCCTCGTCGAACACGGCGAACGCATCCGATGTGTAACCGGCGAACTCCGTGCGCTCGGCGGCGAGGTCCACCGACGCGGAGAGGTCGTCGAGCAGCGCGCGCGTGCGGCGCAGGACCACGACGAGCGGGTCCGTGTCACCGGGGAGGATGCAGGCCTGGATGTTCTCCGCCTGCTCGTTCGTCTTCTTGTTGGGAAGCCTGCTCCAGTTGTCGATGTCGCGCTTGATCAGCCGCCAGTCCTTCGGGACATTGCACTTTGAAGACACAACCTCCTTCACGTCCCATTTCTTGATCAGGTGGCGCGAGACCGCAAGCCGCTCCGCGTCCGAAAGGACGCGGTCGAACAGAATCACCTCGCGCAGTTCGCGTCCGCCGCTCCGCTCGTTAAACTGCGAGATGCGGTCGGCGGAAAGGCTGTCGCAGGCGCACGGCGCGGAGGTCTCGATGCAGAACACCTGCGTCACGCCGGTGGGCGGGAACTCGCTGTAGATGTCGCACACCTCGTTGGTGCCGTTCCAGATGCGCGCGATCTTCGGGGACCATTCGCGCGAGGCGTACTCGCCGTTCGCGCCACGGTGAAAATCGTAGCCCTTGCTGTCACACAGAAAATGGCAGTAACGAGAGTCGCCCAGCTTTCCCACGATGAACGCAGTGCGGATTCCAACCTCCCGAGGATTGATCGAAAGGTCGCGTCCGCTGGAGAATTTTCCGAAATCGACATACGCCCTGTTTTCTTTGTCGTACCGCAGAAACGGCGGGGCAAAAGGTTTTTCAGCATCAACTATGGCCCAACCAAAGCGCTTATTCCATCCCATAATCATCTCATCGGCTGGATTCGATCCAAATGCATCCCTGGCGTCCAGCCAGAGGCTGCAATCTCTGAGGACCTCCGGCTCTCCGGCCGTGAGCGCGGGCGGATTGTTAGACATCGCAATGTGCGTAAGGAACGCAGCAAATAGCAGAACTATCTTCTTTTCCATGGCGGGGATTATATCAAACGCCCCGCCCCGCCGCAAGTGACAATCCCACCCGCCCCCATCCGCCTCGGACAGTCGATTGTTGCTTTCGCTGTTTGGAGTTTAAGAGTCTTGGAGGATGGGAGAATTTTTAACATATTCTCCAACTCAGAAACTCCCAATCTCCCTATAGCGAAAGCAAGAAAGGTTTTGCAAATGACTCACTTGTCCTCAGTCAGGACGATGCGGTCGATCATGAGGTTCGGGCCGGTTGTCGCCTGACATGAAAGCTCTATCTTCCCGTCAAGAAAATCCTCGCGCATCACCGGCAGCTTCGCCCACCAGATGCCGTCCTTCTCCTGTTGGTGCTTCGGAACCGTAAACGGACGCCCTTCGCACGTGCCGCGTCCGGAACGGTTATTACGGTTGGGGTCGCGGAAGCGCACCCACAGCGTCCCGGTGACAGGCTTCACGTCCGTCAACGTCACGGTGAGCTTCTGCCCATGCCAGAACGAGCCGGTGCTGTCGCGCCACGCCCCCCAGCGTCCTTTGCCGGAGACGTTGTAGCCACCCTGCGACATCTCCGCAAAGTCGAGCGACTTCTTCCAGTCGACGCTCCGCTCCGCCGCGTCCAGCTCCACCGCCGCGGCGATGTAGACGGGCGCGTCGCGGAACTGCGCCGGACGCAGTTTCGAGGCCGTCGCCTGCGGCGCGAACGCCTCCTTGAACGTTTCCATTTCAATGGCGGTCGCCGGATTGAAATCCTTCGACTCCATGTACGAGAGGATGCTCTTCCGAATCGCGCACCCCTCCGGCAGCGTCTTGTCGGAAAGGTTGAGTCCGCACACCATGAGGCGTCCAGTGCCCACTTTCAGTTCGAACAACATACCCATCTTCGTCGAGTAGTGCAGGTCGGGAACCGGCATAACGATCGGATCGATGCCCTGCGGCAGATCGGCGATGCCGTGTTTCACGCCCCCTTCCACGAGGTTGTACCACTGCCAGTCCGCCCAGTCCTCGGTCGGGAAACCGCGCAGCGCCGGATGGTCGGCGCGGACGCAATAGCCCAGCGTGGAGAGCTCGGCGTTCGCGCTTTTGAAATGCCCCGTGGACCAGTAGACCGGCTTGAAGTGCGACTTCGCGCTCTTCGCGCTCGGCCCCGTGTAGAGGACGATGCCACCCTTCGCGAGCGCGGCCACCGCCTCGTCAAAGGAGGAAGTTTCGAGGATTGTATCCGGCGGTCGCGGGGCGACCGCCCTACCGTCTTGCTGTTGTACGCTTGCTGTCGTGGCGAACACCCAGAATGGCCAGTAGTTTCCATCGAAGCGCAGCATGAATTTCTTGCCGGCCATATCAGCGGTAAGCGGTATGGACACTTCGCCAAGCACACCGACATCGCCAGGGTAGATCGTCTTCGGAAGGCGCAGTTTCCCATGAAGATAGCTTTCGCCAAATGCATCTAAAGTCGGACGATCCTCCACGTCGTAATAGTCTTCGTCTCCTTCGAGAATCGGCTCTTCCGTACCATTGCGAACCAGGATCGTGGCCTTGTATGTTTCGCCCACGCTCCAGACATACTTCTCGAAGCGGGCAAGGCCTGCATACGACGTGAAGATTGTTTCGAAAAAAGGACGCGGCCGCATTCCCTCCACAGCCGGCTTGAGGTCGTAGAAACTGTCGCGCCAGCCGATCAACGCCTCACCCTGCCCGGTGAAGTCCTGCACGCTCAGCAACTGCAGTCCTGCGCAAGAAGGCGTGCGCATGAAGCTTTCCACCTCGTCCTTGTACATCAGGCGGTTGAGGTAGGCGGACGCCTTGCAGAAGCGCGGCCAGAAGCGTTCGGTACCGGACTTCACCGCCACGTCGCGATAGTGTTCGAGATTGTACGGACGCATCACGCCCGTGTATTTTGCAAGCTCGTGCTTCCAGTCCACGTAGATCGGCCACTGTCCGATCTCGTGCGCCACCACAGGAAGACGGGTCTTGCCGTAAACATCCTCATAGTCCCAATCAGTGGAGGGTCGGAACCGCCCACGCACCATGCCCACTTCAGGGTGCCGGTGCGTCGTGGTGTAGTCGTCGCCTGGGGATATCTCCCTGGCCGTGGAGGCCAGGTACAGGCGGCTCGGATCGAACGCCCGGCAGTCGTTCATCCACTTGCCCATGACCTTGAAGTCATTGCCGCCGAGTTCGTTGCCGATGCCGAGCGAGATGAAAGACGGCGAGTTGCCGCGTTTTTCAAGGATGTTGCGCAGCTCGTGCTGGACGAATCCGTCGATGGGCTTGCCGAACCCCATCTTGTCGGCCGTCGTGTGCCAGCGGTCCACCCAGATGCCCGCCTCAACGACGCAGAACATGCCCAATTCGTCCGCCGCGTCGAACGCGGCCTTCGGCGGCGTCCAGGAGTGGAAGCGGATCGTGTTGATGCCGTCCTGGTTGCGCAGCCTGCGGAACGTCGTGCGCCACCATTCCACGGAGGTCTCCGGCGCGCCCGTGAGCGGAAAGTGGCAGCAGTCGAGGTTGCCGCGCATGAACCACTTGAAGCCGTTGATCCAGATCGCGTGGTCGTGCGCGGACACGCTGCGGAATCCAAAGCGTATCGTATGCGTGAAATCAGCCTCGGCGTCGTGCAACACGAGCGAATAGAGATAAGGATGGTGTTCCGACCACGCCTCGGGCTCGTATTCAAGAAAGAGTTCGATAAGGTTGAAACCCCTGCGGTAGGGAGATGGTTTGATGCTTCTTACACGCACGCTATTGCAATCCGGCGGCACAGCGTTTGCATGAAGCAAGCGTATGTTCCCATCGAGATCCTTCGCCTTGAACGACTCAGGCACTTCAACGACCAGTCGATGGTTTGCGGGCCATGAGGCAAATACGCGCGACTGCCTGAGCGGACTCTGCCGCCGTAGCGCAAACTCGCCCACAACGCCGTGCCACACGCTCTGCATCACGGGACCGTAGCTGTGCGCCCACTCCGAGAAGTTATAGCGGTTGGAGTTGTCGAGCGTGAGGCGGATTGTATGGCGTCCCGGCTTCGTCAGCCGCTGTGGAATCGGATAGACGTGCTCGACGGCGAGCGAATCGCACGACCCGACCGCCTCGCCGTCGATGGCGAGTTCGGAATGGAGCATCACGCGCTCCATCACCAGTTCAAGAGGGTATCGCGCCTCTTCTTCCGTGAGCTCGATCTCACGCTCGTACACGGCCTTTCCGCGATACTGGTATTCGCGGGTCAACGCGCCCTTCGACTGGCGATCTGTGTACTTTGCCCAATCTGTCGCAGTCTTGTGCGTACCGAGCTTCGCGTCCGCGAGCGTGCCGGGGAGTCGCACGACGCCGGACAATCCCTCACCCGTCACGCGCCACGTTCCGGAAAGGTCCTTGACGGAATCCGCCGCCGCCGCAAAAGCGGCAAACAGCGCCGCCACCGCGCAAACCTTAGTTGTTCTTGTCGCATTCATGCGCAACACTCCTTTCAATTGAGTTCTCTGCCTTTTGTTTCTTTTAGGAAAAATGCCGTGACGACAAAGCCGACAACGCATATCGCGGCGTACAGCCAGAACGTTCCCGCAGCCTTGAGAGCCTCGTTGATTGGCTTGAACGTGAGCGTAAGTCCGAAGCACGAGATCCAGAGAGCCGCCACGGCCACAGACATCGCCGTGCCGCGCACGCGATCCGGGAATATCTCGCTCAGCACCACCCACGTGATCGGCGCAAGCGTCATCGCGTAGCACGCGATCGCGGCCATCACCACGATCAGGACGGCTACGCCCTTCACCTCGAAGTGGTAGCAGCAGCCGAGGATCGTGTATAGGACCGCGAGCCCGCCCGCGCCGAGCAGCATCAGCGGACGCCGCCCCCACTTGTCGACAAGACACATCGCCGCGACCGTAAACGCGCAATTCACGACGCCCGTAATCACCTGGTTGAACATCACGCCGGAGACATCGTAACCCGCCGCCTTGAATATCTCCTCCGCGTAGTTGAACACAACGTTGATGCCACACCACTGCTGGAACGCAGCCAGGAACACGCCAAGGGCAAGAATGGACCATACTGGAGAGACGCGCTTCTGCACGCCCGCCCACGGTAGGGCGGTTTCGATGAAACCGCCATTTTGCGGCGCGTTCATCGAACGCGCCCTACCGACTGCTCTCCACCTCGGACTCTCCGGGATGAAAAACGCCAGCACAAGGAAGAGCGCCGCCGGCACGGTCTCCGCACCGAACATGACGCGCCACGAGATATCGCTCGTCACCGTGCGGAAAACAAGGTAGTTCGCCAGCTGCGCGAAGATGATGCCCAGCACGATGGTCATTTGGTTGAGCGAGACGAGCCGCCCGCGCATCTCCGGCGGCGAGACCTCGGCGATGTAGACCGGCGAGACGTTTGACGCAAGCCCGATCCCCACGCCGCCCAGGATGCGCGCGGCGATGAACGACCAGTAACCCGTGGCGAACGCTGTCCAGAGCGCGCTCACGGTGAAGCAGATCGCTGCGAAAATCAGCGATGGTTTACGTCCGAACCGGTCCGGCAACCAACCGAGTCCGATGGCACCGCCAATGCAGCCCAGTACGGCAGAGCCCATCGCGAACCCGGACTCCCACGCCTTAGATGGATCGTTCAACCCGAAATACGGTTCATAAAAAGGCTTCGCGCCGCCGATCACCACCCAGTCGTAGCCGAAGAGTAGGCCGCCCATGGCGGCCACGAGGCACACCATCATCAATTTTGCCTTAGACATTTCCACCTCCATTTGCCACTGCTGCAAGCCCCTTCTCCGCAAGCGCGACGAGGTTCCGCATCCGCTCGTTCTTGACTGCTTCAAGGTCGTCGTCGAAGATCAGGAGAAGCGGCAGCGACGTCGCGAAGTAGTCGATCTTGAACGGCGTCTTGAGCCCCTTCTCTGCAAACGCCTTCATGTCCGTGAAGAGCGCCTTCGCGTCCTTCTTGCGGCCAAGCGCCGCGAGGGCGAGTCCACGATAGTATGAAAGCTCCGAATACTCCGTGACGGCCATCGACTGGAAGTCGCCCGCCTCGTCAGCGGCCGCCGTGAACGCGGCCTTCGCCTCGGCTTCGCGACCAAGTCCACGCAGCGCAAGCCCCTTCAGGTAGTTCACGTCCGCCTTCGCCTGCAACAAGTGATATGCCTCGCCCAAGTTCTCCGGCGTGTCAAACGCCTTCTCGGCGTGTTCAAGCGCAATCTGGTAGGGCGAGCCGTCCCCGGCGAGCCGCATGACCGCCGCCCACCCCAACGCCAAATGCGCGCGCGTGTACTGCGCGAGCACCTTCCCTTCGCCACCCTCCCACGGGTGGAACCGCCGCGAGGCGAGTACCTTGAGCGCGTCCTCGTACCGCCCTACGTCGTTCAGACACGTCACGTACTGCACCGTCGCGTCGTCGCGCGTCACAACGAGCGCAGCCTTACCTTCGAGGAACTTCAGCCGCTCCGCGCTCGACACCTTACACTTCTCGCAGAGCTGGTCGTACTCCGCGACAAGACGCGCGTCCGCGGGATCCGCCTTCATCGCCTTCCTGTACGCGGACATCGCGCCCTTTGCGTCGCGCCGCACGTTCCAAAGCGCGACGCCGAGATTACGCCACGCCGTCGCGAAAGACGGATCGGCCTTGACGGCAACCTTCCACATCGCAAGCGCCTCCTCATGCCGCTTGCGGTCGTAGAGGAAGTTCCCGAGCCCGTATGCGACGTTGCGCGACCTGTCGCCCCACGCCCAAAGATCGCGTAACACCCGATAGTCCCACAACCTTGACGGGAAAAACCAGTCCGGCGATCCCCCCTTGCTGTTGTACGCTTGCTGTCTCCCCAACCACTCCAGCACATACTTCAGCATCAGGTTGCTTTCGCCCGCAGCGCGCGTACCCTCCTTCAAATACTGCTCCAGCAGTTCCTTCGCTTCATCCTTCTGCCCCATCTC
>CADCOC010000047.1 GCA_902802945.1 uncultured bacterium | reverse complement strand
GGCTGAAGTGTGGTCGCTTTTGACTATGTCGCCACAGAGCTTCAAGGGCGGTGGCATATGGCATGTGATACTTCAGATCAACGGAGCAGTTAAGGCTATAGGGCTGGCGCTGCTCGTTTTGTTTTTCCTGATGGGAGTGGTCAAGACCTGCGGAAGCCTTACCGATGTGAAAAGACCGGAGCATGCTCTGAAGCTGTTCATCAGATTCGCGAGTTCAGACGCAGTGCCCTGAATGTTCATCTCCCCGAACATACCTCTCTTTTCGCCCATGACGGCTTCCAGCGGCACCTTCATGCCGTAGTCTCGCCACTCGGGCTCGCCAATCACCTTCGGCGTGAGCTGGAGGTTGATCATCTGGCCTTCCGCCGAAACGTCCGGCGTACAGGTGAGAATCACGCCCACTTCCTGCTGCTCGAAGTTCTGCGGCTCGACCATAGGGAGAATTTTGCCGCTGGAACTGCCGCTAGAGTTGTAGCCGCTGCTGCTGCCGCCGCTTGTGGACTGAATCGTCACGTCGTAGTCCGTCGGATAACGGTAGATCGTCACTACCTTGATCGTCGCCTCCTGGCCGCTCTTCGTAACCACCTTCGGCGCGGAGAGGAGATCCGTGTCGCTGCGCTGCGAGAGCATGTGGAGAATCATCGAGATATCGGCGTTTCCGAGGAACGCATTGATCTTCATAAACTGGTCATTGTTCGACGCACCCTTGCCGGAAATGTGGTTGTCGGAATTAGAAAGGTAACGCATGCCCGTGGTGTAATCGGTACCATTGACGGCATTGATGCCTACGTTCTTTCCTGTACGGGTTCCGTTTGCGCGGTTGTAACGCATACCCTCCATGTCGCGATTGCTCCATCCCGTCGCCGCCGCGCCATTCCAGGTATATTTTTCCTCCATCGTCGACGAGATGTCGGGACCCGTCCTCGCATCGGGAAGGGGCGTGTAGTTGCCGGCACCATCCACATTGTACTGGGCCGTAGCCCCTTCCGTCGTCGTGATCGTTCTTTCGCCAGATGTCTGCACATAGCCGGAGTTGCCAATGTTCCACGCGCCGTCCTTGAGGTTGAGCGCCTTCTTCAGCTTGCCGCCCACGTTGAAGGAGTAGTCGCTGTTGAGCAGCCATTCGAAACCGAGCGAGTTCAGGTCTTCCTGCGCCACTTCCACGAAGCGCGTCTCGATCTCGATGAGGAACGGTGTTACGTTCAATTCGTTAAGGGCCTGTTCGAGGATGGCGAGCTGGTCGGCCGTATTGGTGACGCGGAGCTTTCCGATGGCCTTGATGTACTTAATGCGGGAGTTCGCCGGCCACGTCACGCCCATTTCCTCGAAGTACTTCTTCCAGGAATCCTCGTCATTGCTGCTTGCAGCATTGTCTCCGCCGCCACCGCCGCCGAAGTCGCCGGCCTTCTGGTCCTTGAGCCCGCTCGAGGCGTCGTTCATGCGCTCCACGAACGACTCGACCACGTTGTAGGAGCGGGTGATCAGCTCGTCGGTGGTCATGTTCTTCGGCATGACCATCACGACGGACCCCTGCACCTTGAACTTGAAGCCGACCTGCTTGCAGACATGGTCCAGCGCTTCCCAGAGTGAGAGGTTCGACGCCGAGATGTTCGGGATCTGCGGCACGGCACCGTCAGACACGTTCTCCTCCGCCGCCGCTCCAAACGCAGCCTCGGCGTTGTTGTCCCCCGCAGGTGCATCGCCTCCGCCCGTCAATGTCTTGTTGAGCGTCAAGATGAAGTTGAAGCCGCGCTGGTCAACCGGAATCTCCGGACGGTCGAAGTCCTTGGACGCCTGACGGAAGAAGTCCACGGCGTCGATGATCGTGGCCGGCGGACGGAACGCAATCGACGGCAGCATCATGTCCTTCATGCGCTTCTCAATCGACTGTTCTATCGACCGCTCGGGATCTCCGCCAATGGGCGTCTTCATGGTTCCGCCGTCAAGGTTCTTGAACTCCACTGAGTCTACCGCGTAAACGGGACGCCACGCCCTGCCGACATCGGCGATCATGCCGTTGCGTGTGGCCTCGCGCTCCTTGTCGATGATCATCTGGCGCTTGCGCTGAATGCGGCTGCGCAACGCAATGGCCTGCTGGTTATATGGATCGGTGCGCAGCACGAGGTCGCACTGCTCCAGCGCGCTTCCAAGATCTGCCACGGCCATGTACTGCGCTGAGAGCCTCAGGCGCTTGCGAATGAGATCTCGGTCCTTCTTGTATTCCGGATCGTTGCGGCGGTGCTTGATGTCGGCGATGTCCGTCTCGGTGTCTTTCACCTGTTCAGACTTCAAGCCGTCCAGCAGCGCACCAGCGTGCGGATGACGCAGCTTCAAAGCCTCCTCAGCATACTGCGCCGCGAGTTCGCGGTTCGATTCCTTGAGCGCTTGCTTGGCGGCCTCGTACTTCGCCTCTGCCATGCCCTCCGCGCATTCCTTCTGGAACTCCGGCGATTGCGCCTCCATCTTGAACTCCTCGTTCGCCAGCCGGAATTTCATGAAGGCAACTTCCCAGTCGCGACGCTGACGCGCAGCGCGCGCCTCCTCAAGTTCCTTGAGCGCATGCATCTTCAAAGAGTCGCGACGAAGTTCCTCAATGGTCTGAATGTCGCTTAGAAGCTTCTCCTCCTCCGTCGGGGGTTTGGCCGGGGCGGCTACAGGTGCAGGAACCTCCGCTACAGGCGTGGGTGCTTCAGCAGCAGGCGCGGGAGCAGGAGCTTCCGGCACGGGGGCAGGAGCTTCCGCAACGGCGGGGGCAGGAGCTTCCGCAACGGCGGGGGCAGGAGCGGGCTCTTCAGCAGGAGCGGCAGGAGCAGGCTCTGCGACAGCTACTGGTGCCGGAGCGGCAGGTGCCGGTTCCGCTGGAGCGGCAGGGGCTGTCGGCACTTGTGCGAGAGAGTCAACCTCGGAGGCAGGCCCGGCGGGCTTCTCGTCCGCAGGCTTCACCTCGGGCGCGGGCGCAGGCTCGGCGGGCTTCTCGTCCGCAGGCTTCACCTCAGGCGCGGGAGCGGGCTCGGCGGGCTTCTCGTCCGCAGGCTTCACCTCGGGCGCGGGCGCAGGCTCGGCAGGCTTCTTGTCCGCAGGCTTCACCTCGGCGGGTTTAGCCTCCGCTGGCTTCGCGTCTTCGGCGGGCTTTTTCTTCACTTCCCCCTCTAGATCGTTCAGCAAATTATCAAGGTCGTCCTGTGCAAACACGCTTGTTGCAAGAACAATTGACACGCAAACCGCAGAGACGGCTGCAAAGACTTTTTTCGCTCTCATCTAGTTGCTCCTTGAAAGGATGTCATTATAATACCCGATTCTTGCCCCTAAATCAAGTCTCACCGTAGGATTTTTTCGGTATTGTTTTCAAGGTCCACGACGGTCACTTCGCAACCGCTACCGGCCTTGACCAACTTCTTAACCTTGTACTTGCGGTCTGCCAACGAGAATTCCGTTCCAGTTGTGACCGTAAGCTTCTTTCCTCCGGCTCGACTCCACTGGAGGTCGACCTGCTCTTCGATGGAGGCGGACTTGGCCCCTACCTGCACGGTGAGAACACGCTTGTCGCTGATGCGTTCGAGATCGACGGTGGATACGTCCACGGACATCTTCTGCTCCGACCCCCTCCTGACGACGCGGTCTTCCTTTTTCTCGTACTTCAGCACGCGCCATCCGCTCTTGACCTTGTCGTCCTGCATACGTCCCTTCACGAACTTGGCCTTCGCGAGCTGGAATACGATCTCCTCGCCGATGAGCGCGGTCGTGGTTTTCCTGTACTCCTTCCCCAACACCTCGAATGTCAGACGATATCCGCTGGGCAGCGGAGTTGCCATCTTGAACAAGAACGGCAACTTGTCGGTGCGCAGTTCGCTGGCAACCGTCAGGTAGTCGAGGAAGTCGGGATGCGACACTGGATTCTTGGGATTGGTCTTGGCCTCGAACTCCTCGAGGTTCGTGAACGTGTCGCCGTCTGCGTCGAGCTTCGCGTCGGAGGGATCAAGCGGATTGAAGCCGTACTTGCTCTCCCAGACATCCGGCATGCCGTCCTTGTCGGAGTCCAAGCCACCACGCGCAACATCAACCGAATCTTCCGACGACAGCTGCTGGGAATGGCAGAACGGGCACTCCTTGCTCTTGTAGGGGATGGGCTTGTGGCAGAAATTCGTAGGATTGACGTTTTGGCAGTACACGCGGCACTCGCTCGCAAGAAAACTGCCTTTCTTGTCATTCGGGACTTCGAGACTAGTGGGCGACACGAAATTCCTTTCCGCCTCGCCGAGCACTTTAAGGATCTCGGGATTCACTGCGACGGCCTTGTATTGAGGCGGACGCTGCTTGAGTTCGGCCGCACATGCCGCGCGGGCTTCATCGGGCGAATTATCCAGCGAGGAGGCGAACAGAACGCCAACGCCTACCAAGAGGACTAGTCCTGCGATTGCAACAAGCCAGTCGTAGTGGTCCTTAAAGAAATTCTTCTTGGCGACAGCCATTATTTGCCCTCCTTCTTGGAAGATGCGGCCGCGGCTTCCACTTGGGCCCTGTTCTTCCCGAAATCATAAGCAGACAGCTTCATGCGCACGAGAATCGGCGTTGTCTCAGGATTGGTCACGACGCCGCTCTCGATCTCTTCTCTGTTCTCCTGGCTCCGATCTCGTCCCCGCCCCCGCCGGTGGTCCCGAGACGACGAGTTGCCGCCCGACGACGCCGACTCGATTCGGTCAAGGCGGGCCTTGAGCGACTCACCCTCTTGTTCGAAGCTGAGGTTGCTTACGACATAGAACCGCTGACTTTTCGCGAGGCCGTTGAGGACCTTCACGAAAGACGATGCGCGCACGACGTACTCCAGATTGAAGTCGAAGTACTTCGGCTCCAACGCGGCGGCGTTCTGCCCCGCCTTGCCTTTTCCGTCCCGGTTCCGCTGCCCCCCTCTGGCATTGGCATTCTCCACATCCTCTTGCACTTCAACGCGCTCGATTTTACGG
The DNA here is from genome assembly GCA_902802945.1 of uncultured bacterium. GTDB lineage: Bacteria > Verrucomicrobiota > Kiritimatiellia > RFP12 > UBA1067 > RUG572. The sequence continues at coordinate 40,836 of CADCOC010000047.1, read as the reverse complement.
ATCTCCAACACGCCGCTCTCCCGGAACAGGTCGACTACGTTCGTGATCGTGACGAACTGCGCATAGAGCTTCATGAGTTCCAGCGTCTCCGGCGTCTTGCCCGCCTCGCCCAGATACTGGTCAAAGCCGAACAAGAACTTGTCCGAGCAGATGCGGCCGTTCACGCCGCCTGGATATTTCTGCATTCTCGTGACCTGTTCGAACAGGTTCTGCTTGAACACCGTTCCGTCAAGGTCGGACGGTGGAGGCGGGCAGTCGCCACGCGCGGCCATCACGGTAGCCCGGTTTATCCACTCCGCGTAGACGGTCTTGTTCGACTCGATCTGCTTGATCGAATCTGACGAGGGGAAGGGCTTGCTCTGCGTGTAGAACTTGTTGTTCTTCTCCTTCGCGGCGCTCAGGCCCTCCGTCCCCTCCTCATCGCCCTCGAGTGCGGCCTGATAATCCGCGTATGCGCTGTAGAGAAACCATCCGAGCGCCAAAGCGCACACGCCGACAGCGCCGCCGAAGCATGCGTAGATTTTCTGCTGTTTCGTCATACTCACCGCCTTCCCCTCCTGTTCTTGTTCTTCTTGGCAGGGGGATTGGGATCCATCGACTTCACCGGCGCGAACTTGAACGCCAGCGTGATCTCTTCAAGGGATTTTCCCGGCTGCAGCTCAACCGAAACCGCCTCGCCACCCTGCGCGTCGGCATCGGCCGGAGCGGCGATTCCAGACATCTCGATCTTCTGCTTGATGATCTTCGCAACGTTGACGTTTCCGGCCTTGCGGCCCTGATTCAGCTGTTCCCAGTCCTTCTTCCATTTTTCCAGACCGGCATCCATCGCGTCCTTCCAGCCGCAGACGACGATCTTGACGCCTTCAAGGCCGTCCGAATCGTCACCGCCCGATGGCGGCACATGCTCCCATTTGGAAATCCACATGCCGGGCAGAAGGCTCGCCTGCACCGCACGTACGCGGGCCAGCGCGCCCATGCGAGTGCGCATGAGCTTCTGAAGTTTGTCGCAGTTCTCCATCTCGGCCTTTTCCTGGCCCTGTACGGACTTCAACTGCTTCTCCTTGCTCTCAAGGGCGCTGTTCTGCGACTGAACCTCTTCCAGCTGCGCCTTGGCAATGGCGCACTCGCGGTTCTGCATCACTATGCCGAGGCCTAAAGCCGCAAGCAGACATGCCGCGCCCGCCACGAGGAACGGGATGCGGCGCACGTTCCGCGCCTGCGCCACGAGTTCCGGCGGCATAAGGTTTATGCGAATCAGGCCGGGGACGTCCGTCTGGCTCAGGGCCAGGCCCACGGACTCCACGAGCGTGAAAGCGTCGCTCTCCAGCGCGGCTGCGTCGACCTTCCCGCCCACGCGCACAGACGTAAACGGGTTGAGGTACTCCACGTTGACCTGTAGCGTCTCCATGAAGAACTGGTCGAGCTGCGGAAGCCGCACGGAACCGCCGGTGAGGAAAATGCGCGACGGCGCGGCACCGCCCTGCTGCGAGCGGTAGAAGTTGATGGACCTGGAAATTTCGGCGTGAACCCTCGTGAGCACGGTGCGGATGATCTTGGACACCCTGTCCGCGACTTCGTCCTCGTCCTCGGTGACGCCGCCGAGCGACACGTACCCGCGTTCCAGCTTGAGCTGCTCCGCCTCCTCGAACGAGCAGCCGAACGCCTGTGCAATCTCCTTCGTGATGGTGTTGCCGGCGTACGGAATGGACCGCGTGTAGATCTTCTCGTCCTCGACAAGGATCAGGTTCGTCGTCTTCGCGCCTATGTCGAGAACGACGTTACTGCCCGCAAGCCCCGGATTCGCGTAGCGCAACGCATTCAGCACCGCCATCTGCGAGACATCCACGACCACCGGCTTCAGGCCGACCGACGCCACGGCATCGGTCACCGCGCGCACGCCGTCCAGCTTCGCCGCCACGATCATCGTCGCCATGTCGCCGTCCGCCGACGTGCCGAGGAACTGGTGGTCGCAGACGATCTCGTCTATCGGGAACGGAACGTTCTGCTCGACTTCGTACTGAACGAGTTGCTCGAGCTTCGCGGCGTCGCCGACCGGCGCGATCTTCGCAAAACGCGGGAAGACCATCTGCCCACCAAGCGACACGACGAGCGGAGCCGGGTGGATGCCCGTCTCGCGCATTATCTGCGAAATGATCGGTGGCAGCGACGCGGCGATGGACATCGCGTCGTTAACGTCGACTGTCTGCAGGTCGGCGCTGCCGTACGCGGTGAGCGTGAGGTTCCGCTTGCCGCTCAGCGCATACTCGGCCAGCGTGGCCTTCGACGCGCCAATGTTGAGGGTGAGGATGCGGGACATTTCAAAAACCTAATCTACTTACTGGATTGCCTCGTAGTCGGCGTTGTTGACGAGCCAGAACGGCGTCTTGGAGCGGTCGACGAGTCCCTGGCGGACCTCGATCATGGGTTCGTTCGTCTTCCTGTCCTTCGCGTTGATGATCTTGTCGTTGTTCCACCATTCCATCTCGGTCTTCGTCTCCTCCGTGATTTTGCCGGGCTTCACGAACGGGAAGCTGTTGACCACCGTCTCGCCGTCAAGCAACTTGCCGGCGGACGTTACGATTTCGCATGAGATGACCACGGGCTCGCCGTAGCGCTCGATGAACGACGGGGGCAGACACGAGCAGGCGCGGTGGTCGCCCTCGGGGATGTTCACGTAGCGCGTGACGAGCGTGTAGTAGACATAGGGCGGCAGACGCTTCGCGGCCTTCGACTTGTCCTTCTCCTTCGCCTTGGCGGTGTCGCACAGCACGTACCAGTTGACCGTGAGGTCCTCGGTCCAACGCTGCTGCGTGCGGAACGTCATGTCGAATACGCCCCACTGGCGGCGCTTCTTCGTGATCGGCTGGAGCCCGCCCTGCGCGTTGAGGCCGGGTGCCGCAATCAGCGACTGCGGCCCGATGCTCGGCATCTGGCTGATCTTCACCTTGGAATCCATCAGGTCCTGCGCGACCTCCGCCTCGGAACGGGCGGCGCCGCCTCTACTGCTGTTCCTATAGCCGCTGCGCCGCGACGGCTGCGCGGAAACAGTTGCAACACACGCGCACGCAAGCGCGAAACAGAGAATTTTCTTTGTCATCATTTTTCTTCCTCCTTGGGGGTGTGTAGGTTATTGTATCATAAAACCTTCATCTTGGGCAAATCCTGAATGTCGACCAGGCCGAGCACCCGCCCGGCCGCGTCGCATACAGGGAGATCGTCGATGCGCCGCTGCTCGAACACCTTCAGGAGATCGGCGGCGTAGGCATCGTCGCGAATGAAAAGTGGTTTCGCCGTCATAACGGCAGAGACGGGCGTAGAAAGGCCAAACGCAGTTTGGCCTTCTGGGCTTTCGGCTGCATCCTCCGCCTGGTAGGGAGCGCGCCCCGCGCGCGCCGCCTCTGCGATGCGCCGGCGGAAATCGCCATCTGTGAAGATGCCGGCGAGCGTGCCGTCGGGATTCACCACCACGGCAGAGCCGCCCTGGGCCTTCGTCATCGCGAGAAGCGTATCGAGCACCGTCGTCTCCGGCGCGACCCTCGCGCAGCGCTCGCCCGTGCGCATGATGTCGGAGACCTTCAGCACGAGCGCGCGGCCAATCGCACCCGCCGGATGGTTGAGCGCGTACCGCTCGCGGTCGAACGCCTGCACGTCGATCATCACCATCGCAAGCGCGTCGCCCATCGCCATCGTCGCCGTCGTCGAGTTCGTGGGCGCCATGCCGAACGGACACGCCTCCTTGCCGCAGGGAATCTCCAGCACGACGTCCGCGAGCTTTGCGAGAGTCGAGGCAGGATTGCCCACGATTGCCACTACTTTAAGGCCATGGCGCCGCACCGCCGGAATGAGACGCACCACTTCCTCGCTCTCGCCGCTGAAGGAGAGCGCAAGCAGCACGTCGTTCGCCCCGGTCATCCCCAAGTCGCCGTGCATCGCCTGCACGGGATTGAGGACGATGGAGTTCACTCCCGTCGACGCGAAGATGGCGCTCATCTTCTCCGCGACGTGCAGGTTCTTGCCGACGCCCGACACCACCACCTTGCCGCCATGCGCGAGCGCATCCTGAATCAGCGCGATCGTGCGCGTGAAGGATTCGCCGAGCGATTCGCGCACGCGCCGAAGGCCTTCGATCTCAATGTCGAAGACCTCCTTCGCGCGGGTTATCTGGTCGTTTGCGGTCATGGCTTTTCTCTAGCACTTCTAGCTTTTCTAGTTTTCCTAGCTAATCTAGCATCCCTAGATTTTCTAGCTAATCTAGCACTTCTAGCTGTTCTAGTAGCCTCACTTCTTCGACTCCGCCTGGAGCAAGGTCACGCAGATGGTGCCCACGATATCCTCAGCGGAGCAGCCGCGCGAGAGGTCGTTCATGGCCTTCGCGAGACCCTGCAGGTTCGGACCGATCGCCACCGCGCCGCCAAGACGCTGCGCGATCTTGTAGCCGATGTTGCCGGCCTGGAGGTCGGGGAACACAAAGACGTTGGCATTGCCCTGGATCGCACCGCCCTTGTTCTTGAGCGCGCCAACCTCAGGTACGATGGCCGCGTCGAACTGAAGCTCGCCGTCCATCGCGATGCCCTTCTCCGCGAACACCGGCTTCGCAAGCTCCACCGCCTTCTGCACCTTCTCGACAAGCTCGCCTGCGGCGCTGCCCTTCGTGGAGAAGCTGAGGAACGCGACGCGTGGCTCGTTGCCGGTGAGGTCGCGGTACGTCTGCGCCGTCGAAAGGCCGATGTCAACGAGCTGCTCCGCCGTGGGATTGGGAATCACCGCGCAGTCGCCGAACGCGAGCACGCTGTCGCCGGACGGCGTAGGCGCCTTGAGATCCATGATGAAGCAGCTGGACGCGGTCTTCACGCCCTTCTGCGTGCCGAGCGTGTGGAACGCCGCGCGCAGCATGTCGCCAGTGGAGGCGATGGAGCCAGCCACGAGGCCGTCCACGCGCCCGAGGCGCACCATCATGCCGCCGAAGTAGATGCGCTTCGTGCGGAGCGTCTTCTGCGCCGTCGCGAGGTCGATGATCTTCTGCTTCTCCGGCGGCTTCTTCGATTCCTTCGCGTTCCACGCCTCGAGGTACGCCTGCTCAAGTTCGGCGTCGCCGATGGTGTAGTCGATGGTCTTAATGCCATGCTCGGCGAGCGAGAGCCCGGCCTTAGCCTCGGCGGCCGCGATTTCCTCCGCGGTGCCGAGCACGATGGGCGTGCATATCTTGCGGTCAACGCAGCTGCATGCCGCGATGATCACGCGTGCGTCCATGCCTTCTGGCAGAACGACCGTGCCGTTCAGCGCCGAGGCCCTTTCAATGATCTTTTCAATCGCTTTCATTTTTTTGCTTTTTGCTTTTCTTCTAGATGTTCTAGTTGTGCTAGATTTGCTAGAAGATCTAGCGCTGCTAGAACTTCTAGATCTCTGCGGCCTTAACCCTTCAACACCGCCACGGTCTCGCGGGCGATCATCAGCTCCTCGTTCGTGGGGATCACGATCACGGGGATCTTGGAGTCCTTCGTGGAGATCACGCCCGACGCGCCGAAGCGCACCTTGAGGTTGGCCTTCTTGTCGAGCTTCACCCCGAGCGCGCCGAGGCGCTTCACGATCTGCTCGCGCAGCTCCGCCGCGTTCTCGCCGATGCCGCCCGCCATCACGATGGCGTCCGCGCCGCCCACGAGCGTGTTGTAGCCGCCGATGTACATCGCCGTGCGGTGTCCGAACGCCTCAAGCGCCTCGACCGCGTCGATGTCGCCCTTCTCGGCCTTCGCCACCACGTCACGCGAGTCGCCGCCCTGTGCGCCAGCGAGACCCTGGAAGCCGCTTTCCTTGTTAAGCATCTTGTCGAGCTGGTCGAAGGTGTAGCCCTGCTTGCCGAGGAAGAAGAGCACGCCGGGGTCGATCGTGCCGGAGCGCGTGCCCATGATCAGGCCGTCGAGCGGCGTGAGACCCATCGTCGTATCGATGCACTCGCCGTTCTTCACGGCGGCGAGCGACGACCCGTTGCCGAGGTGGCACGTGACGAGGTTCACCTTCTTCAGCGGCTTCTTCAGCCACGCGGCGGCGGCCTGCGTGATGAACTTGTGCGAGGTGCCGTGGAAGCCGTACTTGCGGATGCCGAACTTGCGGGCGACCTTGCGCGGGAGCGCGTACTGGTAGGCGCAGCCGGGCATCGTCTGGTGGAAGGCCGTGTCGAACACGCCCACGTTGGGGACGCCCTTCGCCGCCTTCTCGCACGCCTCGATGCCCTGCAGGTTCGCGGGGTTGTGGAGCGGCGCGAGCGGCACGCACTTCTGGATGAGCTTCTTCGCGGCGGGCGTGATCTTAGCCGGGGCGGAGAACTTGTCGCCGCCATGCACCACGCGGTGGCCGATCGCGTCGATCTCGGCGAGGCTCTTGACGACCCCGTGAACGGGGTCGCACAGGACAGCCATCACCTGCGCGATGGCCTCGACGTGGTTTTTCATCGGAACCTCGCGCACGATCTTGTCGCAGCCCGTCTTCGTGTAGACGAGACGCGAGCCCGCGATGCCGATGCGCTCGACGAGGCCCTTGCAGAGCATCTTCTCGCCGGTCATGTCGAAGAGCTGGAACTTCAGCGACGACGAGCCGCAGTTTACAACTAGTACCTTGTTGATTGTCTTAGCCATTTTCTGTTGGCCGCGACGGAGCGCGGCCCTCCCGTTTTTCTTTTTCTTCTGGCCGCGACGGAGCGCGGCCCTCCCGTTTAATTTAGATTTGTCATTTGTGAACAATTGTGACATTTGCCATTTGTGAACAATCACTTCGTGAGGATTGCCTTGAAGAAGCGGGCCTCGGGTGCCTTGGCGCGCGCATTGGCGAGCTCCTCGGCCGTGACGGCGACGCCATCGCCATCGGTCGTCTTGTTCGCGTAGATCGTGATCGACTTGATCGGCACCTCCACCGCATCGGCGAAGTCGGGCGTCGTGGCGCACATGAGCGAGAGCTGCACCGTCGCTTCGTTGTTGAAGGTGATCATGCTTGAGGAATCGCCGCCGGACGTGGTGTTCACGACCTCCAGCTCGAGGCCACCTTCAAGCGAGAACGCCTTGATCTGCACCGCCGTGGTCTCGGCCGCGTCGGCAAGCATCTGCGCACTTGCGCTGATCGACGCCTGCAGCCTGTTGCTCCGCATGTTGCCAGTTGCGCCCGTTGCCCCCTCAAGACCGCCTGCAATCTTCGTGTAAGCGTTCAACGTAGAGTTCAAGTACGGGTTGACAGTCGCAAAGAACGTGTTTCCGCTAATCGGGCCCTGGCTGGAGAGGTTTCCGTTCTCGTTCCACTCCCACGCATCCGGGAAGCCGTCGTTTTCAGTATCCGCATCTTCAATAAACACGGTGGCGTCGGGCATCATGTCCTGATAGGACACGGTAACCGGCTTCGGCCTCCAGACGGACGCGACCGTGGGATCAAGCACGAAGCAGTTGTAGCCCCACGACTCCCAATCGGACTTCACGCCGTCTGCGTCGGTGTCGATGTAGGCGCGCACGTAGTAGGTGCCGTTGACCGCCACGCCGCGAATGACGGCGTTCGTCTCTATGACAGATGCGCTTGCAATCGTCGAAACGCCGGTGACGTACGTCTCAGCCACAGGAAGGCCGGAGAAGTCAGGTGACGTGAACGCCTGGACGCGCACGAGGTTCTTCCTGGTCGTCGGAACCACGGAAAGCTTTCCAACAAGCGGGCCGAAGTACTTCACGCGCACGGCGATGGAGCCATATTCCTTGCCGTCAAGCAGGTTGCCGCTCATGCCAAGGCGGAACGGAGTGGTCTTTTCGTCATTGCTGAAGCCTGTGAACTTGGCGTCGAGCATCGACACCGCCCAGTAGTAGTTGTTAGTAGTAGTGAGTACCCTTCCTGCCGGCGTGACCATGCCCGCGTAAACAGGCGCAGTCCACTCGTACATTCCATTTGAATCGCGAGCAGGAGCGCGCTGCGGGCCGGAATCGTAAACAGTCGTGTTCTTGCCTGCATCCGCGTAAATGCGGAGACGAAACGCAGGATACGCCTTGTCGATCGAGTTCGTGTGCGACCAGCGGAACGTCGGCCGGCTCGGATAAACGATCTGCGCAAGTTTCGGATCCGGCACAGTGGGCGTCTGAGAAGTACGCGCTTCATAGCGGTTGGAGAAGAGGGTGGGCAGGTTGTTGCCATAGTTCTCATACTCACCCACATCCGTGTACCCGCCATCGTTGTCTTCGCCAATCACAACGCGGTAAGTGGCGCTTTCCAGCGAAGCCGAGGCTGTGGCGCTGCCGTTAAAGGCCCTGTTGAGCGTGCCCCAGTCCAGATCCAGCTTGCCGTCGGCGAGCAAATCATACTCAGTCAACGTCGGATGAACAGAGAGGTCAATCCTCTTATCAAACAATACGTCATTTCTGGCATGAACTTCATTTATCCAATTGCGGACGATACGAACACGCGTGAGCGATGCAGTGGTCGGCATGTTCGTTCCAGGATAATCCGATTCTTCGTTTCGGTAATACCCAGTTAGCGCGTTGACCATGTCGCGATCTGTGCCACCGCCACCGAATGCCGTCGGGAGGTCGAAGCGGGCCATGATCGGAGTAGTCTTGGTCAGCTCAATCGTGAACTCCGCTTCCGACCAGCCAACGTCAACGTCCTGCACAACGCCGTATGCATTGCCGGGCGCCCACTTGCCGTCTTCGCCTGCAACGAACACCACGAACGTGTTCTTGCCTTCGCGGACATGGCCGAGGGTGGCCTTGGTCTGCTCGGACTCAGAGGTCGTGTCATCGCTGTCCGTAAGGTGCAACGCCATCCACGGGTTGCCGCCTACGACTTCCGCTTCCCAGGAAACATTCACATAGCTGTTGGCGAGATGCAGGAGAACGGAGTTCGTTGCATCATTGTCTTCACCGACAACAGGCCACGCCGCCGGCAGCTTCGTGTAGTCAACCGTCATCAGGCCCGTGTGGTAGTCGATTGTGCCGATCTCCAGCGAGTTTGTCGGCGTGCTCGCCAGAATCTTGCCAGTCAACGTACCTGTAACTTGACGATCACTGACAAGCGTCTGCCATTCAGCAGTATTAATGTCGCCAAGCGCCGTGACGACGCCGTTGGTGTCGATGATTTCAAAGTCCGGATCGAGGAACGACATCGAGATGCTTCCAGGCTTGACAAATCCAGGCGACAGCGTGAAGGCAACCTCGCCATTCGGGATTGCGCCTAGGTACTTGGTCTTCGCCGAGTTGTTGCTGGAGTCGGACGAGGACGAACCGGACGAAGACGTGCCGGATGTGGATTCTTCGGACGACGCTCCCACAGGAATCGTCCATATCGCGTCTGGCAGGCCAGTTAGCTTGCTCGTGTCAGAGAAAGCCTGCACCACTATCGTGCCGTTCAGCATGCCCTCGCCCGGCCCCATCACGACCTTGGCGTGGATCGTCGGTACAGGATAGTTCTTTACGACGATTCCCTTCAAGCCGTATGTATTGGCTTCAAGCTCGGGATTGGTGCCGGCGCGGCACTCGGCGTAGTTGCTCCAACCGTCGCTGTCCGAATCGCGCCACGGGTCGTAGAGTCCGCGCGTGATCTTCGTAACGTCGAACAGGTCTTCCCAGAGGTCTTCCATGAAGTCGTGGTCGGTGAACATCTCGCCGAGGTAGAGCTTGTTGTTTATACGGCGGAAATAATCCGGTATGAGGTTCGTCAGCGAGTAGGTATTCGTCGCGGAGATATCCGACACGCCGGCGAATTCCGAGTACTGCGAGAAGCCGCTGCCGATCAGGAACTCCGTGAAGTTCGGCAGTTGGTCGTTGTCGGCGTCGCTGTACGGTTCATCGAGAACGTACTTGATCTCATCGACGTCGTCAACGCCGTTGCCATTGGAATCCTTGCTCCACGGGTCGTACGCCGGCGCGCCGCCGTTCCACTTCTCAAGCAAGGTGATGTCGCCGGCCGGCGCAAGCGCGCGCGCGTCGTCGTAGTTGTACGGGCTGATCTTGGCGGCGGCAATCGTGGCCGTCAAGCCCTCGGTTCCGAACATCGTGTACAGTTCCCAGCCGTCCGGCACGCCGTCGATGTCGTTGTCGGACGAGGAAGGAGCAAGAGCGAGTGCCTTCCAATCCGTCTTCGCGTCGGCAAGGCCGTATGCCTCGAAGTAACGGACGACGAGGTACTTATCGAGCGCCGTGAACGCCTTCGTGTTCGCGCCATAAACATAGTTCGTCCCCTCCATCGTGACCGCCGTCGGGTTGGCGGTGTCCTTGTTGAAGCCGAAGTAGTCGTACACCTGCGCGTGGACCAGCACCACGGGCTCCTTCGCCACCGCCACAATGCGGTTGGCCGTTCCGGCTGCTGCCGTGAGCGTCACGTTCGTGCCCACGCCGCAGCGGTTCGTCACGGAGCCGTCGTTGGCGCCGGACGGCACGAGGTAGTCATACGTCGCGCGCAGCGCAAGCGAATCGGCGTAGTCGCCGACCTTGGGCGCGGTCACGGTGTTGCCCGCCATTTCCTCTGCGAGGAGGTACTTCATCGGCAAGCTGCCTTCCGCTGTATTCTGCACGGTCACGACCGTGGCGTTTACGGTGGCAAACGCCATCACGTCGTTTTCAATCGCAAGGTTGCCGTCTGGCACCGTCGGATCGGTCACGCCGAAGAACTGTTCGACGTCGTCAGGAATTCCGTCGCCGTCCGTGTCGTCGGAGTTCGGGTCGCTGCCGCCGGTGAAGTCGTCCTTGTAATCGTCATCCGTCTTGCCCGGATCGCTCGAGGCGGCGTACTTCACGTACAGCTCCCAGCCGTCCGGCATGTCGTTGCCGTTGGTGTCCGTCCACCAGGTCGTGAGGTCGTAGTCGTCCTCTGCGCCGACCATCGGCAGGTACATCATCTGCGTGATCAGCTTCATTCTGCGGCTGAACGGAGCGGAGTTCGCGCCAACCGTGTAGTTCGAGTTGGATTCCGCCAGGTAGGCGATGGACTCCGGCCACCAGTACGACGGCTTGGCAGTCGTCGGGTCGAATCCATACCAGTCGTAGACGGCGGAGTGAATGACCGTCGCGTTCGTGACCATCGTCATGAAGTCGCCGTTCTCCATTGCGTCGTAGGCGTAATCGTTCGTGCAGACCGCGCCCACGAAGAGCTCGTTGCCCACGTAGAACGTCTCGTAGAGCGTGTTCGTGCCCGGGTCGATCGCGTAGATCGAGGCCACGCCGTCGGTGTTAGTGACTACCGAAATCAGCACGTTCGTCTGGACGTATGCCATGTAGTCGTCCTCCGGCGCCCAGTCCCACCAGTCCTTGTCCGCGCCGGCGAAGCCGCCCGCGCCTACCACACCGAGGTCAAAGGCCGTCGCGTTGTCGAACGGAGGCAGCGTCGCCGCCAGTTCCGCATTCTGCTTCTTCAGGTAGTTGTAGAAGAAGTAGTTGTCGTACGGGTCATACGGCAGCTGTGCGATGTTGTCGCCGTAGGAGGAACGGGCATCCGCGTCGTCATACGTCAACGCCGGATCGTGCCACACGGCGTAGCGGACGTACAGCTCGTAGCCGTCAGGCAGATAGTTGGCGTTGGAGTCGAGCTTGTTGATCGCAAGCGCGAAGTCGTTCGTCGCGTCGCCGAATTCCTTCAGGTAGTACTCCTGCGTCACATACTTCAGGAGCGCCGTGAACGGAACGGTGTTCGCACCCTGAACGGTCTGCGAGGTCTCAGCACCGTCTTCGCCGGCAACCGTCTGGACCGTTCCCGGCTTCGCCGTGGTCGGGTCGTAGCCGTAGAAGTCGTAGACCGCCGAGTGCATCACGACAACGTTGGTCACGTAACCGTAAGCGTAAGTGTTCATCACGTCCTGACGGTTCGTCGGTGCTCCCACGTAGAGCTGGCCGTTCACCTCGAACACGGTGTAAACGGTGTTGCTCTGCTGCTCGTAACCATTCTCGAAGCGGGAGTTGACCGCATAGCGGCCAGTCACCTCGCCGGTATCGTTCGTTGTGACCATCACCTTCAGCGAATCCAGCTTGTACGCCATCACGTCGTTCATACCGGCCACATCAGCGTCCGCGAAGAGCGGATCGGTACCATGGTCTATTTCATAGCCGTCCGGGATTCCGTCGCCGTCAGTGTCGGGCTTGAGCGGATCTGTGCCGTAGTCGTCCTCGTCGGTGTCCGTTAGGCCGTCGCAGTCGGAGTCGATGTCATCGGCGGAAGGCTCGTCGGGTTCAATCTCAGACGGGAGCTTCCATTCCTGCAGATCGTCGTCCTCAAGGCAGTCTGGCGTCCAGTTCTGGTTGACGTCCGTATCCTCAATTACGAGGATGCCCGTCGGCACATCGACCTTCGCGGAGGATACAGTGAACGTCGCGGGTGTGTAGATGTCGGCGTCGTCCGTCGTAATCTTGTTGACGTAGCCCCAGCTCTCCCAGTAGTCGCGCCTACCGTTGCCGTTCTTATCAATGAATGCCATAACATAGTAGTTGCCGGGGGCGATACCATCCAGTACAATGTTGGTGGAGACAACGGAGAACGGCTTATTTGCATCGTTCACAAGGGTTGAGACATTCCCGTCGCCAGAGAGGCGTTTGCGAGCTACCGGCATGGAGGCAAAATCGGCAGACTCGTACACGCCCACGACAACGTCAGAGAGCGCCGCTTCGGCCGGACCGTAATAGCGCACGTCCACTCCAACGCGTCCATAACCGGTGTCGGCATTCGTGCTGTTCACGGCTGTGCGGAAGTTCGCAACCTTGCTCCACTTGTTGGTGGTGAACTTCGCGTTCAACTGCTGGACACGCCAGTAGTAGGTTGTTGCATCCTCTAGGCCGTCGCCTACGTAAATCTCGGGCTTGAACAAGCAGCCCTCGGACGTGGCACCAGGCATGAGGTTCGTCGTCGCATAAACGATTTCAGAGAATGCCTCGTCTTTCGCTATCTGGAGCGCGAAGGCGGGATAGCCAGCGGACGCCTGCCACCACAGCGTGGGCTGGGCCGTTGCCACGGTATGGGTGTGGGTGGCGGATGCCCCGCTCGCAGTTGGCGCGGAGTTCGTCACGTCGAACAAGCGCGTGAATCAACTTCGCCAGCGATGGCGGCCTCTATGCCGAGCTGGACCGTCGCGTCTGCCACGAGGTCCGTCCAGTCGAAGTCATACTCATCGTTCTTGACGAGGTCGGCCTCGGTGAACAGCTTGCCCGCACGCAGGTCAAGCGTCTTCGCGTAAACCGTGCGGCGGCGCTTCAGCGTCTGACCGTTGATCGCGGTGCGGACCACGCGGACGCGAGTCGAAATGTCCCCCTGCGCCCCTATGTTGAAGCGCTCGCCGACTGGCGACTCGTCGCGGAGTTCGACCACGATTTCGGGCACGGAATCCCAACCCACGTTCACGTCCCTGACGAATCCATAGGGTTCGCCAGCATCGTACTCGCCGTTACCGTCCTTGTCGATAAACACTTCAAACGTATTGAGTCCTTCCTTCAAGCGGCCCTCGCTCGGCACGCTCAGGCAGAACGACTGCGGCCACTCGCGGCCAACACGGTAGTCCCAGGTCGCCCTGAAGAACTTGCCCTCAAGCTCATATCCGGCAGACAGCACCTTGGCGAGGTCAATCGTGTACTCGCCCGTTATGAAGTTGACCCTGCCGACTACGACATTGTTCGTCATCGTCACGATGTCACCGGTGCGCCCGTCAGGGCCGCAGATGGTACGCGCAAACTGCTCCATCGGCTCGGAGGTTACACGCTCAAGCACAACGCCAACTCCGCCGCCCTCGGTCGCCTCGCCATGCCTCTGCTTGTGCTGGTTGTACTCGTCATACGACGTTGTACGAGTCGTAAGTCCGCACCGCGTGCAGTGCCAGGTATAGTACGTTTCGACAGTAAAGCTGCGCGTCTCGAACTTTGCACCGCTGTCGGGCAGAAGTCTGCCGGGATGGAGATGTCCGTGCATCACGATCGGCTTGTCATATACGCCAATGATACTGGAGACCGCAGTGCCGTTGCCAGAAGTGCTGCTGGCACCGCCGCCGGAACCGCCCGCCTCCGCGCCGATCGCGACGTATTTCACAACGTCCTGGGGATTGCCCTTCCTGTGGGCGCGAACAACGAGCGACTTTCCGACAAGAGGCTGGTGCAGACCGTAGTAGGTCGGGAACACCTTGATTGTCGGCGTCGGATAGCTCTTGAGATTGTAGTCCTCGCCGGACGCCACCCACGAATCGACGAGGTCGTCGTAGAAGTAGCCGCGCCAGTTGGCCGAGCGTGCCTCAGACCAATTCGACCAGCCGTCGCCGTCGCGATCTGCGTAGGGGTCGTACACATAGCGGTTGGTGTCACGATGCGGCGCGGGCCACGGCGTGGCAGACCAGCCGGGTACGGGCGTGACGTCATACTTGTCCTCCCACCAGTCTTCCATGAAGTCGTGGTCGGCCACGAGGCCAAGGTTGCCCGCGTCGATACATTCGCCAATATACTTCGTAACGCCGTCCTGCGTGATTTGATAGAAGTAGTCAAGGCGGTTGTCGAAGGTGGTGGGATTGGCAACATCGAACTTCTTACCGGTCAACTTCGAGGCGAGGTACTCTGCCCAGTTGGAAAGGCCGTCGTTGTCATCGTCAGCAAGCTGATCCTCGGCTGTCTTGAGGGAATAATCATACGCATCCTTGTCCGAGATGCCGTCAAGCGGAAGCGACTTCACGTTCCAAGGGTCGGTCGGGGAGTTGCCATCGTCGAATTCCTCAAGCACGGTGAGCGCGCTTCCGGCCGCCGGCGCGACAGTGCGCGCGTCGTCGTAGTTGAACGGGCTGATCCGCGCGTCGGCGAGGGTGTCGGTAACAACATCCGGACCGAACATCACGTAAAGTTCCCAGCCATCATACACGCCGTCGCGGTCGTTATCGGGATCGTTGGGCTTCAGCGAGAAGTCCGCCCACTTGCGGTTCGTATTGACGTCCGCCTCTGTGCAGAGGCCCAGCGCCTCGAAGTAGCGGATGAGGAGGTACTTGTCGAGCGCCGTGAATTCCTTCGTGTTCACAGCCCCGCCTGCGAGATAGGCGGTCGTGTTCGCCGTCAGCTGGTCGAATCCATAAGCGGCGTACACCTGCGCATGGACTAGTACGACAGTGACATTTTCGACCTTCGCCACGCGGAACAATGTCACCTCATCAAGGAGGTTCGTTCCCATGCCGTAATGGTACACGACTTCACCGTTGACATCGACCGGGTAGTCGTATGTTGCAACAAGACGCGAGAGCGGCAGATCGTCGCCAACATGCACCGTATCGTTTGTCGGGTTGACGAGGTACGTGGATCCAGCTGCGTCGGTGACGAGTTTCCAAGTTTCCTCGGCATAAGCCATCACGTCGCCGGCAATCTCTGTATTCGCATCGGCGGAAAGCGGGTCGGTGCCAGCAAACATGGCTTCCCAACCGTCGGGCATGCCGTCGCCGTCCGAATCCCACAGCGAAGGATCGGTGTAGGTATCGCCCGTCTCGTCGTCGACGGTGAGGCCGTCGCCGTCAACGTCGGTCGTGTCGGCACCGGCGGTCGCCGAGGCAACGGTGAGGATCGATTCGTCGTCAAGGCAGTCGGGGATGTCGTTCTGGTTGACGTCCGCATCTTCCATGAAGATTTCAGCGGACGGCACTGTGCCACTCTTCGAGACGATCTTGACCTCAACCGGCGTGTAGATTTCCTCAACGCCCGTGCCGACCTGGTTGGCGTAGCCCCAGCTTTCGCTGCGCTGGCGGACGCAGTCGCCGTTGCGGTCAA
This sequence comes from uncultured bacterium, assembly GCA_902802945.1. GTDB lineage: Bacteria > Verrucomicrobiota > Kiritimatiellia > RFP12 > UBA1067 > RUG572. The sequence continues at coordinate 25,117 of CADCOC010000047.1, read as the reverse complement.
TGTAGGCGAGGGCGTAGTAGGTGCCTTCCTCAAGTCCAAGGAAGCGGACGACGTACGTGTTGTTCGTCAGCAGCTCAACCTGGCCGTCAACGTCGAAGAGGCGCGACTGCGCGGCGGGGTCTCCGGTGAAGTCGGCCGTCTTGTACAGCTGCACCACCACGCTGGAGAGGTCGTTCGTGGCGGGGCCGAAGTAGCGCACCTTCACATCCGCAGCCCCGTAAGCCGTCGTGCGGGTACCGCCCTCGGCGAGACGGGTCTCGAACGCCGCCGCGTCGCTCCACACGGCCGTCTCAAGGTTCGTGTTGGAGAACTTGGGCGAGAACATCGCCACACGCCAGCTGTAGTTGGTGTTGTTGTCAAGCGACCAGGCGTCGGCGCACACGTTCGTGCCAATGTACACCGGCGCGGTCCAGACGTAAGCTCCGCTGGAGTCGCGCGGCGGCAGGACCTGAAGCGGTGACGTGTAAACGGGCGTGTCGTCCGTATTGAGGATCTGGAGGATGAACGCCGTGTTGTCCTCCGTACCGGTCCACTTGAACGTCGGACGCTGCGTCTCGACCTTCGGGCCCGTCAGCGGGCTCGGAGCGACGGCTGTCGGCTTGCTCTGCTCGGCCGGGAACGAAACGGTGAAGACGTCCACCACGTCGTTAGAGTTGATGTTAATTACCGATCCTGCGTTTGTGACGACCGTATAAGTCACGGAGATAACGCTCTTGAGATCGAGGCCGTCCAAAGCCTCCACGTCGGAACGTAGGTTCGCCCAGTCGAGGCCAAACCTTCCTGCGGTGACGAGGTCGCCCTCGTGGATAGACTTGCGGTCGGTCGAGGTCATGTCGCGGTTATAGACGATACGGCGTTTGACGGACTGGCCGTTGTCCAGCGATTCCTTGCCGTTGATGGCCGTGCGGATGATGCGGACGACGTTTGTAGCGTCGGAACCGGCGGTATAGGCGAGGCGCTTGCCTGCGGCGGCCGAGGTGTCCGTCAGCTCGATGACGAGTTCGGGCACGTTATCCCAGCCGACTTCGACGTTCTTCACGAAACCGAACGGCTCGGAATCGGCCGTGAAGGTGCCGTTACCGTTGAGGTCTATGAACGCCGCGAAGGCCGTCGGTCCCTCCACGAGGGCGCCGCGCGTGGGCTTGCCGAGCGAGAGCGCCAGCTTCTTGTTCTGCATCGTCGGCAGCTTGACGTTGTACACGATGCGGTAGAAGCACTGCGACGACGGAATGGCCGAGTCAGTGAACGTATGCCCGGCGATCTTCGACAAGTCAAAAGTGAAGTCACCGGTCGTGCAATCGATGTCGCCCACGATCTCCATGTCAACGAGCAGATGCCCCTTCTGCGTGTTGGAATCTATGGCCATCGTAAGTGCGTTGCGCGTGCCGTCCGTCGCGGACACGCCACCGTTTACGTCGCTCCATTGGAAGCTTAGCGCGGCCACTTCAAGGCTGTTTCCGTATCTGACGATGGCCTCGCGGAGTTCCGCGTAAGTTCCCGAATATTCTCTCACGCCGTTGTCCGTAGTGACTCTCCAGGCGTATGTGTCCGCCGGCTGGATGAACGCGAACTGAAGCGCGAGAGAGCCCTTCTGCGTCTGCACGAATCCGGGCGTGAAGGTGCCGTGCAGGACGCGGTCCTCCTGCATGCCAAGGTAGTAGTAGCGCGTTTCGGTCGTGCCGGGCTTGACCACGTAGGTGGCGGTGGGGGCCTTCAGCATGTTGTTGCCGGCGAACGCCTGCACGATAAAGGTCGTGTTGGTTGAACCAGCGGGGATTTCACCGTTGTAGCGGAGTGTCGCGTGGATCACCGGCTCGGGCGAGTCCACGACCTCCGTATCGCCCACGTAGTGCGAGACGAACTGTCCGGCCTTGGACATCTTGAACGTGGAGTAACGCAGTTCCGACCAGGCGGTCCAGCTGTCCTCGTCGTAGTCGCTCCAGGCGTCGAACACCGTGTCGTCAGTGCCGAACAAGTCCTCAAAGCCGTCCTCCATCATGTCGATGTCCGCCACGATCTCGCCGAGATAGTACCCCTCGTATGGCGCGGTGGTCGATTTCAGGAAGTAGTCGGTGACTTCCTGCGCGTCGCCAGAACGTGCCTTCGTCGGGCTCAGGAACGGATAGCCGTTCAGCACGCCGAACCCATTTTCCTCGTCCCAAGAAATCTTCCACTCCTGATAGATTGAGAGGCCGTCGTTGTCAGGGTCCTCGTCTGGGTCAAGATCATAAACGTCGTAGAGTTTCTGCCACCAGTCGGGCAGGCCGTCGTTGTTGTTGTCCGCCAGGCTCTCGAAGGCGGGGTCGTACGTGGCTGGCACGCCGGGGATGATGCCGCGCGCGAGGTCAATCTGGTAAGCCTCCCACGCCGACATCTCGACGACCGAGCCGGACGGCAGCTTGTAGCTGATCTTCGTCTTAGTGGTCAGCGTGGCGGCGTCTGCGCCGTATTCGGCAGCCGCATGGGCTTCCCACCAGTCGGGCAGTCCGTCGTTGTCGGTGTCATCAACCGTGGCGGTCCAGGCGTCGGTCGAGCCTTGGCCGTCCCAGAAATCGGGGCAGCGCTTCGCGAACGCGCCGCCGAGCGGCAGGAGGTCGGAGCCGCCCACGAAGAGCGTCCGGTTGCCGAAGCGTAGGCGGTTGTACACGTCGTCGGCCGCGTCTGAAAGGCCGGCGCCGACGGAACCGCGCATCCAGTTGAGGCGCTGTTCGCGGAAGAACGTCTCGGCCATGTAGTTCCAGTAGGGATACGGATTCGCTACGTTCGGGAACTGGAACGTCTGGACGTTGACCTCCGTCGGGAACGTCACGCCGCCGATCAGCTCGCTCCAGTAGCGGCTGTCGTAGCTGGAACCGTCAAGCATGGGCAGCATGGCACACGTGTCGCGGACCCACGGCACGATCGCGCGGTTGCCGTAAACGGTGCTGGCGATCGGGACGGCGTTCCACCACCCGCAGCGGATATCGACGCTACGGCCGTTCCACTTCACGTTGTCGAGCACCCGTTCGGTGAAGCCGCTGGGCTCGGACGCCACGTAGTCGGCCTCGATCTCGCTCGGCAACTGCTGGAAGCCGTAGTGGAACACCAGTTCCGTCGGCAGGTTGGGACGACCGTCGTTCGGGTTGTGCGTGCCGCCGTTCAGCCATTCCTTGTAAACGGCGGCGCGCAGGTCGGAGACGTCATTGAGCGTGTAGCGCTTGAGCATGTCGGCCTGGATCTCCGCCTGCGTGCGGGCACCGTCCCACACGCGCACCTCGTCGACCCAGCCCTTGTAGTGGGCGCAGTAGTTCGTCCACGAGGATTCAGGCCCGATGTCGAGAGCGCCGAGTTCCTTTGCGTCCGCGCCGATGAGCAGCGCACTCGGATATGTATCGTAGCCGTCAACGCCGTAGTTGGAGCCGTTCGGGTTGACTTCCTGCAACGTCACGACGAGGCCGTTCGCGGGAATGAGGTTGGAATAGTAGCGGTTCACCTCGCGTCCGTTGATGTAGAGGATGAGCGAGTTTCCGTCGAATGTCAAGGCCACGTGCGACCACTTGTTGGACTCAAGCGTGTTGCCCTCGACGGTTGCGGTGCCGAAGCCCTTGGGGCTGCCGTTCTGCACGGCGTCGTCGGAGTCGTATTGGCCCCAGACGCGGCCGTTGTCATCCATCTTGATGCGGAAGTTGGCGCGCACCTGATGCGTGGCGTTGGAGAGCGTGCTGGAGGGATAGTTGCACACGCGCGTGACGATCGTCTGCTCGCGCGTGAGGTCCTCGGGACGCACCCATGCCTCGACCGAGAACGCGCGGAGCATCGCGTAGTTCTCGCCGATGCGGCGGTGGAGGTTGCCGGAGTAGGACTGCACCACCGATTCCTCGCCGGGGAAGTACATCGCCTGACGACGGTCTGGATCGGAACTGTGCAGCGGGCTGGACGCGCCAGTCACGGCGTGGGTGAGCTCCTGCTCGTCGGGAATCCAGTCGTGGTCGGTGTCGTAGCCTTCGTTCTCCTCGAAGGTGAACATGTACTTGTTCACGCTGCCCGGATCCCTGCCGTCGACGTAGGTGAACCAGGGGAAGGTGGATAGGGCCGGGATGTCGTCGCCCTCGCCACTCGCGTACGGGTCGCGGCAGTAGTACTGCGCCGTGACGCTGATCTTCGAGGAGGAGTCCGTCATCCACAGCGGCGTCGGGTCGGTGTGGTAGTTCTTCGGATTGGGCATGTTGACGAGCAGGGCCTCGTCCGTGTTGCGCAGGCCGTCGCCGTCGGCGTCCGCCTCGGCCACGCCCATCGCCCACGGGAACCTCATCGCGTCGTAGACGAGTTCCTTCTCCTCCCAATTCGACCATGCGGTGCAGCGGGCGCTGAACAGCTTATCGTTGCTCAGGACGGTGTTGTACGCCTCGGAGATTATGTCCTTGCTGCCCAGCAGGGGGTTCAGGCCGTGGAACAGCTCGTAGTAGTCGTCCATGCCGTCACGGTCGGTATCCCAGTCGCGCGGGTCCGTGCCTACGTAGCGCGAGGCACCCATGCGGGATTCGTCGTCTGCCGTGGCGATGTCGCTGAGTCCCCTCGGCGGCTTGAGGATGCGGCTTCCGGACATCGTGAGGTCCCACGTCTTCTCCGGAGGAGCGAAGTAGCCAAGCTCCCTGAACTTGAAGCCGTCGCCCTGCCGTGCCGAGAGGCCCGTGAATCCGGCTGCGCGCGCCGTCTTGAAGAAGGTCGCGCCGTCCCAGACGTGCATCGGCAGGAAACCGATGTACTTGCGCGTGCCGGCGATGCCGTCGGGCAGGTAACTGCCCATGAGCGGGGTTTCGGTGTCGTCGTAGCGGAGGTGGCGGAGCACCTGCACGAGGTATTCCTGGAAGTTGAGAAGTCCGTCGTTGTCGAAGTCGAGGTTGCGGCGGGTGCCGGTTCTCGGATCAACCTGATTTGCGGTCGGGACCTTGAACGCGTCGTTGTATGTGCCGTCCATGCCGAACGAGATGTAGGCACGAATCACAGCGTTGCTTCCGAGGTTGTCGTTCCGCTTGATGATCTGGACGATGTCCGGGTGAATGTTCTCGAAGCCGGTGCCGGCGGGAACCACCGTGCCTTGGTACTGGCGTTCCCAGCCGTCGGGCAGGAGGTCGAAGTCAGTATCGACGCCGCACGGGTTGAGGCCGCCGCCACGGATGCACGTGGAGCCGTCGTCCGTCGGGTCGCCGTATATGAACACGCCGCCTTCGCCGCTGTCGCTCACGCCGTCCTTGTCGGTATCGCCGTCCTTGGGATCGGTCGGGGTGAACTTGTTGAACCAGCCCTTTGCGTTGCCAGGGTGGTACTGGTAGATCGTCGCCGTTCCTTCGGCGTTGGCGGCGTTTTGGTAGGCGTCGCAGGAGTCCGAGCCGGCGTATTCGTTGCGCAGGCTCAGGCCGTCGCGGTCGCCGTCACCGCTGGCGTCAGTGGCGTCGTTGGGGTTTGCGCCCACGTACAATTCCCAGCCGTCGGGGATGCCGTCCTCGTCGGTATCGGCACCGTGGTTGTCGCTCCTGTAGGTGGGGATCGAGGCCACGGAGGCAACCTGTTCCGTGCCGCCGCCATCCGTGCCGGCCCAGGAAACTGTATATGCGGCATCCGTGAACGGCGTGTTCGGATTGGTGGTTAGGTCAAGGAAAATGTCGGCAAGCGCGCGATTATTGTCTCGGTTGGCGATTCCCACCTCGTAGCGGTACTTCATAACGCGGTATTCGTCCACGCAGTTGTACGGAACGGTGTTCACAGCCGCGCCCCAACGGGCGGAGACGTCTCCGTTCGCGTTGATGTTCCAGGCCGTGTACGGGTGGAACTCATGCTGGTTGTAGACCTGGTCGTGGATGAGCATCAGCGACTGCCTGAGCTGGACCGACACGACCTCCGTATCGGCCAGGCTCACCTCGTCGGGATCGAGCGGCTTCTCCTGCGCATTGGGGTTGCCGCGCTTCTTCGGCACGCACGCGGAGGAGTCGTTGCCGTAGTGGAACACGGCGATCGCCGTGACGTTCGAGACATCCTCCACGCCGAACACGACGGATGCGAGCACGTTCGTGCCGCCCTTGGTCTTGCCGCCGTCGCCGTCGAAGCTTTCCGCCTCGAACGTCTTGAGGTTGGTTCCGTTCTGCTCGAGCGCGTAGACCTTTCCGTTGTTGAGCGTCACGATGGCGTATGAACCCGGCGTGTGGTAGGAGGCCATGAAGTCGCCGTCCGGGTTCTGTTCGGGATTCGAGGGAACCTTGAGCGGGTTCAACCCGCGCATCACCTCCCAGAGGTCACTCATGCCGTCGCCGTCGGAGTCCCAGTGGACGGGATTTGTGCCCATGGCGAATTCCTCGAGGTCGGTGAGGCCGTCGTTGTCGGTGTCGCGCGTGGCGATGTCGCCGCTGGCCCTAACCGTCGGGTCGAACGCCTTCATGATGTCTTCGGGCGAAATCTTGTCGCCCTTGGTGATGTTGTTCAGCGTGAACTTCTCGCCCGTCAGCTGCACCCATTTTCCGTCATTAATCGTGCCGACTGCTGCCCGATACCAGAAGTAATACTCATAGCCGTCGGGCAAACCATCGTCGTCGGTGTCCCACAGCGTCGGGTCTGTGCGCTTTTCGGGGATCCAGCTGTTCGGATCCTTGACGGCGGTCTCGAATTTGCTGGACCATTCCGCAAATTCCGTGGCGTATGTCGCCTCGTTCGTCGCAGCAGCCTTGAATTCGGTCCAGGTCACGAGATCGGGTGTGGGACTGCCGTTGCGCTTGGCGTTCCAGTACGCGACGGCGTTCGTCTCGGCCTCGGAGAAATGCGGTACGGACACCCATTCGCCGCGGACGTAGAGGTTCTTGTCGTTACCGAGGGCATGTTCCTTACGGTGGTTCAGTCCCTCGTGTTCGCCACGGATTTCCTTATAGGCGGTGAACGGCTCGCCAAGTGTCGACCAACCGTCGGCCGTGCTCGGCAGTCCGCCCTGGAAGGACCTGGACGGCAGGTAGTCGCCATCGTCATTATACGAGGACGCCTTGAATGCTACATCGCCACCGTCTTCGGAATTGTACCCGGCGATTTCAAACAGCCTCTTGCCGCCATCCCAGATCGGATTCACGGCGTAGATATCCGGAATCTGGTCGCCATTGAGGTCGCCGAGGTTATCGGAGACGAGAAATTCCTTGGAGAATATTGCGTCGAGAATCGTATCAGGATAGTACGTAGCGTCCTTCTCCTCCTTTGGAAGAGGTGCTATCTGCTTGGAGTTGCTGTCGGCTCCGTATGTCGGGGCGAGTTTCATCAAAGTCGTTACGAGTCCGGATCCTCCTTCCTCTCCGGCTGACAGAAGCCAGGCGTAGAAGAAGCTGTCTTTTACCGCATCTGCCCTATAATAATTACCGGTTGCGGGGTAACTGCCGTTCTGTGTCACCGCGTAACCTTTGCCCGGCGTCGTCAAGCCAGTATCAACGGTCCCTGCGCTGTAGCCATGCGCGTATGCTATGGCAGAGGCTGTTGACGGCGCATACGTGTACATGTGCGTAAAATCAGAGAACGGCTTGATGGCGCCGTCTGCCCACACGTAGCCGACGCCGAGGTTACGCTGCCCCGTCCACTTGACCGCGAAGTTGCCTCCGCTGCTTTCACCCGGTCCGCATGGCGTGACCAGAAGCTGCTTGGCTGCATCGACCTTGTAGTACCACACGGCCACCTCGGACTCGCCGCCGTCCTTGTCAACGACCTGCAGCTGAATCGTCTTAGTTCCGGCACTCGTGAACATCGTTGTGAACTCGCCGCGATATGTGTTCATGTTCGGCGGCGGCGTGATCACGTAGCTAGACGACGGCTCGCCGGTAATAGTCCAGTACAGAGTTTCGCCCTTGACCCCGTTGTTATACATATCGTAGGAGCCGAAGTCCTTAAAGGTATAGTTGATGGTGAACGGCTCGTTGATGGCGCGCGTGACAGTGTTTGAGATGGGTCTGGTAATCTCAGGCGCGAGGTTCACGATGGAGATGGGCAGCGACGTATCGCGGTAAACTTCTTTCCACGGCACGTTGTCGCTGTTTCGATTTTCGTTGGTAACGGCGGCGTAAATCACAAAGCCGGGATCCAGCGTCTTGTCGGTGCCGTCCAGATTTCTCAGCGTGAAGTAGGCGTTGGTGGTATTGGGGCTGTCGCCGCCGAAGGTGAGCGTCGTGGTGCTGAGTTCGGGCATGGGATAGTTGCCGTCATCAGTACCCACGCGCCTGATTAAAAGCTGCACGGCGATCTCCTCGGACGGTTTCGCCGTCAGGTTCACGTTGATGCGGCTCGGGCTGGTCTCACCTGCAACGCCGTCGGCTTCGGTGAACACAGTCGATCCGTAACGGGGCGAAAGCGAGATGGCCGGCTTGGCGTCAACGACAACCGTGAACGTAAATACGTTTTCTTCCGTCCACTCGTTGCCCACTCGGTCATACATGTCCTTGTCACGCATTTCCACTGTCACGGTACAGACACCGGCATGCGTAAATTTGTGGTTGAAGCTCTTAGAAGGTATTCCGTATTTGATGCCGCCGTCAGCATCAGTCTCTGTATATCCGTCATCGTACGTGTACGTCCAGCGCGTGGTGAACGCCTTTGTAGGATCGGTATAGTAGTCCGCAGGATCCGCATGAGCATCATCCTCGTCTGCATGCAAGTCCCACTCGGACGGCTCGCCCTGCCCCTTGGGCCCCGCACTGGCGCTCAACGTCTTCGTCGCGTTCAGCGAGACATGGTTTTTCATCTGTCCACCGTTTTCCTTCAGCGTTTCAGCGCCCATCGTAACGGAATAGGCTATTGGCGCAACGTTAGTCACGCTAAATTCGAATGTATGCGCAGTACCCCACTCGGTCACGACCTGACCCTCGTCGAGACTTGGCTTAGTACGAACGACTGCCTGGAATTTCATCTTCGTACCTGCCGTACTCGCGTTGCCATCCAACAGCACCATGGGGATGACCATTGGAGGCTCCGTGGGCGACTTCTGCGTTATTTCAATGCCGCCCTTCCAGTCGCGGTCATCATTTAGATCGGTGTCGACGCACCAAACGAGATTGGAGGAACTTTCATTCAACGGAATCAGGAAGAGATAGCCTTCGTCCTGACCATACCTGTCTGGCATGGAGAATCCGTTGCTGAACGATATGCTGACGACATCCTGCTCTACATAGGTATTTTCAGCGAACTTTGACTTCAACCGCGTGCAGGTCATGCCCTTCGACAGCGGCTCCCGGACATTCCACACAACCATGTTCAGAGGAGAGGACACTCCGTTGTCCTGATTCACGACGCGGAAGTAGTTCGTGTAAACTCCCGCAAGCTTGGAAAGCGGAACTGGAACTTCAAACGTGACTGTAGCGCCCTTCTCGTAATCCCGACGAGAAACAGTCGTGGCAATGGTAGCGTAGTCGCTGTCGGGTTCTAACGGGTCGCCAGACGGAGGATTGTCATACACCCATTTGACTGTGTAGGGGCCATCGCGCTCGCCGAAGGCATCCACCACGCTCAACGTGCATTTCCAATTGCTGCCCGCCTCTACCATACGCTGAGCGGTAAAGTCCGGACCCGTAACGACTGGCGCACTTGGTTCAATGTAAACGGTAGCGCTCGTGAACGTACCGTTGAAGAACGAACTCGCGGATGCCGTCCAACGCGGGTCACTCGTATCAACTTCAAAGACGAGCCCGTCGATCGTATTTGTCGTACCGCGGTTCACATACATGTACAGAGACATGGCTGCAGTGGCATCACCCGCATCAACATGCAGCAGCGTCTTCCATTCGGTGTTGTCATTCACGCTCGAATCGGACAGACCGATGTAATCGTTGCCTGCCTCAACGGGGGTGCTGCCTTTCTTCATAGTGACCTTTATGGGGACGTCAATGTCGTCTGTCCATACTTGCGACAATTCTACGTTCACCTTGACTTTCGCCGCCACATGGTCTGACGTTGCCGTCTCCCTTACCCACTCGTTGTTTTCACCTTTGTCTTTATCTTCCACGGTCCCGGAAATGTCCTCCACCTTTACGGAGATGAAAGGCGGCAACGGCTTGTCAATCTTGATTGTGCGCTCTGTGAAATTCGTTATCAGATGGCCTGACGCATTGTAAACGTTGGTGCACGTCGAAGCCAAGAACAATTTCGTCGTGCCCCCCTCTGCCCCGAGTGCCCGCACGTTGAACGGCACGGACGAGTCCCCCGCGGTCAATATAAACGTGCCGACGACGCGCGTAACCCCGTCTTTGAACGTGTATGCGTTTGTCGCAACCACGCCTTTGTTCTCACTGCCTTTTTCAATCACCGCGATGTCTGGATTCTCAGCCCACACGTAAAGTTCAACCGTATTGGGCGTGCTGCCGGACCCGGACACTTTTACGGCAGGCTTTTTGTCTGAGATATTCGAATCTTGATGAATCTTACGCCATATTTGTGGATCGGTTGACGTGTCACTATACTCATCGTCAAAGTCAATGGTCCTCACGTAGACGCCGGCCTCCGATAAGTCAATGTCTAGAGTTGCCCTCGGCTGACCATCCTCAGTTCCAAATATATCAAACTCAGAGCGCCAATTCGCAGCGTAATTCGCACCGTCAATCGGAAGGAAATCCGTATCGGCCGTTAACTTCTCAGGCCCAAATGCAAACTCGGTGCAAACATCACCTTTCATGTTGGTCAACTGCCAGTCGTTCCACTTAAAATAATAGCCCGACGAGTCCGCCGGTCCGTCGCCAGCGACATTGGCCAGTTGAATCGGCAAGGCAATGTCACCCGCACGGACCGTATACGTGAACTCCAAGTCCGTGTAGTGCCGTCCATTAAGCGCCCCTTCAGCAGTCCAGTCCGAAAGCGAGGAAGTGGCATATTCGGCTTCACGAACACGGCCACCGATCCACAAGCCCACCTGCGGTTTCCGCGCAGTACTCGAATCGCCGCCCGGATACTTGAAGTACCATTGGTATGCAATGGCGTCTCCCGGATTAGTTGTTTCCGTCACAGTCCACCCATAATTCGCTAGATGGAATATGATGGAAATCTTGTCGCCTACGCGCAACGGGTCGTCATAGTTTGGGAATTTGTACGTCTTGCCGTTGTCGCTGCTCGATCGAATCTCTATCGAACGAATTTTACCCTGGGCCTGCGCCGACTGGGGCAATGCACAAAGCACCGCTGCGAAGAGGGTGGCGAAAACGCCAATCTTTTTCTTCATGTTCATGTTGAACCGCCTTCCTTTTTTAAATCACTTTTCCGCCGGAGTCGTGCTTGCCGCGCTCTCCGTCTTTTTTTGCATGATCCGTTGACGTACGGCCGCCTGTGCCACCGCACGATTCCGTTCTTCCTTGATGCCGTTCTTCTTCAATGCGGCGACAAGTTCCTGCCACGCAGGATTTTTATCAAGCGCTGCCTGCACCTGGGCATCCGTAGCATCCTTGGGCAGTGACGCCCTCACATGCTCGCGTAATTGCCCCATGAGCGACTTGATCTCCTCTCGCTGCTTTCTGATGTCCTGCAATTTCTTTTCAACATCCTTCAATTGCTTCTGGTACACAGGGTCGTGCGCACGCTCTTCGATCGTCGCAGTTGTTGACGTGCCCGCCGGCTGTACCTTCGGCGCGGACGCGGGAGACGAGGGTGCAGTCTCCCTGCGCTCGCACCCAACCAGGCACGCGCATACGCACAGAACCGCTCCCAACGGAGCGACTGCTATTTCTTTTTTATGTCTCATCTGTCTTGCCTCTTGAAGGCCAACCTTTCGGAAGCGTTTTTAGTTTAACACAATTTCTGTTGCTGGGACAAGTGGAAAATTTCCTCCGCGCGGCTATTCGATCTTAACCGGGACGCCGCCAACCTTCTTGACCGTGGCCGCGCCGTAGCCGATACCGTCGACCACAACGCCCGAAACTTTCACCGTCGTCGCCTTCGGCTTGCCGCCTACATCCGCATACGCCTTGAACGACCCCTTGAACGTGCCGTCCTTCGCCTTGTACGTAAGTTTCAGACCAGACGGGTTCTCCCCCGCCTTCGTCTCGTCCACGGTGGTCGTGCCCTTCACGTAGACGACCTTCCCCGCCTTTGGCAGCGTCCACTTCGCGCCACCCGTCACGGCGAGGCCGTCCGGCAGGTACGGCAGCAAGGTCTTCCCTAGCACCGACCCGAGCGCCGCCGCGTCGATCTGGAACACCGCCCCGCCCTTCAGCGTTCCCGGCTTCCCAGCAATCGCCTCACCGAGTCCATAAACTACGGGGAGGGCCGCGCTTGTCGCGGCCTTAGGCAACCACACGTTGAACGCAAGCCTCACGCCCCTCTTCGCGCACACCACCGGCACGCAGCACCAATTCTCGCCAACGATCAGCTGCCCCTTCACGCCGCTCACCTTAGTCCCATCCGCGAGCGTCCCAGCCACCTTCGCCTTGCCCTTCGCGGCAATCGTCACTGACAACGTATGGTAGGGCGAGCCGTCCTCGGCGAGCCGCCACGCCACATCCACTGCCCCCTGCCACTTGCCTAGCACATCCGCCGCCACGGACTTGTCTGCCGCATCCTTTGACGTAAACACTTTCAACGAACCATCAATGGAGTATCCGCCATACGTACCGGCCATGCCCTTCGCGCCGAGCGTCACCTCGCAGACGTCCCCGCCTGTGAGCGAGACCGTCGTCGGACCGTCGCCCTCAATCTGCACCTTGCCCTTCTCGGCCGCCTTGAGGGTCTTCTTCTTGCCGTCCGTCCCAACCAGCGTCGCCTTCACGGCGGCGAGTCCGGTCTTCTTGTTGGGCTTGCCCAACTTCACCAGTATCGTCCCCTTCATGTTCCCGTTGGCATCGTAGAGATACCCGTCGTACACCGCAGCCACGGCCGGCGCCGCACCCTCGGGTGCAACCGACCACAGGCGCAGCTCGGACTCAGGTTCCGGCTCCGGTTCGGGTTCCGGCTCTGGTTCAGGTTCAGGCTCTGGTTCGGGTTCTGGCTCCGGCTCAGGCTCTGGTTCTGGCGTGACGATCTTCTTCCACTGCGCCGTGTAAGTGACATTGCTCGCCGGCACCGTCGCTGGTATCGCTGGCTGCCAGCCGTCGAACTCGTATCCCGTGCGCGTCGGATCATCAGGTGCCGTTACGTCTGTGCCGAAATTCTGTGTAATCGGCGCGACCTCGCTGCCGCCGTTAGAGTCGAAAGTCAGAGTGTAGCTGTTCACTGTCCACTGCGCGAAGAGTTCCATGTTGCTCGTCACCAACATCTCATCATCGATCGGCTCCCCTCCCTCCGCCGCCCAGAACCAGCCCGCAAACGTGTAGCCCGTGCGATTGGGCTTCGCGATGTTCCCAACCATCGTGCCGTATTCGACGTCAACAGAATCTTCTCCCTCACCGCCGTTCACGTTGAGCGTCACCTTATGCTCGACCGGCGTCCACGCCGCGTAGAGCATCTTATGCGCTACAAGCGTCACGCTGTTCGTAGCAAGCGTCACGCGTTGTCCGTCCTTGTAGACAACCTTACCAGTTGAATTCGTCGCCCAACCAGCGAACGTATGGCCAGTGCGGACGAACGCATTTGAGGACAACGCCTGCTCGACGCCATTCGTAAATGACTGCATCGAAATCGCATCAGAGCCGTCGTTCGCGTCGAACGTCACAGTCCACACCAGCTCGGGCTCGACAGGTTCTGGACCAGGATCTGGATCTCCACCGCCAGTTGCCGTCCACTTCGCAAAGAGCGTAACCTTTCCGCCGGCAACGGCGGTCAGGTTGGAAACCACGGCGCCGTCGGCGTAAGCGACATCACCCGCCGCATTCGTTGACCACCCCGAGAAAGTATGCCCGTCTTTCGTGAGGACGTTAGACGCGAGACTTGAGACGAGGTCGTATGTGAAAGTCTGGTCGGCCATAGTACCGACGCCTCCGTTCGCGTCGAACGCCACCTTGTATGTGTTTGGCGTCCACTGCGCCGTGCAGGTGACGTCCTCTGCGGGAACCGTCGCGGGAACGTCAGGCGTCCAACCCGCGAACGTATAGCCCGTCCGCGACGAAACCGTTGGAGCCGTCACCGTCGTACCGTAAGCCTGCGTGATGGACTTGACCTCTTCCCCTCGATCAAGGAATGTGATCGTGTGCGAAATAGGCTTCCAGACCGCGTAGAGCGTCACCGTTCCGTCGGCAACGTCGGTCAGGTTGGAAACCACGGCGCCGTCGGCGTAAAAGACCTCCCCCGCCGCATTCGTCGCCCAGCCTGAGAAAGTATGCCCGACCTTCGTGAGGACGTTAGACGTAAGACTTGAGACGATGTCGTATGTGAAAGTCTGATCGGACATCGTGCCAACGCCGCCATTCGCGTCGAACGTCACCGTGTACTTGTTCGGCGTCCACTGCGCCGTGCATGTCATGTCCTCTGCGGGAACCGTCGCGGGAACGGCCGGCGTCCAGCCCGCAAACGTATGGCCCGTCCACGACGGCTCCGGAGGCGCCGTCACCGCTGTACCGTAATCATTCGTAATGGCCTCGACCACTCTCCCGCGATCAAGGAATGCGATCTTGTACTCATTCAGCTCCCAGATTGCGTAGAGCTTCACCATCCCACCGGAATCACGCCGATTGGAAATCACGGCGCCATCGATGTAAAAAACCTCATCCGTCACGTTCGTCCAGCCCAAAAACTTGTGGCCGATATTCGTAAAGGCGTTAGACGAGAGACATGAGACCACGTTGTTGGTAAATTCCTGATCGTCCATCCATCCATAACCGCCGTTCGGATTGAAGCTCACGGTGTATTTTTCCGGCGTCCACGTCACCCGGTCCACCCATCCAGTACCACCACTCTGACCACCACCGCGATTAAACTGGAATGCCCATGCAAGAGTCACTGACTCAGAAGCAGAGCTTGTATAGACAACATTCGTCCAGTCTTTATTTCCCTCCAGACGTGCAATCTCCGTGAAGCTTCCATCCTCGTTACATAGACCGAAACGAAGCACATCACCTGAATCAATGTCGTTTGAGGAGTCGTAGTCATCTTTATATCTGTAACGTTCCTGAGCCGCACATTTCCACTGAAACGAGAGAACTCCCTTTCCGCTGAGAGTCGTTTTCAACCATGTAGAGTAGTAATCAGATTCCGGCGGATTCGGCACCTGCAAGGCACCGCTTTGTACGGCGGTTTCTTTGTCAAATGAAAAACTAGACTGCACAAACCAATTCGCCTCATACGGCGAATCATTGGTCGTGCCATTAGCCCCCGCTGTTCCGAACGTTTCAAATTCCAGCTCGGATGCGTTAACGGCAACGGCCAACTCATCAGGATTCCATTTCCATGCAGCTACAAGGTTCGTCACGCCAGCTGATGGCGGAGGCACCTCGTTCGGCAATCTTTTCGTCACGCCAGGCGCTATCCAACAGTCAAACACGAGATGCGGGTTGCTGTTCGTGGGGATGGAAAGGTTCCATTCATCGCCCACGACAACGAAGTTTGTGAGCACGCTCGCCCCATACATCTCATTCGTCATCACGCCGTCGCCTGGATCGAGCGTGACGGCGTACGTGGCACCAGTCCAGCAGGTGTACAAGGCCACTTCCGCCCCGGCCGTGGTAGTGAGGTTCGTCACGAGCGCATGGTCATTGAACAGCACGCCGTCCACGCCGTTCGTCGTCCAGCCCTTGAAACCGTAGCCGTCGGGTGCGACGAACGCGCAGACGGGTAGGTTCGTCGGCACGTCGTAGGTGCAGGACATCGGATCCATAGTGTCCGTGCCGCCGTTCGCATCGAACGTTACCGTATAGACGATGCCCGTCCAGTTTGCGTAGAGATTCACGGCGACGTCCGATTCCGCAGCCAGGTTAGTAACCACCGCAACGTCATCGTAGTACTTCGTCCGATAGGTGTAGTTCGTGTCGCTCGACCAGTTCTTGAAGGCATAGCCCGTGCGCGTGAACGCGCACTCGGGGAGGTTCATGCCGTAAGTGAGCTGCTGGTTCTCCATCGTCTCGGCGCCGTCCGCACCGTTTGGATGAAACGCGACCTCCCACTGATAAGGACTCCACTTCGCGTACAGCTTCGTCACCGAGGTCTCGTTCCAGTTAGTCGCGCTCGCCCCGGCGTCCGTGTAGTATTGCTTGCCTCTGCCGTTCTCTGACGTGTAGTACCCGCCGAACGTGTAGCCCGTGCGTGTCGGCACGGTAATACTCAGCATCGCTGCGTCGTATGTTGCCGTCACAGAACTCGAACCGCCGCTACCCAACTGACGGTCCAGCGTAACCTCGTAAGTCTCCGCCGTCCACTTAGCGTACAGATTCGTCAACGAAGTATCGTTCCAGTTAGCCGCGCTCGCGCCTGATGCAGTGTAGTACTGCGTACCAACGCCGTTCTTACCCGTGTAGTACCCGCCGAATGCGTAGCCCGTCCGCGTCGGCACGGTGATCGTCGGCATCGCTGCGTTGTATGTCGCCGTAACGCTAGACGTGCCACCACTGCCCGACTGCGGGTCTAGCGTCACCGTGTACGTGCCCGCCGTCCACTTCGCATAGAGCGTCGTGTTCGAGGTGAAATTGCAGGTCATCGGCGTCCCGTCCGCTTTGTAATACTGCGCACCAACGCCGTTCGGCGCCGTGTAGTACCCGCCGAACACATAGCTCTGGCGAGTCGGCAAGGAAATCTCCAGCATCGACGCATTGTAGGTCGCCTTAACTTTAGACGAGCCGCCGCTGCCGCCCTGCCGGTCGAGAGTCACCTCGTAAGTCTGCGCCGTCCACTTTGCGTACAGCTTAGTCACAGAGGTCTCTTCCCAGTTTCTCGCGCTCGCGCCTAAGGCCGTGTAGTACTGCTTGCCGCTACCGCCCTGAATCGTGTAGTACCCGTCGAACGTATAGCCCGCGCGCGTGGGGAGCACGATCGGGGTAAGCATCGGCAAACCGTATTTCGCGCACACGGAACCCGACCCCCCGCTGCCGTCCTGCCGATCCAGCGTGAGCGTGTACGTATTCGCCACCCACTTCGCGTAGAGAGTCGCGTCGTCCGCCATGTTCCATTTCCTCGCGCTGGTTCCGTCTGCCTTGTAGTACTGCGTCCCGCCGCCGTTCACCTCAGTGTAGTACCCGCCGAACGTGTAGCCCTGGCGCGTGGGGGTTGAAACCAGCGTAGGCATCGCTTCGTTGCTGGTCGCAGTCACGGCATCCGGGCCACCGCTCCCCTGCTGACGGTCCAGCTTGACCGTGTACTTGGCGGCCGTCCACTTCGCGTAGAGGGTCGTGGCGCTCGTCTTGTCCCAGAGCCTCGCGCTCGTACCGTCTGCGTTGTAGTACTGGGTGCCTCCGCCGTTTTGCGACGTGTAGTATCCGCCGAACTTGTAGCCTTGGCGCGTGGGAGGCGTCGCTGATGGCATCGCCGCGTCGTAGATCGCCGTCACGTTAGTCGCGCCGCCGCTGCCGCCCTGCAAGTCTAGCGTGACATTGTATGTGAGGGCAGTCCACTTCGCGTAGAGCGTCGTGGCGCTCGTCTTGTCCCAGTTCTTCGCGCTTGCGCCAGCGGCCGTGTAATACTGCGTCCCGCCGCCGTTCGTACCCGTGTAGTACCCACCGAACGTGTAGCCCGTCCGCGTCGGCACGGCGATCGTCGGCATCGCTGCGTTGTACGTCGCCGTCACGCTAGACGAGCCGCCGCTGCCCGACTGCGAGTCCAGCGTGAGCGTGTACGTGTCCGCCGTCCACTTCGCATACAGCTTCGTGGCCGAGGCCTCGCTCCAGTTCTTCGCGCTCGCGCCTGAGGCCGTATAATACTGCGTGCCGTCGCCATCCGTACCCGTGTAGTATCCGCCGAACGTGTAGCCCTTGCGCGTGGGCATCGTCGCCGCGGGCATCGCCGAGCCGTATGTCGCCGTAACGGAGGCGGTGCCGCCGTTGCCGGACTGTCGGTCCAGCGTTACCGTGTACGTCTTCGCCTGACCGGTGAAGCTCAGCGTGCATCCCGTATATGAGTAAGACGGGATGGTTATGGTGCTTTCTTCTCCTCCCGACAACGTTGCCTGGCCGCTCATTGTAACCGTCCAACGTCCCTCATATCCCGGTGCGACGCCCGTGAACGTAGGCGTGTATGCCGTGCCTACCCCCCACGCAGTCCAACTGGCTGAGCCATTCTTGGCGACGGGTCCAAGCGTCTGGCTCCCAGCTTTCAGCTCAACCGAATCAATCCTTGAATCAACTGCAACGTTGACCGTAATATTCACCCCCTCGGCCGCGAAGGTCATCGCGGTCGCCATAAGCGCAAATATTGAGGATCGAATCATCATGGTTCACCTCATGGACTTGTTTCCGTAAGGGGATTTTGCGTTGCTCCGGTAACGACCTTGTAGAAGCGTTTGACGCCGGCGGCCGTTTCGCCGGGCGTCACGATGATCGAAAGGTTGACCTCGGAGAAGGGAGCCTCCGCCGTACCCTGCCCCTGCGCGGCGGGCGTACCGCTCTCATACATGCCTGAAGTGACCGCCTCCCACGTGGTGAGGTCGTTCGAGCCGTAGAGCACGTACCAGAACCCGCGCACGCCGAAGACGTCGGCCTTCACTTCCAACTTGCCGTCTTCGTCGGACTTGGGTTCAATCGTGAGCGTGCAGGAACTCATGGCTAAAGTAAGGAGCTCGTCGTCGCGCGAGAGCGTGGCGATGGCGTTGCCGTCGGCGTCCAGCGACTTCGTGGCGATCCAGCCTGCCGGCGGGTTCACGGTAAGGTCGTCCAGCTCCACACCCAATTCCTCCATTTCCGCCTTGGTGAGGAGGTTCGTCTCGTAGCCGATGTGGAGATTATCCAGGGTATCGTTCCATACGATGTCAAACGTGGTGTTCGGATCCGGCTCCCTTGGAATTTCCCACATCCACTGGAGCGTGACCGACGCCCCGTTCGTGATGCCGTAGATATTTGGATTGATGCCGATCCACGACAGCGGGCTTGTATCGCCCGGTTCGTAGATCCTAAAACCATCCACCTCCGCGATGACCTTGCCCGTATCAGGATCTTTTATGTCATTGCCGTTGATGACAAGCCCGCCGCCATTACCTTGCTGGATAACCGTATTGTCATTGAAGGAAGCATTGACGCAATTGGTCGGCACAACAACATAAAAGCCGAGGTTGTAAATGGCACAGAGCAAGTTACCCTCGTCATCCAAAAGCCGCCACCCGAGGCAAGTCCGCTCTTCGCCATCAACGTCCGTATAGGCGTTCGTTGCAAGCATGACTTCCGTAGGTATGCTACGAGTGAGATTCGTGACCGTTTCGTATGGAAGCGCAACGCCGCCGACGAGCGTTTCCGGCACGGAGTCGCCCACCTTGATTCCGAAGTTCGTCACCGTCAGGTAGAAGGTGCCAGTATTGGATTCTCTTTTTGAGAACGTGGCACTTATTTTCGCGGGGTGCGACACCTTGAGCACAAACAGGTTCCCGGACTCGGAATACTCGTCATCCTCCAGAAATCCTTCCAACCCCCAACCATTGAAATCGTAGGAGGTGGTCATCCACTTCCCTCCTATTGCGGTGAAGGTGACGACATCTCCAATCTTGTACCAATCGTTGTCTCCCTTATTGGGCGTGATGGCACATACATTCTTAAGGTCGCCGAGAACCTCCCGCGTAATCTTCACGGCGTTGGTTTCCCACAGCCATGTGACCGTGTATGCGCCATTGCGGACTGGTGTGAATTCCGTCACCGTGATTTCATTAGTCACCACTGCGGGGCCTTGATCCGATGAAAGGGCCCAGCCGATACACCTGAACTCGACAGTTTGGGCGGCATTCGTGGCATACTCGGGAGAAGTCACGGAGATGGTGACGCCGTTTGTGTAGGCGTTTTCGTAAAAACCATAGTCGGGATCCGGGTGACCGGGTAGCTCGGGACAGTTGTGCTCCACCTTCAGGGAGATGCCTGACGCCCTCCTGAGGAAGTTCGTGAGGCCAACCTCCATCACCCGAATCAGTTCATTCGTGATCAATTCGCCCGTGACGTAGTCAATGCCCTCGCCGCTGACGCCGTCAATCACGTTCGTGTAGGAATAAGTCACATACGGGCCGTCAGCTGTCTCAACCACGTTCGTGTAGGGGAAGCCCGCGCCGTCCACGTCGTTCGTGTACGTCGCGCTGCCGATTGTCCAGTACGAGAGGCGCCCGTTGTAGAACGACCACATCTTGTTCTCGTCCGCGGAAATGGCGCGTCCGTCGAACAGGCCGATGGACGGTTTTCCGTCGGACTCCGAGGAGAGCCCCATGCTATAGGGGATGCACAGGACGATGTACTTGTTGGTGAAGGCCTCCTTCGTCGCGTCGTCCGCTTCCGTATCCAACCAGTACAGATAGTTCCAGGCGGCGTCGGTGGCCGGTTCGCCCCAGCTTCCGCTGAAGGCGAAGACGGGCTTGTTCGTGGTCGTCTCAAACGACGCGATGCACTTCTCCCGCGCATCCGCGAAGCTCAGCGCCACCTCGGAATTGAGGAGCGGGAAGAAGACCGGATCGGGCACCCACTTGCAGATGGCGTCGCCGCTGCTGACGTAAGACGAGCTCTTGCTTGCGGCCGGGCCGATGGTCACGCTGCCCGACTTGCCCGCGCAGGAAAGTTCAACCTGTTTGTTCGCCGTTCCGGCTGCGGAAACGCGCGCGCCGAAGAAGCCGTCGGTGAAGATGCTGTCGAAGTAGTCGCCGTCTTTCTCGTGGCTGTACTCGACGCCGCCGATCGTCATGGGCGGGTTGATGTAGGGAAGCATCCGTCCGAAAACGGGCACTACGTTGTCGTTCTCGTAGCCGATCATCGTGATGATGCCGGCCAGGATGTCGTAGAGGTCTTCGTCGCCGGCGATTGTACTCTTGGTGTTGATGTACGGGAGCGCGTACCAGCCGTCGCCCGATCCACCCCAGCCGAGGAACACGCGTACGCGCTCCACGTCGTCGTCGTCTATGCCGTAGCCGACCGCGACAACGGAGTGTCCTGATCCGCCCTTGCTTTTACCGATGCCCATGCCGACCGGCGCGCCAGAACGGCATTGGGCGTAGATGAGTTTTTCATACTGGTCTGGCCTGGGATTGTCCACGTAACGGGCTTCCTGGAAACCGAAATAATCCCTAAACGCAGTGGCTGTGGCCGACTCCTGTGCGCCAGATCCGCCCTCGTTCCAGCCCATTCCAACGGCAACGCCCGCGTCGAACGCCACACGGCCGTAAAGCTCTGAATTTGCGTTTGCCCAGTCGTACTTGCCGCCTTTCGTTCTAGTCGCGTAAGTTTTTCCCAGGTAAGTGGTACCCGCGTCCGCCTTCCCCTTTTCGATTTCCTGCCCTGCTTTTTCACCGACATGGAAGTACTGCATCATCGCCGCCGCCGCAGTGGCCACGCAGCCGCACGGCGTGCCCCCCGGCGTGTACATGTTGTAAACGCCGCCGCTCTGGTTCCAGTGCGTGAGCTTGCCCCCCGGCTCAAAGCCCGGCAAAACGATCTTCACCTTCATCGCGCTGTCGGGCGCCGCTTTCGTTAGGTCTGCGCCGAGGCGCGCCTTGCCGCCCTTGCGGGGTACGCGGAGTTTCTCCCATTTCGACTGCTGCTGCTCCGCCCATTCCTGGCGCACCACCTCCTTGTGTGCAGCCTTTTCTTCATCCTCGGGCTCACTCGATGACGATGCCGCGAGGCGCAACCTGCCGCCGGAGGACGGTGCATTTTCCGGGTAGAGGTTCAGGAAGCGGAGACGGCCGCGCATGTCGAGAGTCAGTATGGCGTGCAGCGGATGCGCCGCAGGCAGTTCGCCGGGGTCGCGTTCAAGTGCCATGACGACAGGCTCGATTTCAGTGACCGGTGCGATAATCAAGCAGCCGCCGCCGGCCATCGACACCTGATGCCACAGGACTGTTTGCGCGGCATTGTTATCGCAGACCGTGATCACGTTTGTAGCAGTGTTACCGGTATCAAACTGCGCGTTGCGCTCGGCCCAAGCGTCGGCAGCGGCCATCGCCATGGCAGGCGTAACCATCTCCGCGCGCGCGACGCACGCGGAAAAACAGGCGAAAAACGCCAATAAAATGCTCTTTTTCATAAGGCTCACCGTCCTGTTAAGACAAAATCCTACGGAGGAAGTGTACACTTCCCCTAAGAAACGAGTGCAATTATACACGGAATCGACGCGAATGCAAATGAAAAAATCAAAATCTTTTTGAGTGGGGCACATCTGCGAATCGTGTAAACCGAGATGGGGCGAGCCGAAATCGGGACGCTCCATCGGGGTGGCGGGCCTCTGCGCCCGCAAATCCGTGGCAGGCCTCAAGGCCTGCCCCCCAGCTGCGGGCACGGAGGCCCGCCACCCCGAAGAGGCGCGCCACCCCGAAATTTCCTGGACTCTCAGGATCACCTCTCAAGGAACCGGCCGGAGCGATTTCCCGTGAACTCTCCGCTGCGATATGAAACCGAACCGTTGACCAGCACTGCCTCAACGCCCTCGCAGAAAGAATGCGGTGACATATAGGTTGCGGTCTCGCGGAAGGAATCCTCGTTCCACACCGTAATATCAGCATACGCGCCGACGCGAATCACGCCGCGGTCGCGGATGCCGAAACGCTCCGCCGGCACCGAGGTCATGCGCTTGATCGCCTCCTCGCGCGAGCAGATACGCGCGTGGCCATCGACGCGTCCCGTGAGCAGACGGAAGAAACGCGGCATCGTGCCGTAGGCGCGCGGGTGGGGATGATCCGCGCCGAGCGGTCCCCACGGAGCGCGCAACGAGGCATCGCTGCCCGGCACGATCCACGGCCGCGAAAGGATCTTCTGTAGGTTCTCTTCGCTCATGCCGAAGAAGAACGCCCCAGTGCGGCACGCGTCGGCGCTCAAGATATCGCAAATGAGAGTGCCTGGAGTGGTATCTTTCGGGGTGGCGGGCAAATTCGGGTTGGCGGGCAAATTCGGGGTGGCGGGCCTCTGGGCCCGCAAATCCGTGGCAGGCCTCGAGGCCTGCCACCCAGCTGCGGGCACAGAGGCCCGCCACCCCGACTGGACCCGCCACCCCGACCTTACTATTTCCTCAATGCTTTTGCCGCTGAAGGGGCGCGTCACTTCGGACCACGTACCCCCGATCATCACCGTGGACCAGTCGCGGTCCTGTGCGTCAATCTCGGCGGCGATGCGCGCACGAGTTGCGGGATCCTTCAAGCGCGCGATCTCCGCCACCACTCCGCCCTCGCCCGCCCAGTCGGGAAAGACCACATCGAGGTCTGTCCCCGCCGCACAGTACGGATAGCGGTCGCTGCCGAGCAGCTCGCCCGCGTCGACGGCGCGCTGGATCTTCTCCAGCACAGCGTCGATCTTGCCCCAGTTGCGCTTGCCGCTCGTCTTGAGATGAGAGATCTCCGCGCGGATGCCCGTGGCGCGCACGAGGTCTAGCACTTCGTCGATCGCCTCGATGATCGCGTCGCCCTCGGACCGCATGTGCGTGGCGTAGTAACCGCCGCGTGCCGCGGCCACGCGCGCAAGCGCCGTCACCTCTGCAGAGTCGGAGTACTTGCCGGGCTGGTAGATGAGACCCGTCGTGAGACCCCACCCGCCGTCGTCAAGTTCGCGCGCGAGCAGGTTTTCCATTTCACGTAGCGTCTCGGGCGTCGCGCGCACGGCGTCGTAGCCGATCACGGAACTGCGCAACGTGTTGTGCCCCACGAACTGGACGGTGTTGATGGCGGGGCGCACCTGGTCGAGCAAGGCGCGGTACTCGGACATCGACCGCCACGTTGGGCCGGGCGTGCCGTCACCGCCAGGATACGTCATCGACGCCCAGTCGCTTGAAAGACGCGCCGCGCCGTAGCGCGGCGCCACGCTGCCGCCGCATTGTCCGTTGATTTCGGTGGTGATGCCCTGCGAAAGTTTCGACGGCGCATCCGGCTCGATGAGCAGGTAGGCATCGCTGTGTGCATGCGCGTCGATGAAGCCCGGCGTCACGAGGCAGCCGGAGGCGTCGATAACGGTATCGGCGCGTTGAGCGTAATCCGGTAGGGCGGCCTCGCCGAGGCCGCCGCACGGTCCGCTCGGCGAGCGGACCCTACCAGGTTGGGCAACAACGTCGGCGATGCGGTCGCCCTCCACCAGCACGTCGGCGGGGAACGCCTCGCGTCCTGTGCCGTCAATGACCAATCCACCTCGGATGAGCACGCTAGACATCGCCGCGTTCCATGTCGCGCTTCAGCGCTTTCTTCTTCAGCGCGTCGCGCTTGTCGTGCAGGGCCTTGCCGCAGCACACGCCGAGCTCCAGCTTGATGCGCCCGTTCTTGAGGTAGAGGCGCAGGGGGATGAGCGTGAGCCCCTTCGCCTCGGTCTTGAGGCGCAGCTCCTCCACTTGTTTCTTGTGGACGAGCAACTTGCGGTTCTGCTGGGGACGGTGGTTGAAGCGGTTGCCGAACGCGTACACGGGGATGTTCATCTGCACCACGTACAACTCCCCGCCCAACACCGCGCCATACGAGCCGGAAAGAGAGGCCTCGCCGTTGCGCACCACCTTCACCTCGGTGCCGGAAAGCACGATGCCGCACTCGATCTTGTCGAGAACGGCATAGTCGTGCCAGGCCCTGCGGTTGACGGTCAAGTCACCAGTGGGGACCTTCTTCTTTTTCTTGTCGGCCATCAGTCGGCGAAGATGGACTTCAGCGCCGCGTGCTTCGAGTGGCGCGTCTTCGCGTCCTCGGCGCGCGCGATCGCGTCGAAGTCGATTTCAGAGATGAGCTTGCCCTCGGCGACCTCGCGCAGCGCGGTGTCCACCTTGTCCTCTTCCGACGAGAGCGGCATCACAAGCGGCTTTTCGCCCGCGATGAGCTGCTTCTCGCGCTTAGAGATGAGGTTCACGAGAACCGGCACCGACGGGATGCGCTCGTGCGCTTTTTTCAAAAATTCTACGTTCATTTTTCCTCCGCTGTTCAAGGGGAAAGAGTAGTATAGCCTTTTCCCCGCGAAAACGCAAGGGGGTGCGTGCTTTTTTTTGCAATTGGCCCGTTGCAATACCTTTCTTGCTGCGCTCTCTGCCTCTCTGCGCCTCTGCGTGAGCTTTCAACGGTCGCCAGACAGAGTAAATGCAACTAGGGGCAGGTTAAATGCTCCGTAGTCCAGTGAAGGTGCATTCAGTCTGCCGAGATTGCATTTAACTGCTGATC
>CADCOC010000046.1 GCA_902802945.1 uncultured bacterium | reverse complement strand
CGATCTCGGAGCCTCGACGCAGATAAACTCCACGGACAGGTTCATCATCTTCCAGGGCACGGTGAACCTCAACACGGGCGCATCTGTCAAGGCTGGCGGCAACAATTCCGGCAGCTGCAACTTCATCGGAATTGACAGGAGCAGTGTGAGCGGTACGTTGAACATCAACGGCGGCACGTTCTGGTGCGCCGCATCTAACGGCTCGGGCTATCTCGCCGTCGGCAACAACAACTATTCCGCGTCTTCCTTCCTCACGTTAAACAGCGGCATCCTCAAGGTCGATTCTGTTCTGCGCAGTTCCGTGATGTGGGACGATTCTGCGGGAGTGAACAGCTCCGGCACGATCACCATCAACGGAGGCGAGGCGACGGTTGGCACGGTTTTGATGGGTGCCACGACTGTCAGCACAGGCGTCTCCACCCTCAACCTCAACGGCGGAACGCTGACGACGGGCAACATCACCTTCAGGATTGGTAACGGACAGGTTTTCACGTGGGGCAGCGGAACGCTCGTGGCGGCGCAAGACAACATCTTCACCGTGAGCGCATACAATGCATCCAACACCAAGACGCGTACGATGGAGATTACCGGCAATCCTGCGGTCTTCGATACCGCCGGACATACGCAGACGATTCCCGCGTTCACGGGCACGGGTAAGCTGCGCCTGACGGGTAACGGCGCCGTCGCGTTCGCACAATCCACGCTTCCCTACGGCCTCGTCCTCGACGGCATCGCGCTGAACCTCGGCACGCTCAACGCGAACGCGCCGCGGCTCACGGTGCCGAGCCTCGAAATCACGGGGCCTGTCGCAATCAGCGTCACGCCTCCCGTGTCGCGCACGGGACGCTATCCGCTCATCACCTGCACCTCGTCGCTCGACGACGTCGCTCTCGGGCAGGTCTCCGTCACTGGCGGCGCGGGCACGATCGAGCGCGAGGGGAACACCATCTACATTTCTCTGGATTCCGTCACGCCGCCGACGCTGCTCCACCGCTGGAGCTTCAACGGCGACTACACCGACAGCGTGGGCGGCATCACCGGCACGAACAACAACAGCTCCGTCACGTTCATCAACGACAATACGGCCATCCGCCTCGCCGGCGGCAGCAAGGGGACGTCGTGGGTCGAGCTGAACCCGAACAAGAACTCCGCGATCCTCCCCCCGGAGATGCGCCGTTCACCATCGAGATGTGGACGACGCTGCGCGTCCGCACGAACTACAGCGCATGGTTCACGCTGGGCCGCAAGGACAACTACAACGTGAAGGGCCTTATGGTGGCGTTCCACAACCCTAACGCGCAAGTCAGACCCTACAACAACTCCACCGGCACCGGTCCCGCGTTCAAGGCGGTCAAGTCGGACGCAGATGCAAATAACGTGCTCATGGGCAAGAACCCGCTCACCGAAGGGGGCACCTACCACCTCGCCATCGTCGTGACGCCGCGTGGCGACGGCGACGGCGCGACGATCGAAGGCTACGTCCACGATGCGGCCGGCGCGCGCGTCGGCGGATACGCATATACGGTCACGGGATGGACCACGGCCAGCCTGATCCGCGAGTCGTTCGCCCTCGGACGCAACTTCTGGGGCGATGCCGATCCCCAGGCGGACTACGACGAGGTGCGCGTGTGGAACGGCGCGCTCTCGATCTCGCAGATCGAGGCGAACATCGCGAGCGGCCCAGACGCGCTTCCAGCCTCCTACCCCGCCGCGACGATCGACGATTCGTTCTTCCGCTACGACTTCACGCACGGCACGCGCGTGTTCACCGGCAACAACGGCACCGATCCCGCCGTCACCGGCGCCGGCAACGTCGCCGTAAATGGCCCGAACGGCCCGAACACCGCCGTCCACCCCAAGGGGTTCGGCACGATTTACGACGGTGCCAACAAGCTGAACGCCGACTGGACGATCGCGATGTCGGTGAAGTGCTGCAACACGGAGAAGGGCGTGGCCATCAGCGTCGGTGGCAACAACACGCTGAACAAGAAGCAGTTCGTCGTCGCGACGTCGTCCACGAACGGCAAGCTGTATGTGCCGATATTCCAGAAATGGGGTAGTAGCAGCAAGAACATCCCCGCCATCCTCGAGCTGACGGACCTTGGCGACACAACAAACACGTTCCACACGCTCGTCGCCGTGCATGCGCAGGGAACTCCGTATGACGTGCTGAAGGGCGGATCGATCACGCTGTACTGGGACGGACACCCCGTCGGAAGCATGCACGCGGCCTACGCTTCAGGCGACCGCCCGTTCGAAAACGGCTTCCAGCTCAGCTCCGCGCATGGAGGTTTTGGCAGCGACCTTTCCGCCTACAGCGACCTGTCGGGCAACAACAACCTCGCGTTCCAGGACGTGCGCTTCTTCGACCGCGCGATTTCCGCATCGGAGGCGTGGCTGTATGCGAATGCGTTCCCGCCGACCTTGCCTGAAGGAGTAACTGCGAACGAGCATCTTCTCCACCGCTGGAGCTTCAATGGCAACCTGAACGACACCGGCACCGTGGGCGGCAAGAACGCGACGCTCCAGGGCACGGATCAGGCCAACATGACCTACATCAACGACAACACGGAGATCAACCTGACGGACGGCGGAACCGGCAACAACAGGTCTTGGATCAGCTTGGGCGACAACATCATCCCCGCAGCGCTTGGCGACACGCCGTTCACCATCGAACTGTGGACGACGCTGCGCAGCAGGGACACCTGGCGTCCGTGCTTCGGTTTCGGCGTTGATGGCTGCAATGGTGGCCAGCCCGGCCTTCATTTTGCGTACCACAGCGGCAGTCGGCCGATCTTCAAGCCCACCAAGGCAGCGGCGTCCGGCGGCTGGCAGGGTGAGAGCAACTACGACGCTGCGAGTACGGCGTTCCCGCTGAACGAGAAGTGCCACGTGGCATTCACCGTGACGCCCGTCGGCAAGGGCAACTCCTACGTTTCGGTCTTCATTCACAAGGCGGACGGGACGCTGGTGGGGAGCGGCACATGGCCGATCGGTTC
Organism: uncultured bacterium; assembly: GCA_902802945.1. GTDB lineage: Bacteria > Verrucomicrobiota > Kiritimatiellia > RFP12 > UBA1067 > RUG572. Next base: position 57,322 of record CADCOC010000046.1, on the reverse strand, counting down.
GTGGACGACGTCGAAGATCGTCCAGAGCGCCTTCATGCTGGGGCGGAGCTTCTGGGGTGACGCCAATCCCCAGGCGAGCTTCGACGAGGTCCGCGTGTGGAAGACGGCTCTCACGAAGGTGCAGATCGAGGAAAACATCGTCCTTGGTCCGGACGTCCTTCCGGAAGTGCTCCAGTTTGCCACGCTCGACGACTTCTACTTCCGCTACGGATTCGAGACGGGGACGAAGGTGTTTGTCCCCGGCGGCTGTCCCACCGAGCCCACTGCGTCTGCTGGCGGGTTCATGGCTGCGGACGGCCCCGGTGGCCCCCGCACGGCGGTGCATCCCTACGGCTACGGCAGCATCAGTGACGGTGACAACAAGCTGAACGCCGACTGGACGCTCGCGATGTCCGTGCGCTCCGTCCCGAAGGAGAACGGTATTCTTCTCGGCCTCGGCGGCAACAACCGGGCAAGTGCCGGCCGCGAACTGCGCATTCTTTCCTCCCAAACCCCCGGCAAACTCCATGCGGTGATGGCGCAGACCTATCAATGGGGAAGTGCCTGGCCGCAGAACACTCCGTCTTCGATGGATCTGAACAATCTGGGCGACACCACGAACATGTTCCACTCGCTCGTGGCGGTACACCGGATTGCGGACAATTCGATCACGTTCTACTGGGACGGCGAGCCCAAGGGGAGCTTCAACTCGAAAAACAACATGAGTACGCTTTTCAAGAGCTGGCTCCAGTTCTGCCAGTCGAAGAACAACTATTATGCGGGCCATTCCGACACGGTCATGGACACTGCGGCCGCGTTCCGCGACGTGCGCCTCTACACGCGCGTGCTGGAGGCGTCTGAGATCGTGGCGTACGCTCAGGCGTTCCCCGCCGCCGAGGGCGCGTACGTTCCTCTGAGCATCGATGACTACACGTTCCGACACGACTTCACTGGCGGCAAGTTGGTGTACGAGGGAAGCGGCTACACCGACAACGGACTCGCCGGAACGGGCACGAAGGTCATGGGCGCGGAGAATTGTAGGTACGCGGCGTTCCCCGCCACCAACGGCTGGTGTTCCGTCGATGGCGGCCTCAACCGCGACTGGACGTGCGCGATGAGCGTGAAGATGCCGAGCGGCATCGATGGAAACGGTATCCTCCTCTCGCTCGGCGGAGTGAGCGCGAACGCGAGAAGGTCGCTTGTCCTCTCGACCGCAAACGATCCGGCTGGTGGCCTGTTTGTCAAGAACGCCCAGCGATTTGGTTCCGCGCAGGGCAACGTGAACACGACGCCTGAAGTCTTCCAGAATACCGGGCTGGGGGACGTCACGAACATGTTCCACACGCTCGTGGTCGTCCACGCCAAGAGCATGTCAGACGCGAGCAACTGGAAGACCGGCACGTTTGGCTTCTACTGGGACGGCGCCTACATCGGGAGCGTGCAGATCACGGACGGCGTAACCGGCCGCGAGCTCGACAACATGATCAGCTACGGCTGCATCAAGCCGTACAATCCGAGTCTCTACAGCGGGAATGCCCTCGGTTCCAACTTAAATCCGCCGTTCAAGGAGATTGGTTCCAAGGACAGCGGCTTCGCGGTGCAGGAGATGCGCTTCAGCACGAAGGTGTGGTCTCCTGTCGAGGCGAAGGCATACGCCGAGCGTTTCCCCGCCGCGGTGCAGGCGAAGACGCCGGGCTTCGCCATCCTCATCCGCTGATACGGCCCGCTCGTTATCGGAGTGGCGGGCGTCCCGCCTGCAACTGGGACAACGGGCATCTTGCCCGTTGTCGGCGGTCGCGGGGCGACCGCCCTACCGGTCCAAAGTCCCAAAGTCCAAAGTCCTCCAACCTTTGTCTTTTGTCTTCCGTCCTTTGTCCTTCCCCCCTTGAGGACAGAAGACAAAGGACGAAAGACAAAGGCTTTAGGACTTTGGACATGGTTTTGCCTATTGCTTGGCATTCTACTCCGCAACAGGCAATATTTTAGCCGTTGACTTCGGGAATCCCTTTTGCTAAACTCGCACCATCCAACAAGGCGAGGTAGGCAATGTTGCTGGGTGGCAAAAAGGAAATTTTGAGAGAAATCGGTGAGTCGTTGCGGGCGCGGCGGCTGTTCTTGAACGTGACGCGCGAAGTGGCCGCAGAGAGAAGTGGCATTTCGGCTTCGACGGTCAAGAACATCGAGAGCGGGCGCGGGGGCTCCATGTGGGCGCTCGTTTCCCTGTGCCGTACCTACGGCCACACAAACTGGGTCCATGAACTCGCGCCGGAGGAGCACATCGACCATCAGATCGCGCTCGTCACGCATACGGAGCGCAAGAGGGCCTCGCGCGAGAGAAAGAAGGAGGTACCCCGTGTATAAGCGCGTGATGGCGGTGGATGTCTTTTTGTGGGGACGGCATGTCGGGCGAATCGCGCCGGACTTTGGATCGTACTACCAGTTCCAGTATGATCCGGACTTTGTCCGGTCAGGTGTGCAGATTGCGCCGATCTGCATGCCGTTGCGGGACGAGATATACAAGTGCGTCAACTTTGACCTGCCCAAGGGGACATTCAGCGGCTTGCCGGGCGTGTTTGCCGATTCGCTGCCTGATTCGTTCGGGAATGCGTTAATCGACAAGTGGATGGACGAGCAGAAGATTCCGAAGTCGAATGTTTCGACGCTTGACCGTTTGGCATACGTGGGGTCACGCGGCATGGGGGCGTTGACCTACGAACCGGCACGGGGGCCGAATACGGAGAAACCGTCCGCAATCGAAATGCGCCAACTTGTGGAGGAGGCTCGGCGCGCGCTCAATGGTCGGTTGGCGTCGGATACCGGCACAGACGCGTTGCGCGAGATCATCCGCGTGGGAACGTCTGCGGGCGGGGCGCAGGCGAAGGCGGTCGTCGGTTGGAACCGAAAGACGGATTCCTTCTTTGTCGGCGACTGCGACTTGCCGCCGGACTACGAGCATTGGCTCATCAAGTTCACGCCGCAGGGATTGCCGTCCGCAGGCGAAGAGGAGTATGAAGTTTACCAGAAGGCGCGTGCGGCGGGAATCGCGATGAGCGAATGCCGTCTGTACGAACTGGACGGCGTGAAGCATTTCATGACGCGCCGGTTCGACCGCGACGGGAACCGCCGGCACCTCGTGCAGACGCTGTGCGCGCTCCGGCACCTGCCGTCGGGCGGACCGCGCACGCTCTATTCGTATGACATCCTCTTCGAGACGGCGGATAAGCTCGAACTCGGCTACGAGGCGTTGGAGGAGATATTCCGCCGTATGGCGTTCAATGTGTACAACAGGGAGATGGACGACCATACGAAGAACTTCTCTTTCCTGATGCGCGAAGGCGGGCGGTGGGAACTGGCACCGGCATATGACCTGACGGGCTGCCACTTCTCACCAGACGATTCCGCATGGGGTGACTGGCAGAACCAGCATGCGCTTTCCGTCAACGGGAAATTCTCGCACATCACGGATGACGACATCCTGTCGGTCGGCGAACGCTACGGCATCGGCACCGCGTCCAAGGTCCTTGCATGCGTGAAGGAGGTTTTTGGATGCTAATCCGGCGTGTTGTTCATGTGATATTCCCGTATTGGAGATCGTGTGGTGTTGCCGTTCTGGCGGCGGGGGCGGCCGCGCTCCTGGCGCACGTTCAGGCGCCGGTGGTGTGGAAACTTGCGCAGCGGACGCTGTTCTACGCCGACTTCGCGGGGCTGCGCGAACTGGCATCTACGCAGGGAGTGCCCGGCGGCGTCCTTGACTGGCTTGCGCGCGGCTTGCAGGTGACGGGGCTAGGCGCATGCGGATGGGTCGTCTACGCGCTTGTCGCCGCCGTTACGGTTGCACTGTGGCGATTCGCGTTTCCCGCGCGGCTCGGCGGGTTGTGGCCGGTGCTTTCCCTCCCGGCCGCGCTGCTCGCTGTCTATCCGGCCTGCTTCATCGGGACGGCGGTGTGGAGCGTGGAGTGTCCGTCGGCGGGATTCTGCAATGCGCTGGGACTCTGGACGGCGCTTGGCGCGTTCGCCTTGGCGCGCCGGACGAAGACGTGGATCGCGGCGCTCGTCGCGGCGGCGCTCTTCCCGTGGTTCGGGTGCTATCCGCTCTTCGGCGCGATCGCGGCGAGCGTGTGGTGTCTTCCGCTGGCGGTCGTTCCGTGGGCGGTGGCCGCGTTCATTTACCACGACCTCGCGCCGTCTGCGGCCTATCGCGGATGCGAGGCGCTCTTCGGCGACTCGGGCACGCGGATGCTTGACGTTGCCAACGCCTGTGCGTTTGCGTGTTTCCTTCTCGCGGCATGGCTTCCGGCGTTGCGGGCGAAGGTGAAGTTCCTTGTGATACGGCCGCGACGGAGCGCGGCCCTCCCTGCGCATGTGGGCGCGGCCCTCCCCGCGTATGTGGGCGCCGCAGTTCCTGTATTTGTGGCGGCGGCGCTTGTGTCGGTCGTGTTGGTTGCGCGTCCGCGTCCTGACCTTCGCGGGTTACTCGCGCGCGAGCGCGCCGTGGTGGAGCGCCGCTGGGCGGACGTCCTTGCCGTCGCGCCGGGGAACGACAAGCCGCTGCGCATGGAAAGCGCCTACCGCATCCTCGCCCTGCAACGTCTGGGACAGCTCCCGGACCGCCTGTTCGACGAGCCGATGCCTGCCTCTCACGTTTCGGCCGGGGCGGACGAGGATCTCATGGACGGACACGAACTGCTGTTCGCGTACGGTCTTCTCCTCCCCGCCCGGCAGCGAATCTTCGAGCGCATGAGCGACACTGACTGGACGCCGCGCTACTTCCAGGTTCTTGGCGACATCGCGCTGCTCTACGGCGAAAAGGAATTGGCCGTTCGCAACTACAAGCATCTTCTGCGTTGTCCGTACTACCGCGACTTGGCCAGAAGCCGTCTGGCGCTGCTTGAGGCGAAGAAACTCTCGGTGCCGCCGGACCTTGCACCCGTGGCGCAGTTGGCGCGTGCGGCAAACGAGATGTTTTCCGTGGAGAAGCTGATCTTTGCCGGCGGCACGCGAAACGTGGAACGGTTCGTGTACGACGTGTTCGGCAGTTTGAAGGTCTGCGACGAAACGACGGTCCGTCTTTGGCTCGCCAGCATGTTGCTGAACGAGGACTATTCGCAACTCGCCAAGAACAGGGCGGTTGTCGAGTCGCTCTACGGCTCCGTCAATGCCGCGCCGGAATGCGTTCGGCGCGCACTTCTCGCAGCCGGCAAAGAAAGCAATTCTATGGGGGTCAAATGAAACGTAACGCAGAAATCTTCGTCGTCATTCTATCCGTTGCCCTGCACGCGAGCGGCATCACGGTGCATCCTGACTATCTGAACGTCGAGATCCCCCCGAACATCGCCCCGCTGAACTTCGACGTGGAGGGTGCGGGGGCGGACGAGGTGACCGTGACGCTGACGGCTCCAGACGGAAATACACTTACGGAGAAGGGACCGAAGGTGCGCTTTTCGCCGCGCGCGTGGCGCAGTTTCCTTGCGGCCAGTGCGGGACAGCCGGTCGTGGGCGAGATCCGTGCCGGTGGAACGTCGCTCTGCTTCACGAACACAGTTTCCCGCCATCCGATATCCACGCATCTCACGTACCGTCTCATCCCGCCGGGTTACAGAGGATTCAAGTACATGGGCATCTACCAGCGGGACCTGACGACCTTTGAGGAGCGTCCGCTCTTCCGCAATAGGCAGACGAACAGGCGGCAATGCGTGAACTGCCACACCTACAACGCCGGCGACCCGGAACAGTATCTTTTCCAGGTGCGCGCGGTGGACGCCGGCACGGTGGTCGTGAGTCCGAAGCACGGCAAGAAGAAGATTCAGCCGACCCTGCCGGGCGGCTACCCGTATGGCGTCTATCCGGCGTGGCATCCGAGCGGCGACTACGTGGCGTTCTCGTGCAACGACACGTTCCAGATGTTCTACCTCAACAATCCGGGCAAGATCGAGGTGATGGATGCCCGCAGCGACCTGTTCCTCTATCGGCTGAGCGACGGCAAGGTGACGATGATCGAGGAAGAGCCCACGGTGTTCGAATGTTTCCCGTCGTGGAGTCCGGACGGCAAGTTGCTTGCCACGTCGTCCGCGCGCATGCCGTTCAAGGAGCTTCCCGCCGACGGCCCGGCGCGCGAGAAAGCCGTACAGGAGATGTGTTCCGAACTGCGCTACGACATCGCCGTGCGCGAGTTCGACGAGAAGACGCTGACATTCTCACCTCGGCATATCCGTCTGGACGCGCAGAAGTCGCGCCAATCCTTCACGTTCCCGCGCTTCTCGCCCGACGGACGCTGGATTGTGTTCGTCGCCAGCACCCACGGCGTGTTCAGCATCTGGCATCGCGAGGCGGAACTCTGCATCCTCGACCTGCAGGAAAGGAAGGTGCGCCAGATTGACGAAATCAACAGCGGCGAATCCGAAAGCTACCACTGCTTTTCGAAAGACGGACACTGGATGGTGTTCTCCTCGCGCCGTGGCGACGGGGTGTACACGAGGCCGTACTTCGCCGCGTTCGACAGTGCGCGCGGGACGTTCTCCAAGCCGTTTCTGCTTCCGGTCGAGGATCCCGACGCGCATACGCGGCGGCAATTCTCCTACAACGTCCCGGAATTGAGCGAAGGCCCGGTGCGCGAGTCCCCCCGCGACCTACGCAGCCTTGTTGAACAGTGACTCAATCCCTTTCCCAAACGCAGTTGGGATTGCGTCGGAGATAGTCATTTGGAAAACGCATGCGGAAAATGTTGGCTTTGCGAGCAGTGCGTAATTTTGGTACAATAACCGCCCACACGAGAAAAGAAGGAATCTTTGATGAGAAAAATAAATATGGTCGTGGCTTGCATGCTGTGCGCGGGCCTTGTCTGGGCGCAGGATGTCGCATCATTCCAGCAGGAGATCGCTGAAAAGGCGAAGGGACTCGAGATCGTGGGAGGCGGCATCCCCGGCGTGATTCTGGTGGCGGGCGAGCCGGCCTTCCCGCTGGTCTGGGGACGCATCGGCAACGCGCGCGTGCCGGTGGCGGCCGCCACCCGCATGGGGAATGGACGGGTTGTCGCGTTGAGCCACCAGCTGTTTGTCTTGGAGGAGGGGATGAAGAAGCCGTCGAATGCGGCGTTCGTGCGGTCTGCGCTCAAGTGGCTCGCGGGTGCGGAGCGGCCGAAGACGCTTTACTATGACGCGCGCATGAGGGGTTATCGCGACACGCTTGCCCAATGCAAGGATTCGCAAATCGAGGCCATCAACAGTCTCGATCAGCTGCAAGACATCGTGTTGCCCGCCGTGGTCCTGCTCAGTCCCGAGTCGCATAGTTTGAAAGACATGCCGAAGGTGCGCGCGTTCATCGAACGCGGGGGCGGCGTTCTCTGCTCCGTGGTCGGATGGGGATGGTATCAGATTAATCAAAAGTCGTTCAAGACGGAAAGCGCGTTCAATGCGCTGCTCGGCCCGGCCGGACTCTACACGGGTGACTACTCGGCTTCGCCTGTCGAGGGGAAGTTCTTCAAGGCCGTGGGGCGATCCGCGCTCCCGATGAGCTGTGCGGAGGCTCTGCAGCTGGCCCAGGGGACGGGTACGCTGAAGTCCAACGTCCATTCGGCGCGCCAGGCGTCGTTCCTTCTCTCGGCGTTTTGGCAAATTCTGCCGGATGACGAGCGGCGCTACAGGCCGCAGATTGCGGACATGTTCGGCGGAGACCGTCCGCTGCCCGTTCCGTCGCCCGAGCATCCGATCGGTGTGGAGCGGCTGCGCGACCGGCTGGCGCTGACCGCGTTTCAGGACGACTGGCAGAGGGAGCCGACGAAGGTGTGGCCCGCGCATCCGGCTGCGAAGACGTATCCCGGCGTGCCGGAGTCGAAGCAGCGCGAGACGCGCACGGTCGCCGTGGACCTCTCGGTGCCGCGCTGGCACGGGACGGGTCTATTCGCCGTGGCGGGCGAGCCGTTGACGGTTACGCTTCCGCAGGGGATGGAGAAGGCGGGGCTGCGCCTGCGGATCGGCACCACGACTTGCCGGGTGACGGCGCATGAGAAGTGGAGCCGCGCGCCGGTGGTGGACGTGGAGGTGCCGCTCAACAAGACGGAGACGCGTCTGTCGTCGCCGTTCGGCGGCATGGTGTACGTGGTGGTGCCCGACGGGAAGAAGGGGGCGACACAGGTCAAGATCGGACCGGCCTGTCCCGCGCCCTGGTTCGTGAAGGGACGCGACACCGCCGCGTCGTGGCGGGAGACGCTCCGCAACCTGCCGGCGCCGATGGCGGAGATCGAGAGCGATAAGGTTGTCTTCACCGTTCCGTCGTCCCTCATCCGCAAGATGGAAGATCCCCTGCCCCTGCTGGGGGTATGGTCCGAGATCATGGACCTCGACGCCTGGTTGACGGCGATTCCAGCCAAGCGGAATTCGCCGGAGCGGTTCTGCATTGACAAGCAGCTTTGCGCTGGGTTCATGCATGCCGGGTATCCCCTCATGATTCCCACTGTGAGCGCGCATCTGCTGCTGGACGCGCAGACGATCCGCGAGGGGAAGGCTGAGAACGTCTGGGGCTTCTTCCACGAAATGGGGCACAACCACCAGAACTACGACTGGACGTTCGACGGAACGGTCGAGGTGACGGTCAACTTATTCACGCTCTACTGCATGGAGAAGATCTGCGGCTTCAAGCCGCGCCAGACGCGGATGGGGAGTCCGTCGATAAAGAGGGAGTATGAGGCCTGGCTGACGGCGGGGCATCCCTTCGACCAGTGGAAGTCCGAGCCCTTCCTGGCGCTGGAGTTTTTCCTGCGTCTGCAGGAGCGGTACGGCTGGGAGGCGTTCAGGAAGATGTTCGCGGAATACCGGACGCTTCCGAAGAGCGAGCGTCCGAAGAACGACTATGAGAAGCGCAAGCAGTGGGCGCAGCGGTTTTCCCGCATCGTCGGTGAAGACCTCTACGAGCAGTTCAACATGCTGCGCAACCCCGATGAACCGCCTTTTACGCCTCCGCAAGATGGAGAGCAGAAGTAGACCGAGAGTAGGAGAAGAAGAAATGAAAGCAAACAGCATGAGAATGATTCTGTTGGGCGCGGCGGGAATTGTCGCCGGGTGCGCCACGGAGCCTAAGTTCAACGGTCCTAAACCTGGCGAGACGTGGTATGTCTCGACCGAGCGGGCGATCGTGCGGCAGTCGCCGAGTGAACTCTCGCCGGCGGTGAAGACGCTGGCGTACAAGGATAAGGTTGCCGTCGCAAAGGATGTGCGCGTGATGCCGCCTTTTTCGGGTGACCGAAAACTCTTTCCCGAAGAGCTGATTCCTGGTTGGGTGCAACTGAAGGGTGGCGGCTACTTGGCCGTTCCGGGGCTCGCAAGCGACTGGCTGATCGCGAACCAGAACCCCGACGAGGAGATTTCCGCCGAGGGTATGACGGCTGCGAAGAGAGGGTTCTCCGAATCCGAGACCGACGAGGAGCTGGCTTCGATGCGCGGCGCCGCAGGCGCAGGCAAGGCGGCCGCAAAGGCCGATCCGTCCGCAGTCGCGCGCGTGCTCGCCGCCTACAAGCCGATGCCGGATGCGGAACGTGCCGAGTTCATCCGCGCGGGTGAGTTGAAAGGGAATCCGGTGAAGCCCGAAGTGCTGCAGATCGACGGCCCCGGTGCCGGGGCGTCGCTGCTGGCGGGAACGCAAAAGCTCGGCGCAGCCGGCCTTGGGGCTGTGGCGAACGTCGCCGGACAGTCGGAGGGAGAGGGTGCCAAGCTGATCTCAACCGCTGGCAAGACAGCGTCGGGCCTCGTCTACAGCGAGATCGGCCCCGTCCAGGAGTTCCAGCTGGGCCGTGCGGTGGCCGCGCGCGTGCTTCCACTCTATCCGGTTCTCCCGCAGACCGACCCGCGCTCGGTCTACGTCAACAAGCTCGGGCACGCGATCGTCGCCGCGTCGAACGATCCGATGCCGTACCATGGCTACTGCTTCGTGATGCTCGACAGCGAAGAGGTGAACGCCTTTGCCGTTCCGGGCGGATTCGTGTTCGTGACGACGGGCATGTTGAAGTTCCTCAAGGACGAAGACGAGCTGGCGGCGATCCTCGGGCATGAAATGGGCCACATCGAGCTACGCCACGGCATGCGCGCGGTCGGGACTGAGAAGATACTCAAGCTGTTTTCCTTGTTGAAGGAACTCGGTACCGCCAAGGAGCAGGGGAACGGGCAGGAGCTGCTCGTGGCCCAGGTCAAGCAACTGGTTGACGAGGTGTTCGAGAAGATGTTCACGTCCGTCCGCAACGGCTACGGCATCGAGACGGAAAGCCAGGCCGACTGGCGGTCCATCCAGCTGTCGCACACGCTTGGATACGACACGAAGGCCCTCTACGACGTCCTCGAGCGCTTCAAGGCGACGAAGGGGTCGTACGGCGGCGCCAGCTATCCGGCGGAGCGCGGCAAGGACGTGCTGAAGTACCGTCAGCAGTTGGGATGCCCTGACGGGACCGCCTCCGGACGCTCCGCACGCGCCGCGCGCTACAGGGCCGCCGTCGGGAAGTGACACGGCATAAGGGAGGCATGTGCGCCATGGCGTCAGACCACGACTTGGAACAGGACAAGAAAATCGCCGCCAACACCGAGGCCATCGGGTTGATGGTGCGGTACATGCGCGAGTTACGCGACCACTTCGAGCCGTTCGTTGGTCTCGCCGAGAAAGTACCCGCGAAGTGGGCAAAGCTCATTAAGCGGGCCAAGGTGTTCGCCAAACTTGGTGTCGTCGCCGTCGTTCTCTTCAAAGCGGGCGGCTGGTACCTTAAAAAGCGCCATCTGCACAAGATGGCGGACAGGTACGCCGAGGTTGCCCGACGGCTCTACTATTCCGAGAACAACCCGGAGGTGGCGCAGCCGTTTGTGGACAAGGCGATTGAGATTGAGACCGAGAACCCGGACTACATCTTTTTCCGGTCGTACATCAAGGGAATGGCCGCCACGCGCAAACTCCTCAACCTTGGGCGGCCCTTCAACAAGCAGGAGCTGGACCAGGCGCACCAGGCGCTCGCGGAGGCCGTGTATTTGCAGGAGATGGAGCCGAAGCGTCCGGAACCGTATATTCTCCAGGGACAGATTCTGTCTGCGTTGAAAGATCTTGTACGTGCCAAGGAGGCGATTCTCAAGGCCGTCGAACTTGACCCGTCGAGCGATTTCGCCCACCTCCGTCTTGCAATGATCCAATTGGACGAAAAGGACGTGGAGGGTGCCGAGAAGTCGCTTGATCGCGCGCTTGAGCTCAATCCCAAGTCGAAGTGGGCCTGGCTGTGGAAGGGCATCCTCGCCCACGACTACCGAAAGGACAAGGCCGCCGCGCGCGCATGTTATGAAAAGGCCCTTGAGCTCGATCCGCGTTTCGACATGGCGCTTTACAATATTGGAACGACATGGGCGAACGGGAAGGAGCGGGACTACGCCAAGGCCCGCGACTTCATGCAGCAGGCGCTGCGGATCAACCCTGACTACAAGGAGGCGTGCTATCAAATCGGCATGTTCTACGGCCACGAGGACAACTATCCCGTCGCCAAGGTGTGGATGGACAAGGCGATCGCACTTGATGGCGGTTTTCTGCTGGCTTACAAGTGGCGCGGTATCATCAACGGCGAGATGAAGAAGTTCGAGGACGCCGTGCGTGATTTCAATGCTGCCATACAGCTAGATCCCATGAACGCCGACCTGTATGTCCGGCGCGCCAGGGCGAACGAGCGGCTCGGACGGCTTGACGACGCGCTCGTCGACCTCCGCTTCGCCTACGACCTCAAGCCCGACGCGGTTCGTACGCTACTGTACTTCGGCGACGTGTACGTGAAGTTGGGGCAGGCGCAGAAGGCAATCGATTACTACGACAAGGCCATCGTCCTTGACCAGAAATACGACGACGCCTACGCCCACAAGGCCGACGCGCTGACAGGAATGGGCCGCGACGCCGATGCGCTGGTCGCAATCGAGAGGGCGATTGAGGTCTCCACCTACAAGCCGGAGCGCTTCTGGCTCCAGAAGGGGGCTCTGCTTGAAAAGCTTAAGCGTCCAGCCGACGCGCGCGCAGCATACGTGAAGGCGCGTACGCTCAATCCGAAGCTCCTGGCCGCCTGGCGCAAGGAGATGGAGCTGGCGCGGGCCGCAGGGGATGCGGCGGCAGCCGAGGCGGCGAAGGCCAAGTGTCTGGAGCTTGATCCGACGGGCAAGAAGTGACGCCGATGCCGTTTTGAGTCAGTGGTCGCGCCGGTTCCGGCGCGATTGTTTCAGGTGGAGTCCCCATGACGCGGGTAAATATGGTATACTATTCCGCGTTGAAGGAGAAGTAGATTGTGAATACCGTTCTTATTGGCTCCCAGTGGGGAGATGAAGGCAAAGGAAAAGTCATCGACGTCCTGACGGACAAGGCCGACGTGGTGGTGCGCTACCAGGGTGGCTCGAACGCCGGCCACACCGTGATCGCGGAGGGCAAGAAGCGCGTGCTGCGCCTTATCCCGAGCGGCATCCTGCACGAAGGTAAGACGTGCATCATCGGCAACGGCGTGGTGATGAACCCGCTTGACCTCATCGAGGAGATCGAGGCCATGCGCGCCTCGGGCGTGGAGCCGAAGGGGCGTCTCTTCATCTCCACCCGCACGCAGATGGTGATGCTCTACCACCGTGCACTCGATAAGGCCGAGGAGGCCGCCCGCGCCCCCGGGAAGAAGATCGGCACGACGGGACGCGGCATCGGTCCCGCCTACGCCGCGAAGGTGAGCCGCACCGGGCTCCGTTGCGGCGACATGCTGCGCGATGACTTCACGGACATCGTGCGCGAGCAGGTGGAGGAGACGAACCGCAAGCTGAAGATGCTCCGCGCCGAGCGCGTGGATGCGGGCGACGCGCTGGAGGTGCCGGGCTGCACGGTGACGGACTACCAGCTCGATGCGGACGAGTTCGCGCGCATCTACGCGGTCGCGAAGGAGAAGCTCTCCCCCTACATCATCGACACGGTCCCCTACCTCCACGCCGCGAAGGCCGCCGGGAAGTCCATCCTCTGCGAGGGTGCGCAGGGCACGATGCTCGACATCGACTTCGGCACGTACCCCTTCGTGACGAGCTCGAACCCGACCTCGGGTGGCGCGTGTATCGGCTCCGGACTCTCCCCGCGCGACATCGACTGCGTGGTAGGCGTGGTGAAGGCATACACGACGCGCGTGGGCGAGGGACCGTTCCCGACCGAACTCTACAACGCCGTGGACATGCAGGATCCCGACGGCAAGGCGATGGCGGAGCGCGGACACGAGTTCGGCGCCGTCACGAAGCGTCCGCGCCGCACGGGCTGGTACGACGCCGTGATCGCGCGCTACGCGCAGCAGGTGAACGGCGTGGACTACTGGGCGCTCACGAAGCTCGACGTGCTGGATACGCTCCCCAAGATCAAGATCTGCGTCGCCTACGAGCTGGACGGGAAGCGGATCGACACGATCCCCTCATCCGCGAGCGAGCTCGCGCGCGTGAAGCCAATCTACGAGGAGATGGATGGCTGGCTGTGTGAGACCTCCAACATCACCCGCATAGAAGACCTCCCGCCCAAGGCAAAGGCATACGTAGACCGTCTCGTGGAGCTCTCGGGCGCAAAGCTCGGTATCCTCTCCATCGGCCCCGCCCGTGAATCAACCATCCGGATCGCGCTGTGAGTGGATGTGTGATTGGGAGAAGCCAACGTGAAAGCCATCAATCGAGATAAGGTTGACGCGTGGAAACGTGATATTGAAGAGTCCGTCGACTTTTACAATGAATGGTTTCTAGCCTTTGCTCCAACCACTTTTAGGGAGGCGCGCCTGTCGGCAAGAGAGCAGGTAGAGGAAGTTTTCGAAGCCACGAATTGTGGTAAGGACCTTGCGGCAGCAACTTTGGTCTTGGCTCCACAAACATTGCCAGTCCTTCGGCAGATGACTTGTCCTCCATTGGCGCGTGACCGTTTGGCTGGGCTTTCTGGAATCTCACCTTCCGTGGTCAAGAGACTTGAAAGTCTTGATCGCCCGCCGTCACGGTCATCTGGAAAATTGCTTGCCAATGCTGAGAAAATTGTGCCTGTTCTAAAGGGCATGTTTGACGTTGATCTCATGCCGTGGTTGAATGGAGCGCGATCTTTGCCGACATCTGTGCAACGTTCGCGTGCGGCCCTGGTTGTGGCCGATCGCCTTTGTGGCTCTCTCTCAGACCCCATAATCAGGAACGCTCAGGAAAAAAGGCAACTAAAAGCGATAACAGCATGGCTTGTCGCAAACGGCTACACGAAGACTTCTCCAAGCAACATTTCCCAAATGAAGCCGGGCAACTTTGCATTTCACCTTAATGTGAACGTCAAAGTGGCTGCCGGTAGCGACAGCCGCGTCAATATTCCCGTAGATGTTGCCATTCAACCTTTGTCCGCCGCACAAGGCGATGTGCCGATATTTCTCGAGGCGAAGTCGGCGGGCGATTTTGCAAATGTCAACAAGCGGCGGAAGGAAGAAGCGCAAAAGATTTCGCAGTTGAAATTGACGTATGGTGATGACGTCCGTTTCCTCCTTTTCCTGTGTGGATATTTTGACAGTGGGTATCTTGGTTATGAGGCGGCCGAGGGGATAGATTGGATATGGGAACATCGAATCTCCGACATGGAGCACATGGGATTATGACGCTGAAGGAAAAAGAGAATGTTCGCCTCGATCTGCAAACGGCCATTGATGCGAGCAAAACGCTTGATGAGCGCCGGAGGATGGGGCAGTTCGCAACCCCTGGCGCTTTGGCATCCGCGATTGTACGGGAAACGGTTCCCTATCTGAAGGGAAAGGGAAGATTGACGGCATTGGAGCCGTCTATGGGAACGGGGGCTTTCGTTTCGGCGATGTTATCTGTGCTGGGGAAGAGACTCGTGAAAGTACGGGCGTGTGAACTAGATGATGACTTTTATGCGGCTGCCGTGAAGTTGTGGGGAAACTCCAAATGCGACATTCAAAAGGGCGACTTCACAGCGGCGAAACCAGAGCGCGTGGCAGATGTGGTTTTTGCCAATCCTCCGTATGTACGGCACCATGCGCTTGGCCCTGAGCGCAAGCGGCATCTTCAGTCATTGGTGCTGCGTCGCGTTGGACTTCGCATTTCAGGACTCGCCGGGCTGTACTGTCATTTTCTGCTTCTTTCGCGGGTGTGGATGAGGGAAGGGGCCGTTGGCGTCTGGCTGATACCATCTGAGTGGATGTCAGTAAATTATGGTGAGGTCTTACGCACCTTCTTCACCCGATGTGTCAAGTTGCTGCGTGTCCATCGGTTTGACACGGAAGACGTCCGTTTTGATGATGCGCTTGTTTCCTCATGTGTTGTCTGGTTCGCGAATCTTCCTCCTGATGGTGAGGACGTACTTTTCACGGGCGGTCGGGATATTGAAAGACCGGCGACGAGGCGAACCTTCAGGTTGGACGAACTGCGGCGAAATGCGAAATGGCCACCGTGCTCCAGATGTTCTTCTGAGAGTGGGTTGCGTTTGGGAGACTGTTTTGAAATCCGTCGGGGCATAGCTACTGGAGACAACAATTTTTTTGTCCTAGATGAGGAGTCCGCGCGCGCGAAATGCATTCCTGGCGATTTCTTGAAACCGATCCTTCCCAGTCCGCGGCATCTGAAGGTTGAGCATGTTACGGCGGACGACCTCGGCATTCCCGCCAACGCCGACAGACGTTTTCTTCTGGATTGCACCGGATATGAGATGGAAGAGTTGCCGATGCCGGTACGCGCCTATCTTGAGTCTGGCATTGCCGAGACTTCCCATCGCAATCTCTGCGCGTCACGGAATGTTTGGTATGCGCAGGAGCAACGTGAACCGGCGCCGATTCTGTGTTCGTACATGGGAAGGGGCAGTGGCGCGGGTAGCCCCCCCGTGAGGTTCATTCTCAATGACTCGCGTGCCATCGCCACAAACTCGTTTCTGATGCTTTACCCCAAGGGTTTTTTGGCTGAGTACCTTGGCGATGACGGTGAGCGGCGAGAGGAGTTGTGGAACATGCTTCTGGAGATATCTGCGGATGAAATCACGCAGGCAGGACGTTCTTACGGCGGGGGATTGCAGAAGATAGAGCCAAAGGAACTCGGTAATGTTCCGTGTCGCGCCCTCGCCAAGTGGATGGGATACGAAAAAAAGACAACGTCATCGCGTCAAATGGAGTTGCCATTATGAATCATGTTATGCATCGCACGTTAACAGGGATGTCCGTCGGCGTAGGAGTCATCGCACTATTTCTGTGGTGTCCGCTGAGGGCCGTTGGCGGGATTGTGCTGGTACTTTCGTGTCTCGCGCAGCTGGAGTTCTACCAGCTCGCGAAGAGATATGAACCGGTTACGTGGTTTGGCATTCTTGCGGGCGCGGCGTGGGTTCTTTGTACGGGATACATGGACGCGAATGTGCTTTCGGGGCCGGTGTGCTTTTTCACGCCGTTCGCATTCGTCATTGCGTTCTTCGTGTTGTGTACATGGGTGCTTTTTCGCCAACGCTACGCGAATCCGGCTGGATCAATCGCATCGACCATGCTCGGGTTCTTCTACGTGCCGTTCCTGCTTTCATATTTCCTGAAGGTCATCGACCTCGGTGCCGCGCCGGATGCGCCGCGTATCGGACTCTATACCCTGTTCGCGCTCATCGCGACGGCGAAGTTCTCGGACACGGGCGGGTTCGCGTTCGGCATGGCGTTCGGGAAGCACAAGATGTGTCCGTCGATTTCGCCCAAGAAATCATGGGAGGGCTTGGCGGGTTCGATGCTCTTCTCGGCGGCGACGGCATGCGTGTTTCTCGCCATTGCGCGCCACCATGGGTGGGGTGCGGTCGTAAACGCATGGAACTTGCTGACGTATCCGCTTGCGGCTGCTGTCGGGGCGCTGATAGCCCTGCTCGCCACTGTGGGGGACCTGATCGAGTCCCGCTTCAAGCGTGCGTGCGGCGTGAAGGACTCGGCTACGTTCATGCCGGCGGGCATGGGAGGCTTCCTCGACATGTTTGACTCGATTCTCTTCATCCCCGCGCTGCTCTATTTCCCGCTTTTCTACCTAAATGTTTATTCGTGACGTGTTTATGGTTCACAGATGCGGGGTAATATGGTATAATTACACAATTCATCACCCCAAAAAGGTAAAGGAAAACATGTCGAACAAATTAATGTTTGCGGCGCTGGCCGCTGCGTGCGCGTTGGCTGGCTCGGCGGATACGCTCGTGTTCAAGAGCGGTTCCCGTCTTGAAGGCGAAGTCGTGCGCATCACCGGCGGCGAAGTCACCTTCAAATCCGACGATGTCGGCGAGGTGAAGGTCAAGCTGGACAAGCTCTCCTCCATCGATACGAAGAAGTCTGCGACCGTTCAGTATAACGACCGCTCGCGCCGCGATGGCGTTGTGGCGATGAAGGACGGCAAGTACACGCTCAACAAGGAAGAGCTGGACATCGACGACGTCAAGGCCGTCAACCCCGAGGAGGAGGCCTGGCACGGCAGCATTGGCTTTAGCGGCACGGCCGCACGCGGAAACACTGTGAGCGAGAAGGCCACGGTGCTCGCCGATCTCAACCGCCGCTGGGAGAAGGACCGCCTGACTGCTAACTTCGGCTACTACTTCGCGCAGAACGGCACGAGCCGCTACAACAAGGAGAAGACCGAAGACCGCATCGACCTCGGCTCGCAGTTCGACCACTTCTGGGCGACGAAGGTCTACTCCTACGTCAACGGCAGGTACGAGCGGGACGGCATCAACAACCTGCAGTACCGCTACCGCGCCGGTACGGGTATCGGCTACCAGTGGCTTGAAGGCCAGACGTTCGAGTCCACCGGCAAGTGGTCCTTTAACCAGGAAGTCGGCCTCACCTACATCAAGGAGAAGTACGAGCATACCAAGGATGACGACCGCTGCGCATTCCGTTACGCGCACCACGCCTCCTGGACGCCCCGCTGGGTCGACAAGCTCTCCTTCACTCACAACCTGGAGTACCTGCCCGACGTGAGCGACTGGGCTGACGCCTATCTGATCGACGCCGACGTCGGTTGCGAATACGCGCTTGATGCCGCGTGGACGCTCCTCGGCAAGATCGAATGGGACTACAACTCGGCTCCCGGTCCGCACACGAAGAAGAGCGACTTCCGCTACACGCTCGGCCTCGGGTACAAGTGGTAATCGCCTTCGCATATCCACCGCTGCCCTCGGAGAGGGGCGTCCCGCTCCTCTCCCAGAATCGGCAGTTCCAGTGGTTCTCGCGCCCCACCTATATCTTCCCCGTCGTGCCCGCAACTGCGGCCACGATGGCGAAGAAGGCGGGGCACGATGCTGTTTGGTTGGACGGCATCGCGGAGGAGTGGACGCCCGAGGAGTTCGAGCGCCGACTCGCCGACGCTAAGCCAGACCTTGTCGTTGTTGAGACGAAGACGCCCGTAGTCAAGCGTCACTGGAAATGGGTGGAGGCGTTCAAGTCCACTCCCGTCGGCGCGCACGCGAAGGTCGTACTAGTGGGCGACCACGTGACGGCGCTGTCTGACGAGACGATGGCGGCGTGTCCCGTGGACTACGTAGTTACTGGCGGCGACTGGGACTTCCTCGTTATGAACCTCGTCTCGTCCGGCTTTGATCCGGCGAAGTTCGAGCCGGGCATATGGTACCGCGAGGACGGCGAGGTGAAGAACACGGGGCGCTTCCAGCTGAACCACGACCTCAACGCCGCGCCGTGGATCGACCGCGACCTCTGCCACTGGAAGCTCTACGCCGTGAAAAACGGCAACTTCCGCCGCACGCCCGGCACGTACATCATGTCCGGACGCGACTGCTGGCACGCGAAATGCACGTTCTGCAGTTGGACCACGCTCTATCCGCATTACCGCACGCGCGATCCCATCGACGTGGTGAACGAGATCGGCGACCTCATCGAACGTTACGGCGTGAAGGAGATCATGGACGACTCCGGATCGTTCCCCGTGGGCGCGTGGATGAAGACGTTCTGCGAGGAGATGATCAAGCGCGGCTACAACAAGAAACTGCGCATCGACTGCAACATGCGCTTCGGACGCCTCACGTTCGACGACTACAAACTCATGCGCAAGGCCGGATTCCGTCTCGTACTATTCGGAGTGGAGTCCGCAAACCAAGATACGCTCGACCGTTTCGTCAAAGCATTGAAGGTCGAGGACGTCGAGAAGGGCGCTGAGTGGGCGCACAAGGCGGGGCTCGACGTACACCTCACGTTCATGTTCGGACACGCCTGGGAAGGTCCGAAGGAGATCGCCAACACGGTCTGCCTCGCGCGCAAGATGCTCGCGAAGGGATGGGCGTCCACGCTCCAGTGCACGATCACGATCCCCTACCCCGGCACGCCGCTCTTCAAGGAACTGAAGGAGAAAGACGGCCTCACGACGCTTGATTGGGACGAATACGACATGCGTCGCCAGATCACGAAGACGCCGCTCGTCTCCGAGGACGAGATCAAGAAGGCAGTGCGCAGGGTATACAGCGGCTTCTTCCAGCCGCAGGCTCTTCTGCGCCGCCTGCTCTCCACCCGTACCCTTTTTGACTTTGGTTTCTACTACCGCGGAATCCGATCGCTGCTCGGGCACCTGTTCGATTTCCGCAAAACATAAGGAGACTCCATGCTTACACTTGGAATCGACTCGTCCACGCAAGGGACGAAGGCAGTCGTGTACGATACGGCCGCAGGACGTGTTGTCGCCTCGGCGGCGGTGAACTACGGAAAGGACCTGCCGGAATTCGGCTCGCCCGACGGCTTCCTGCCGAACGCCGATGCGCGCGTGCGGCGTGCCAACCCCGCGATGTGGGTGAAGGGACTGGAGCTCGCGCTGGCGCGTCTGCGCGACGGCGGCGCGCCGATGGGTGAGATTGCCGCCGTTGGTGGCGACGCCCAGCAGCACGCGACCGTGTACCTCGCCGCCGACGGAAGCTATTCCCGCGCGGAGAGCCCTATCTGGATGGACTCCTCCACGGGCGCTGAGGTGTCGGCGTTGGACGCCCGCTTCGGCGAGTCTTTGCGCGCGCGCACCGGTTCGCCTGCGATCGAGCGCTTTGCCGCCGCACAGGCGATGAAGTTCGCGAAGGATGACCCCGAAGCGTGGGCGCGCACGACGCGCGTCCATCTGCTTAGCTCGTATCTGACGTCTGTCTTGACTGGCACGGACGCGCCGATCGAGACGGGCGACGGCGCGGGCATGAATCTCATGAACCTACAGACGCTCGCGTGGGACGAGGAAATCTGCGGATTCTCCGCACCTGGGCTGCTCGCGAAACTGCCGCGCATCCACAAGCCGGGCGACGCTCCTCTCAAGCTTGCGGAGAGGTTCGCGGAATTCGGACTGCGACCCGGTACCCCCGTGGCGCCGTTCACCGGCGACAACCCCGCCTCGCTCGTTGGATGCGGCGCGGCGACGCCCGGCTGCGCGGTGATTTCGCTCGGGACGAGCGATACGTTTTTTGCGGCGATGCCGGACTTCCGTACGGATCCGGACGGCTACGGACACGTTTTCGGCAACCCGGCTGGCGGGTTCATGTCGCTTTCCTGCTTCAAGAACGGTTCGCTTGCGCGCGACCGCGTGCGGCGCGATTGCGGTGCGGACTGGACGTTCTTCGACGAGACGGCGTTCGCGCTCACGCCGTCCGGCAACAACGGTAAACGCGCGTTCCCGTACTTCGAGACGGAACTCACTCCGAAGCACGACGCGACGGGCATCGAGGCGAACTTCGACTGGGAGGTCGCTGCGCCCGAGGTGCGTATCCGCGCCATCGTGGAAGGGCAGATTGCGAACATGCGCGAGAGGACTCGGTGGATCGGCGACTTCAAGACCATCTACGTGACGGGCGGCGCTTCGCGTTCCAAGGGCATTCTCGCGACGATCCGCGAGATATTCGGCGCGGACGCCCGGACGCTCGAAGTGTCCGATTCTGCCGCCCTTGGCGGTGCTCTGCTTGCTGCACGGGCGCTTGAAACGGCAAAGTAAAAGGAGATGAAAAAATGACAGCACTAGACTGGACGATGATTCTGGCATACTTCGCGCTCCTCGCGGGCGTGGTGGTGTTCACGATGCGGCGCAAGCGCATCGAAACGGAGAAGGACCTCTTCCTCGGCGGACGCAGCGTCGGGTGGCTTGCAATCGGCGCATCCATCTTCGCCGCGAACATTGGATCGGAGCACCTGATCGGCCTTGCGGGACAAGGTGCCTTGACGGGTCTTTCAATGGCGCACTGGGAATTCCACGCATGGGTGCTGGTGATGATGAGCTGGGTGTTTCTGCCATTCTACTACAACTCTGGCGTCTCTACGATGCCGGAGTTCCTTGAGAGGCGGTTCGGACCAAAGGCCCGCTGGATACTCTCCCTCGTCTCGCTCGCGGCGTACGTACTTACGAAGATCTCCGTTACCGTGTACGCGGGCGCGCTTTTCTTCGAGGTGATGATGCCAGAGGTGTCCCTCACGATTGGCGGTACGGTGGTAAGCTCGTTCTGGATCGGCGCGGTGCTGACCGTCGTCCTCGCGGGCGTATACTCGTCCATCGGCGGACTCTCTGCGGTCGTCTACACCGACCTCGTGCAGACGTTCATCATCCTCGCCGGTACGTTGTCCGTGACGGGCTTCGCGCTCTACCACCTCGGCAACTCGGGTGTGCCGCTTGCGGACGGCGCAACGGCGCATGGCATTGCGGACGGCTGGGCGGTCCTGAAACAGACGATCAAGTCGACGGGCAATGTCGAACAGTTCGGCCTCTGGCACTCGCTTTCGCACAATTCGCTCCCGTGGCTCGGCGTTGTCGTCGCGTCCGTAACGATCGGCGTGTGGTACTGGTGTACGGACCAGTTCATCATCCAACGCACGCTCGCCGCGAGGAACCTTACGAACGCACGGCGCGGTGCGCTCTGGGGCGGCTTCCTGAAGCTCGCACCGGTGTTCCTCTTCCTCGTCCCAGGAATGCTCGGCTTCGCGCTCCACCATAACCACGTGGTCGTCAACGGCGCGCAGTTCGCGATTCCGCTCAAGGCGGGCGGCGCGCTGAACGGCGACGCAGTGTTTCCCACGCTCGTTCAGTCGCTTCTGCCCGTGGGATTCCGCGGACTTGTGGTGGCCGGCATGATTGCCGCGCTCATGAGTTCGCTCGCGTCGCTCTTCAACTCGGTCTCGACGCTCTTCACGGTCGATGTGTACCAGAAGCTCAAGCCAGAAGCCTCACAGCGCCGTCTCGTCACCATCGGTCGCGTCACGACGGTCTCCATGACGGCGCTCGGCCTCCTGTGGCTCCCGATCATGAAGTCCATCGCAGGCGGTGGGCTCTACAAGTACATCCAGGCCGTGCAGTCGTTCCTCGCGCCGCCGATCGTCGCCGTGTTCGTGCTCGGCCTCTTCTGGAAGCGCATGAACTTGAAGGGCGCCGTGTGGGGGCTTTCGGTCGGGTTTATCCTCGGCATGGCGAAACTCGCCGCGAACGCTCTCTGGGGCGGAACCGAGGGATGCGCGTTCATTCCAGACTTCTACTTCTCCGGCATACTGCTCGCGCTTTCAATCGGCATCGTAATTGTCGCCTCGCTCATGGCGCCCGCGCCTGACTCGGCCCACCTGGACGGACTCAACTTCAGCTGCCTGTCGTCCGAATACCGCAAGATGAACCGCGAGTCGTGGAACTGGGTAGATGTGGTCGCGTCGCTTATCGTCGTCGGTTGCGTCGTCGCCGCTTACGCATACTTCTGGACCTGGCTGGACTAAAACATATAACGGAGACTGCTTATGAAAAATCCCTTTTACCTGACCTTGATTGCCGCCGTGCCGTTTGCCGCATGCGTGGCGGGAGGGCTGGGGTTTCCTCAGCCCGGTGAGGTCGCGGCGAAGACAATCCGCTCCGATTTCAAGGCGCCGCCGCCCGGCTACGGCGAGGTGCCGTTCTGGTGGTGGAGCGGACGCGAACCGCTCAACAAGGAGCGGCTCCTTGAACAGATTGAGGAAATCCACAAGGCTGGCATCGCCGGCGTGCAGGTGAACTACTCGCACTACCGTTCGGGGGCGTGGCCGACGCAGGACTCCACCCCGGCGCTCTTCACCGACGAATGGTGGGACTTCTTCTCGTTCGCCGCGCAGGAGTGCGGCAAGCGCGGCATGGGCATCTCGCTCAGCAACTACACGCTCGACTTCCCGGATGCGGAGAACCTCTGGCGCAAGCTCAAGATCAGCACGCCTGAAATGTACGCGACCGAGCTTTCGTACGTTAACGGGAAGATCGTCAAGCGCAAGGTTCCGCGCACGTACAACCCGCTCCATCCCGAATCGGGCAAGCGCGTGGTGGAGCGCTTCTTCAATCCGTTCATGGAGAAGGTTCCGGAGCATCTGCGCGGCGGCCTCAACTACTTCTTCCAGGACGAGCTGGTCCTCACGCGCGGCATCCTCTGGCTGTGGTCGGACGACCTGCCCGCCGAGTTCAAGAAGCGGAAGGGCTACGACCTCGAGCCGATGCTGCCCGCGCTCTTCGGCGACCACGGCCCCGACACAGCCAAGGTGCGCCTCGACATGAACGACGTGATGAGCGCGCTCGCCTGCGAGCGCTACTACAAGCCGATCTACGACTGGCACGCGAGCCGCGGCCTCATCTACGGCTGCGACCAGGCGACGCGCGGACGCCATCCGATGAACAAGTACATCGACTACATGCGCGTGATGAAGTACTTCACCGCGCCCGGATTCGATACGCCCGGACGCTCCGCCGACCTCATCAAGAACAAGGTCGGCTCCTCCATCGCGCACCTCTACAACCGTCCGCGCGTGTGGCTCGAGGGCTACCATTCGCAGGGCTGGCAGGCCTCCACGACGACGATCTTCGACTCCACTTGCCACAACTACCTCTACGGTTCAAACCTTCTGAACCTCCATGGCCTCTACTATTCCACCTACGGCGGCTGGTGGGAGTGGGCGCCGCCGTGCTACCATTTCCGCATGCCGTACTGGACGTACATGAAGACATTCCTCAAGTACTTCGAACGTCTGAGCTATGTGCTCAGCCAGGGCGTCCACGTGTGCGACGTGGCGGTGGTGAACCCACTCGAACCGTGCGTCTACAACAGAAACCGGGGCAATGTTTCCGTGGGCGTGGCCCACGACATCGTGCGCCGTCTTGTGACCGAGGCGCAGACGGACGTCGATTTCATCGACGCCGATTCGCTTGCCCGGGCGACGGTAGGGCGGTCACCCCGTGACCGCCGCGAGGAAGGACAGCAAGCGTACAACAGCAAGGTGACGCTCAATGTTGCGGGCGAGGCATATCGGGTCGTCGTCGTGCCGGACATGATCGCCATCCGTTCCTCTACGATTGAAAAACTTCTGGAATTCAAGCGCGCCGGGGGCGTGGTCGTGTTTCTTGGCGCGAAGCCGCAGTTCACCGACACACCGCACAAGGACAAGGCGAAGATCGACGCGCTCGTCGCGGAGCTGACCACTGGGACAACGGGCATCTTGCCCGTTGCATTCCCCGCCAAGCCTTCCGCTGAGCAGCTGAAGGCGATTGCAGACTCCGTCGGCACGCCCGACTTCCGCGCGCCCGGCGAGGCCAAGGCGCTCCACCGCCGCGTGGGCGGCTACGACGTGTATTTCATCTGCGACCTGAAGGAGACGGGCGACTGCACGTTTCGCGCCACGGGCACGCCCGAGCTGTGGAACCCGTGGGACGGCACACAGAAGGCGCTCACGGAATTCAAGCGCAACGCCGATGGCACGACGACCGTAAAGATCGCGGGCGACGGTGCACCGCGACTCGTTGTGTTCGCGAATGACGGCGGTCGCGGGGCGACCGCCCTACCAAGGGCCGCGACAAGCGCGGCCCCTCCCGCTTCGGATGAGTCAGCCGGTAGGGCGCGATCACCGAGCGCGCCGGATGGTAGGGCGCGCGCCCCGCGCGCGCCGCAAAACACCCTTACCCTCGGCGGCGAATGGGACTTCACGCTCAAGCCCACGCTCGACAACAAATGGGGCGACTTCCGTCTGCCCGTGCGCGAGCCGTGAAGATGGTGGGCGCGGAGACGCTGAACCTCCCCGCCGAAATGATGGTCGGTTTCGGCCCGCAGTTTGAGGATATGAGCGGTCACGCGGGACGCATGGACGGTTCTTCTTCACTTTACACTTTACACTTTCCATTTTACATTTTCTCCTGGCGCGAGGGCGTGGAAGGCAAGCCGGGTTTCCAGAACTGGCACCACGGCTTGAATGGCGTCGTGGGCGACGACTTCTTCGTGCTGGGTCCGTACAACATGAGGCTCTACGACGTTGCGCCGTCGCGTGGCGCGAAGCCCGGTGCGGCATACAAGACCTTTGTCTATGCGCCCTGTGCCTGCAAGGCGAAGCCCGTTTCGCACGGCGTGGAACCGAAGGCCCTGACGCTTGACGGCAAGTCGTGCAAGGTTGGCGAAGAGGTCGCGCTTGCGGCGGGCTACCACGAGCTGTCCGTGAGCTACGATAAATTTGGACGCGCCGCGCTCGTGATGATGCGCACGGACATCGCGAGCGAGCCGTCGAAGGTTCCGCTTTCGATGTGCTGGTACAACGACCCGGCGGTGCTGCCGTTCGATCCGTTCGGCGGCAAGGTCAAGGAGGGCGTGTACACGGCCACGTTGCCGCCCGCGTGCGATGCGATCGAGATTACGCTCCGCGGGACGTTACTTTCCGCCAACATCGCCGGCGCAGATGCCGAGGTGACGCTGGTGGATGACGGCGGGCGCGGGGCGCCCGCCCTACCAGGGGGCACGACAAGCGCGCCCGCCCTACCGGACAACGTGGTAGGGCGGTCGCCCCGCGACCGCCGAGAGAAAACCTATCGCGTCAAGCCGCGGTTGGCGAACGCGGGTGTGGCCGCGCTCACGCTCAAGGTCGCGCACGAGCCGGGCTTCACCGGCGGCGCGGCGTTTACGGAGCCGATGCGCCTCACATGCGGGAAGGGCAAGATCGCGCTCGGCAACTGGGCGCTGATTGCGGATGGTCTCCGCTTCTATTCGGGCGGGGCCGTCTATGAGAAGACCTTCACGCTCACGAAGGAGCAGGCGGCAGCGACAGCAACGCTCGACCTCGGGCGCGTGGGCGCGTGCTGCGGCGTGTCGGTGAACGGCGGCGCGGAGAAGGTGCTGTGCTGTCCGCCGTGGTGTGTCGAGATTGACGGCCTCAAGGAGGGCACGAACACGCTCAAGGTGACCGTCTACAACACGCTCAACAACCACTACCAGACGATTCCCACGCGCTACCGCACGACGGTCGAGAATGAGCCGTCGGGACTGATTGGTCCTGTTACCATTAGTTTCGGAGAACAGCAACTTAAATAGTTATCAAGGAGGCAGCATCGATGAAAGCAGGGTGGAGATGGTTCGGTCCGTCTGACGCGATATCCCTTCAGGAAATCCGCCAGGCGGGCGTGACGGATGTGGTAACGTCGCTCTACGAGCAACCTGTAGGCGCGGTGTGGCCGCTGGCGCGCATCCGCGAAACGGCGAAGGCGTGCCGCGACAACGGCATGACATGGAGCGTGGTGGAGTCCGTGCCCGTACACGAGGATGTCAAAAAGCGCACGGGCAACTGGCGAAAGTACGTGGAGAACTACAAGAAGAACCTCCGTAATCTCGCGAAGTGCGGCGTGAAGGTGGTGTGCTACAACTTCATGCCGGTGCATGATTGGGCGCGGACGGACCTTCACGTGGTTCTGCCAGACGGCTCTGTCACGCTCGCCTACGACCAGTACGAGGTTTGCGCGTTCGAGATGTTCGTGCTGAAGCGTCCGGGGCTGGAGAAGGACTACGATGCCGCAACCCGCGCGCGGGCGAAAAAGGTGTGGGCGAAAGCGTCCGCAAAAGACCGGAAGCGCATCACGCACGCGCTTCTTCTAGGACTGCCCGGCACTACGGACGACGCAACGCCCGATGGGCTGCGCCACGAGCTGGCGGAATACGCCGGCATCGGCGGCACCACGCTCAAGCAGCACCTCTACGACTTCCTCAATGAAATCACGCCCGTTCTGGAGGAGACGGGCATCGACATGGCGATCCATCCCGACGATCCGCCGTTCCCGATCTTGGGGTTGCCGCGGATTCTGTCCTCTGCGGCAGATATCCGCGCGATGGCGCGGGCGTGCCCGTCGCTGCATGTGGGCGTGACGCTCTGCACGGGTTCTCTTGGCGCGAACCTGAAGAACGACGCCGTGAAGATCTTCCGCGAGTTCCACGACCGCATTCACTTCTGCCACTTCCGCAACCTGATCCATTCCGAACCGGGCGTGTTCCGCGAAAGCGATTCGCACCTGTTCGGCAACACGGACATGCCCGCGCTGATGCTCGAGCTCCTGAAGGAAGAGCGGCGGCGCGGCAAGGAGATTGTCCTGCGTCCCGACCATGGGCGCATGCTCGACATCGACAAAGGCCGTACGTGCTACTACGGCTATTCGTATGGCGGACGTCTGATCGGCATTTCCGAGCTGCGCGGACTTGAGGCCGGGCTCAAGTACTTGCTCAAGAAGCCCAGTCTGCTTCGTACTGCGCCTGCTTTGCGGTGTTGCCGGCAGGGTCGATGACGCCGGCGAACGAAATGCCGGAGCCGCTGTTGCCGAGACCGGTGTTCTGCTTGAAGAGCAGGATGTAGTTGCGGTAATGCGTCTTGTCGAGCGTCGGGCAGCGCGGTGCGTTCTCGAAGAACTTCGTCGTCGTTTCGCAGTCGCGTCCGAGTCCGAACGCATACAGCTTGCAGCAGATGCCCTTCGAATAGTACGTGGAGGGGTCGTTCGGGTCAAGTCCGTCCACGTTGTACGTGGAGGCATAGTCCAGCCCGAGGTCGCGGTAGATCGTCTCGCAAGCTGCAGGGTTAAGCACCGCCACGGCTGAGCCGTTCGTGAGGACCACGGGATAGCATGCGGAAAGGTCCGCCCTGTGGCCAGGGCCGCCGCCCGTCGAGTGGAGTCCCATCTGCGTGTAGTAGGTGCTGGCGTTCCAGTTGAGGACTTGCGTTGCCTGCCCGTTAGAGTAGTTGTGGCGCGAGACGATGCTCACGCCCGCTTCCTTGAGCGCGGCGACATCGCTCTCGGTGAGGTAGTAGATGCATAGTTTTGCCGGAGTAGTTGTTCCGCGCGATGTTGTCGCATTTGCCAGCGCCTCCAGACCCACGTTCTGCTCGTGTGCGTCCGCGATCGCGGCGATTGCGCCCGTTCCCACGCCTGCCGCGTTGTTGACGGTCGTGGTTGTCTTGATCCCGCAGTAGATGCCGGGGATCACGCCGCCGCCCGCGTCGTACCACGAGTCCCGTACGTAGTACGTACCCTCCGCGCCACGCGGATCGCCGCCGCCCATGGCGGAGTCGATGAGCGATTCCGCGTACGCGAACATTCCCTTTTGCGAGTCGCCCTCAAGCCGCGCGATCTCGGTGTTGATCGTGCGCGTGATGTTCTTGATGTTCGCGACGTTCGTCCGCCTTGCCGATGTCTTCCGGAGATCCGTGAACTTGCCGATGGCGATCACAGAGATGATCGCGATGATGGCCACGACGAGAATCAGCTCAATAAGCGTGAAGCCAGACTTTGATCTTTTTTTCATTGTATGGTTCCTTTATTTTGCGCGTGGTGCTCTGGTTTTACATACGCTTGATGACGTGCTGGGCTGCACGCACGGTGTTGCCTTCGCAGTCTATCACGCCCGCGAATTCGGGGATAACCTGCGAGACGGAGCCTGCTCCAATCGTCTTGAGACGGAAGAGGAGGATGTAACGCGAGTAGTAGCGCTTCTGGACAAATGTCGCGTACGGCGCGTCTTCAAGTCCGGCGTCCGACTTGCCGATGATGGACGCGGCGTCGCCGAGACCGAACGCTAGCAGCGGACCGCCTTTCGCCGCCACCTCTGCGCGGACCTCGCTCTCGGTGTAGGTCTCGCCCCAGCTCTTTGTGTTCATCAGCTCCTGTCCGCAGGCCTGGTAAACGGTGCGGCCAAGGTCTGTCATCGGGTTGATGACCACAAAGCGCATGGAATTCGTCACGAGTGTGGCCACGCAGAACGATGCGTTCGGGTCGAGGCCGTCAGAGGCGTTGGGTACCGTGCCGTCGCCGTAGGCGCGGTCCTTGTCGTAGTGCAGGCTCGGAAACGCCGTCTGCGCTGCGTCCGCGTAGGCGGTTGCCGCCATTACGTGCCGGAGCCCGAGGCGCGTGTTCAGGGCCTCTGCCTGCGCACGGTTGAGCGTGTAGAGGCAGAGAATCTTTTGAAGGTCGGGCGTGATGCCGCTGTTCTGCTCGATACGCGCGGACTCGTCGTCGCTCGGCCCGAGGTAGAGTCCGTTGTGGGACTCCGCCGTTGAGACGGCGGTGAAGTCGAAGTCACCCTCGGTGCCGCCTGTGAGCGGGGCACCGCCGTCGCCCGCGTAGAGGAGCGAGTCTAGCCTGTTCAGACGTCCGCCGTTTACGAGGTATGCCTCAACCGCACGTTCCACGGCCTTCTGGTTGGCGAGCGACACCTTGCGCGCGGATACTTCGCGCACGCCGCCGAGCTTGCTCACGGCCAGTGTGGAGACGATGGCGATCAACGCGATCACCATGAGCAGTTCGATTAACGTGAATGCTTTTTTCATACTTTTGATTCCTTAGTTTCTCTCATTACTTGATTAAACGATTTGTCGCGACTGAGGGTTCACACTAAAAACTGAGGTAGGGTTTTCACTTCGTCATGTTTTTGACGTCGTTGGTGACGTTGTGTTCTTTGACGGGCTTATGGACGCCCATGGAATCGCGCCCGTCTGCGGCCGGATGGGCGGAGAGCGCCTTCATCAGCTCGGAGGAAATCTTGCCGCCCTCCATCGGCGTGAGGATGACGTGCGGTTTGATGAGGACGATGAGTTCCGTGCGCTTCTTGACCTTCTCCGTACCGCGGAAGAGCCATCCGAGAAGGGGAATTGAACCAAGAACGGGCGTGCGCCAGTAGGTTTCGCCTTCAGTCTCCTTCACGAGCCCGCCTGCCATGATCGTCATGCCGTCCTTCGCAACGAACGTACCGGCGAGCGAACGTGACTCGACGTACTCGATGGCCTTTGACGCACCGGTGCCGCCATCCACCGGGATGTCCACTTTCGCTGGGCTCACCTCGCTGTTCTCCTGAAGGAGGCGGAGCGTCACGGTCTTGTCCGCGTTGATGTTGGGCGTGATGAGGAGCATCGTTCCAACGTCCTCCTTCGTGATCTGTACGGTCATGTTCCCCTGTACGATGCCGCTGTCGGAAACGACAGTGTCTCCTCGCGTCCAGCCGCTGACGAGCGGGTATTCCTTTCCGCTGAAGATACGCGACACCTCGTTGTTCGCGACGAGCAGCGTGGGAGTGGCAAGCGTCCTGACCTTGCCGTCCTGTTGCAGGAGCTGGATCTGTGCGGAGATGTTGTCGGCGATGACCCTGAACGTGAATGTGGGGTCGTATGAGGCCTGGCTTGCCTGGAGGACGTCGGCGAAGATGTTTGCGGCGTCGGACGTACCGCCGTTGTGTCCGACCACGTGCGTGCCCCGGTTGAAGGAATACTTGAACGTTGCCTCGTAGTTGTCGTCCACGTCGATTTCCAGCACCTTTACCTCCATGAGCACCATCGGCGTGGGAACGTCGAGCTTCTTCACGAGGCCGCGGATTTCGTCCATAACACGCACGTCGCTCGTGCGGACAACGAGCATGTTGTTCTTGCGGGAGAGCGATACGAAGATGTTTGCCGTGGCGGATGTGGCCTGGGCGCGCACGCTGTCGAGCAGGTTCGTGTTGCCGTTGCGGTAGGCACCCTCCATGAGGCGGGCGTCGTCGGCGCCGAGCGGGAGCTGGTCGCCGCCGAGCCTGTTGCGCTGTCGGTTGCGCTGGCGCAGCTGGTCCCACTGCGTGAGGCGCGAGGTGGCGCCGCCGCGCGAGAAGGAGAAGTTCCCGCTGCCAGAGCGCGAGCCGGTGCTGGTCGTCTGCGGGGCCTCGAGCGACATGAACTGCGAGCCGCCGTTGTCGTCCAGCACGCGGAAACGGCGGAAGCGGCGCGAGAGGTCGTATTCGTCGTCCTCGTCGAACTCCTCCTCGCCGAGCGAGATGAGGGTGCGGTCGGGGTAGAGTCCGTAGATGACGCTCGCCACCTCGATGACGTTCGGATAGAGGAGCGTGAACATCTCGGTGGATTCCTCGCGGAAGGTGTTGAGGTTGTCGGAATACTCATCCATCGTCATGATGCGTATCACGCTGCCGTTCGGCTCGCGGCGGAACCAGAGTCCCGTTGCGCGGCAGATCTCCTCCACGGTGGCGTCGGCGGTGACGTTGCGCAGGAAGATCGACACGGTCTTCTTCGACGCGGCGTCTGAGACGGATATGTTGACGCCCGCCTGGTCGGATACGAGGCGCATCAGGCCGCCGATCGGCACCTTCTCGCTTTCGAGGTAGGAGAGGAATTCTGGAGGCGGATTGGTGGGCGTTGCAAGCGGCGTGAACGAGCCGGGCAGAAATACGCCCGAGCGTCCGCCGGACGTGGCCAGCTCCACACCCAGCGGCGTGACGGCCTTGATGGACACGTCCACCTTCAGTCCGTCCACGGTCTGAGCGAGCCTGCTGCCGCGCCGCACGGCCGTCGCGCGCTCCGCGTTGGGTCCGACCAGCGCCACGCCCTCTCCTGCCGGACCCACTATGAGCGCGTGCAGGCGCATGTCGTCCGCCTCCGTGAGACGCTGCCGCAGCGCGTCCGCCATGGCGTCTGCGGCCACTGTCGGGTCAGGCGCTGCGAACGCCGGCGACGCGGCGAGCAGGATGAGGGACGCGAGATATGATGCGTGCGATGTGAACGTTGCCATTTTCATTTCCTCAGTTTGTTCCAGCGATGGCGAAGAGCGCCATGAAGAACGCGATGTACACGAAACCGACGATGCTGCCGGTGATTACGATCATGACCGGCTCGATGAGCATGCCGAAGCGCTTAACGGCGAGCGCGAGGAGCATCTCGTGGAAACGCGCCGTCTCGCCGAATGCCTCTGGCAGCGAGCCGCTCACCTCGCCGACAGCCGCCATGCGCGCGAGCATGGGCATGAACTCAGTGGCGGGCGCGAGCGATTCGGAGAGCGGGAGGCCGCGCAACACCCCGTCGTGCGCGGCTGCGGTGCGCCGGCGGAACCGGCGGTTTGACATCAGGCGGGCACCGGTCGCGAGCGCGTCGAGAAGCGGCACTCCGGACTCCAGCATGATCTGCAGCGACCGTGCGAGAAGCGCGGTGCCGGAAAGGCGCAGGATGCGTCCCGTTATCGGAATCTTCAGCAGCATCACGTCCTCAAGTTCGCGTCCGCCCTCGTGCATGCGAACCACGCACCACACCGCCACGGCGCCTCCGATGCAGGCCAGTATCGCAAGGCCGTTCACGTTCACCCACGCAGAGAAATCCATCAGCGACTGCGTGAGCGACGGAAGTTCCGCGCCACCGGCCTGGAGGAACTCCGCTATCTTCGGGATCACGGCCACCACCAGGTACACGCTCACGGCCGTGGCCATCAACACCGCCAGGACCGGATAGAGAAGTGCGTTTACGACGGCGCTCCGCAGGTTGCGCCGCGCCTCCATCTGGTCCGCCGCGCGCGTGACGGCATGTTCCAGCTCGCCGGACTTCTCGCCCACTTCCGCTAACCGCACGACGATTTCACCGAACCGCTTCGGCTGCTCGCCGAGCGCCTCCGCGAACGAGCCGCCCTGAAACACATGTTCCTTTACGCGCATCCAAGTTCTCTTCGCGCGCGGGGAGAACGCCTGGTCCTGTACGGTCGCGAGGCCCTTGAGCAGGGTGACGCCGCTGCGCAGCATAGACGCGAGCTGGCGAAGGCCCATCTCGATGTCGAAACCCGTCACGGGTTTCAGCCACGAAAGGTGCCAGAAGGGGGGCAGCTCGCGCGCCATGGCCTCTTCATGCACGTCGAGTACCAGCAATCCCTCGGAGCGGAGCTGGGATATAAGCGCCTCGCGCGTCTCCGCTTCCCGCGAAAACGTCCGCCTGACACCTCCTGTGTCCTTTGCTGTCACCTCAAAGCGCATCGTAAAATTAAACGATGCGCGTTTGCTCCTGGTTCACGGGAGCCGCCGACGGTGATGATGAAACCGCCACACTGGAGTTCGGGGCGAACTTCGAGGGGTGGGGCGGACACGGCGGCTACTTGAGGAATGACGCGCGCGGCTCGCCTGAAGACGGCTCGCCCCACCTTTTTTATACGAGCTTGATGGTGCGCCAGGGGCCGCGGCGCCAGCGGATCCACGTGCCTACGCAGATCAACGCGACGTAGGCGATCATCGTGGACCACAGCGCCGGCATCGTGGGATGCAACCAGTAGACGAGGAAGAGCAGTGGCATCCAGAATCCAAACGCGCACAGCAGCATCCAGAACATGACGAAGTGCGTGTCTCGGCGCAGACGAAGCACTGCCACGCCATCATGAGGGAGAACAGCGTGAATCCGAGCGACCGGAACGCGGCACGGTCGAACGTGGCGGTGCTGGCCACGAACAGGTCGAGGATCGGGCCGTGGAAGGCGAGCGCTGCAAGCGCCGCGACGGTTATGTAGATCTCGGCGAGGATGAGCGCGCGGCGGGCGTCGCGCGCCGCGCCGGCGGGATCGCCGGCGCCCTGGTGCTGTCCCACAAGCGTGCTCGCGCCGATGGCGAAGCCCTCGATCGGCGCGTAGATCAGGTAGTTGACCGTCAGGGTCGCGTTCGAGACGGCGAGGGCCATGTCGCCCACGCGTCCGGTGAGGAACACGAACACGGCGAACGAGAGGATGTTCAGAACGGAGTAGATTCCGGCCGGCGTGCCGAAGCGGAGCATGCGCCAGATGAGATGTTCGCCGGGGGCGGGCGGGGCGTCGCCGAGGGCGCGGCGTCCTAAGATGTGCGGCCAGGCGAACGCGGTCAGGACCGCGAACTGGAGGAATTGGGCGATGACGGTGGCGACGGCGGCGCCCGCGATGCCCGAGGCGGGGATGGGTCCGCAGCCGAAGATGAGCAGGTAGTCGAGCAGGATGTTCGCGGCGTTGCCGAGAAGGTTGACCCAGAAGACGAGGCGGGTGCGTCCGATGCCGGTGAAGAAGCTCTGCACGGCCATGGCGGCGCAGAGGAAGAAGCCGCCGGACATGACGATCGTGTAGTACGTCTTCTCGCGGGCGAGGACGTCCGGGGGATGTCCGCACCAATCGCAGATGATGCGTCCCAGCGGGATGAGCAGAGCGAGCACGACGCCTGCGGCGAGGGAGAGCATGAGTCCGGCACGACAACTTGCGGCGGCCCCGCGCGGGTTGCCGGCGCCGTGGTATTGCGCCACGAACGTGCCCGAGTAGGCGGCTATCGACTGGAAGAAGCACACGAACGTGAACGCGAGCATCGACGCGGGGAGGATGGCCTCCAGGGACGCCGCCGACTCGCGCGCGAGGAAAACGCGGTCGGTGAACTGCATGAGGGCGTTGTTGGCCATGCCCAGCGCGAGCGGCCAGACAAGCCTCAACACCTTCCAGTAGGGAGTCCATGAGCCTTTGAAGTCCATCGCCGTCCATTGTACCATATTTTCCCCTCACCGCGCCGTACGATTATGGTATAATATTCCGCACATGGCAAAGCGCATCGATCATGCCGCGCGTCGGCAGTTCATAGTCGAACGGTCTATGGGACTGTTCGCCCGGCTTGGCTATGCCAAAGTCTCGTTCCTCACTATTTCCGAGGCGACTGGCGTTGCGCGCACCGCGCTGTACCGCTATTTCACAACGAAGCGCGAGATTTTCGACGAGGCCATCCACGGCTGTACGCACCAGATCAAGGTGTCCAGCGCCGCCATAGCGGCGCAACCGCTGCCGGTGCCGGAGCGGCTCAACCGCGTGTCGGACACCGTGATCGACACGCTCTTCGAGCGCAAGCAGTTCCTGTTGGCCATCTACGCATTCGTAATCGACATGGTGCGCCGCGGCGAGGACATGCGCGCGCGCATCGCCCAGTTCACAGGAGGACTGCGCGAGCTGTTCCTCCGTCTGCTCGAGGAAGGCGCGCGCCGCGGGGAGCTGTCGGCGAACGTCGACCCGCGCCTAACCTCCGAGGTGCTGTTCGCGCTCCTCGAAAGTGTCGTTTTGCGCATTCTGCTCGGCGTAGAGCAGGACGCAGAGAAATCCAAGCTCCGCTTCTCGGCGATGGTGCAGTCCATCGCCGGAACCGGCACAAGCAAGCCACAAACCAAGAGAGAGAAAGGAAACTGATATGGCAGTCACTGAAGAACGCGTTGTGGAAAATCCGTCCTGGGTCCAGCGCCTGGGATCATCATTCAAGGGCGTACTGGCGGGATTGGTACTCTTCGTAGCGGGGTTCCCCATTCTCTTCATGAACGAGGGCCGCGCGGTAGATACGGCGAAGCGCCTCAAGGAGGGGGCCGGTGCAGTCATCGATATATCGGCGGACAAGGTGGACCCCGAGAACGAGGGCAAGCTCGTGCATGTGAGCGGCAAGGCCGACACGAAGGATATCCTATCCGACGAGGCCTTCGGCATCACCAACAACGCATTGCGTCTCATGCGCACGGTGGAGGTATACCAGACGGTCGAGCATTCCGAGACGACGCGCGAGAAGCGTGGCGACAAGACCGTTGAGAAGACGACATACTCCTACTCGAACGAATGGCGCTCCAGCCCCGTCAATTCCGCCGAATTCCATGATGCGTCGAAGCACTCGGCCAATCCACCTTCGGCGATGCCGTTCAGCAACGAGGACAGGATTGCCGCGAACGTCACGCTCGGCGCATTCACGCTTAACGAAAAGCATGTGAAACGCATGGGCGAGAAGAAAAAGTTTGCGTTCCCGATGGACTTCAAGGTGCCGGAGACCGTGCCTGGCGGACAGTACCAGAACGGCGTCATCTACGTGCCGTACAACGCGGCACTCGCAGGTACTACGTCTCAGACCTCCGCTTCCACGGGCATGTCTCCGCTGCTGGCCGCCGCGCGGGCCGCGACGAACGTGACTGCGGCCGTTGCGAATGCGGCGGCGACGGCGATCACCGGCGGACGTTCGGTTGCGGTGGCCCCGGTTCCCGGCGACGTGCGCGTGACCTTCAGCGTGATCTTGCCGCATGAAGTGACCATCGTGGAGCGGCAGGATGGCAGCTCGCTCTCACCATGGGCGGCATCCGACGGCGAGACGCTGTCGTTCGTCCGCGACGGCCGCGTACCGGCGGCGAAGATTTTCGCCGACGCACAGTCGGCGAATTCCAAGCTCACCTGGCTGCTGCGTCTCGTGGGCCTGCTCGTGATGTACTTCGGCCTCAAGAAAGTCTTGGGCCCGATCGACACGCTCGTGGACGTGATACCGATCCTGAACGGCATTGTCGCCATGGGTACGTCGCTTGCTGCCGGGCTCGTCGCCGGCGCATGCGCGCTACTCACGATTGGCGTCGCGTGGATCTACTACCGTCCGCTGATAGGCATCCCTCTCGTAGTTGCCGGTGTGGCGTTGCTCGTTATGGTCTTTGTGAAAAAGAAGAAGACTGCCGTTGCCGTCGCCTGACGGCGTGTGGGACGGCGTTAGAAGAGGAGGGATGTGTTAAGATGAAGAGATTAAGTGTGGCAATCGGCTTGATCGGCCTGTTAGTAGTGGCTGCGGAAGCTGCCGTCCGGGATTTCGAAGAGGTCCCGGCCAGTGCCAACAAGTACCTGAAAGCCGTGAAAGGCAAGCCTATCCGTACCGGCATGGTGTTCGTGAACGGGCATTATGTGAAGCCTCCATACGTTCTCATGCGGTCCGGTACGGCGCTCTTCGTTAACCACGGCACGCAGATTACGGGGCAGGTGGTGCCATGGCGGGCGTTCCTCGCCACGCAGAGCGGCGTTATTGCGGCACAGCAGGCTGCTGCTGCGGCTGCTGCGACGCAGGCCGCTGCGGCGCAGCCCGTTGTGCCTAAGCGCACAACGCCGACGCCTGCTCGCCCAGTTGTGGTCCAGGACGTGGACGACCTCTTTGACGACACTCCTCCGGCGCCGGCTCCGGATCCGACTCCGGCTCCGTCTGTGTCGGCATCGCCCGTAGCACCAAGGTCGACTGCGCTTTCCGAAGCAGAGGAGGCCGCCGACGCCTCGTTTAAGCCGAACGAACATTCGCAGGTCCTCCTGAAGCGCATCAACGACAGGCGTTCCTACTTCGACCGAAAGCTCCGCGAGGGCAACCTGATATTCTTCGGTACGCGCTATTCGCCCGTGACCGTGGATCCGCGGCTTGTACGCAGTCTGCTGGCCGTGCTGCCCGAGGCAATGCGCGAGGCGAACGACGGCGCTCAGCTTTTCGCCGCGCTGCGCAGCAAGGGCATCGTCTATCTTAGCCGCGAAGTCTGCGACGATCTTGTCGAGAACCAACAGGATTACCGTCAGCTCATCGAACACCGAAGAACCATTGCGAAAGATGACGAGCTGAGGAAGCTGATCGAAAGTGGTCGCTGAGACTGGCCGCGTCCCATAGGAACCTCACGCACATGGAACTCGCATCGCCCTCCAACCCGAAGATCAAGCACGTTGTCAAACTCCGGAACTGCTCGTTCCGCGAGGAGACGGGCGAGATGATCGTGGAGGGATTCCGCGAGTGCCGCCGCGCGATTGACAACGGATACCGTCCGCGCGCGATTTTCCACTGCCCCGACCTCTACCTCAAGCACGAGAACGAACCGCAGCTCGTGGCGGACTGCGCGGCACGCGGCGCGGAGGTGTTCACCTGCTCGAAGCCCGCGTTCCTCAAGATGGCCTACAAGGACCGTCCCGACGGTCTCCTCATGGTGGGCCCGCACGTGGCACGCCGGCTGTCGGACATCGACCTTCCGCCGCACGCGCTCGTGATCGTGACCGAGTCGATCGAGAAACCCGGCAACCTCGGCACGATCCTCCGCAGCGCGGACGCCGCGCACGCCTGCGCCGTGATCGTGTGCGACCGCACGACGGACATCCACAACCCGAACGTCGTGCGCGCCTCCACGGGCACGCTCTTCTCCGTCCCCGTTGTGGAAGCCTCCTCCGACGAGGCCATCGCCTGGCTGAAGGCACGTGATTTCAAGATCCTTGCCGCAACCCCGCACGCGGAAAAGCTGCATTTCGAGGTCGACCTCACGGGCAACGTGGCGCTCGCCGTCGGCGCCGAGCAATATGGCCTCACGGCGAAGTGGATGGACGCGGCCGACCTGCGCGTGCGCATCCCGATGCTCGGCCTTGCGGACTCGCTCAACGTCTCCGCCGCCACTACGATTCTCGTCTACGAGGCGGTGCGCCAGCGCATCGCCGCCGGCATCGAACAGGTGCCCGCGTTCATCCCCTGGCACGGCGAAGGACACCATGACCACTGACGTCCTGTCCGGAACCGTTCTCGTGACCGGCGGCGCGCGTCGCCTCGGAAAAGCCATCGCCGACGCGCTCCGCGCGCGCGGCTGGAACGTGATCGCCGCCTCGCGCACCTCCCCCGATCCCGCATTTGCGGTCGACCTCGCCGAACCCGACGGCCCCACCCGTCTCTTTGCCGCTGCGTGCGCCGCCGCCCCCGACCTCTGCGCCGTCGTGAACAACGCAGGTCTCTTTTCACACGATGTGGAACTGCCTCCAGATGTAGAGGCTCGCCTCCGCGCCGTGAACGTGGACGCCCCGCGCGCTCTGACGGATCTGCTCGCAGCACACGGTGGCGGCGCGGTCGTGAACATTCTCGATTGCCGCGTAATAGGTCGCGACAAGCGCGACCCTCCCGATAGTGACAAGCGCGACCCTCCCGTGGGTGATACGCCTTACCTTCGCACGAAGCGCGAACTGCTTGACGCGACACGTGCCGACGCCCTGCGCCTTGCGGGACGTGTGCGCGTGAACGCCGTCGCGCCTGGTCCCGTGCTGCCGCCCGAAACATGCCACGAACGCGCCGGCGCGACGCCGCTCGGACGCCATCCCACGCCGTCCGAAGTCGCCGACGCGGTCGCCTATCTTCTTTCTGCCGAATCGACCACGGGTACTGTGATTCCCGTCGATGGCGGACAATCTCTTCTTGCCAAACCATGAAATTCCTCGTCCATACCTACGGTTGCCAGATGAACGTCCGCGACAGCGAGGCCGTCGAGGCCCTCATGCTCGCTGCCGGTTATGAAAAGGCCGCCGACGAGTCCGAGGCGGACATCGTGATCGTCAACAGCTGCACCGTCCGCGACATGGCCGAACGCAAGGCCGTGGGCAAATGCGGCAACCTGATCGCCGCCAAGGAAGGCCGCGGTAAAACGGTTGCGCCGCATGTCAAGGTCGTGGGCCTCATGGGGTGCGCCGTCAAACGCATGGGCGCAGAAGTTTTCAAATCGCTCCCGAAGCTCGACTTCGCCGTGGGACCGCGTCGGTTCGGCGTGATCCCGCGTCTCGTGGAACGCTGTCTCGCGGGCGAGACGCGCATCCTCGAGTTGCCGGACGACAACGAGGTGCCGACGGGCATGGACGCGCACGTGGGCGGTACGTCGTTCCAGAGCTACGTGACCGTGCTCCTCGGTTGCGACAACCGCTGCAGCTACTGCATCGTGCCCGACGTGCGCGGACACGAATACTCGCGTCCCGCGCGCGAGGTAGTGGCCGAGGTGCGCGCGCTCGCCGCACGCGGCGTGAAAGAGGTGTGTCTGCTCGGACAGAGCGTCCTGCGCTACGGCGTGCGTAACGCGGCGTGGGGGCCGGACGACCCGCCCAGCCCCGGCGGCTACACGGAGGCGTTTCCGCGTCTCCTCGAGGCGCTGAACGCCATCGACGGCCTCGCGCGCATCCGCTTCACAAGCGCGCATCCGAAGGGTTGCACGGACGAACTCGTGCGTGCCTACGCCGAGTTCCCGAAGGTCTGCCGCCACCTGCACCTGCCCGTGCAGAGCGGAAGCGACCGCGTGCTGAAGGAGATGGGCCGCCACTACACGCGCGCCGAGTATCTTGCCGCCGTCGCGAAGCTGCGCGCCTTCGATCCCGAGTTCGCCGTGACGACGGATGTAATCGTGGGGTATCCCGGCGAGACGGAGGAAGATTTCGAGGCAACGCGTTCCCTCATGGAGGAGGCGGGCTTCGACAATGCGTTCGTCTTTAAGTACTCGCCGCGTCCCGGCACGCGCTCAGCGGCACTCCCCGACGACGTGCCGACGGAGGAAAAGGAACGGCGCGACCAGGTGCTGCTCGCGGACCAGCAGGTACGCGGGCAGGCACGCAATGACCAACTCGTGGGAACCGTGCGCGAGGTGCTCGTGGAGGGGCCGTCCCTCCGCAACGCCGCGCGTTGGAGCGGACGCGACAGCGGCAACCGCATTGTCGTGTTCGAGCCGTCGCATCCCGTGCGAATCGGCGATCTCGTTCAAGTCCGCATCCGCGAAGCGCATCCCCAGATTCTGATCGGCGAACTGGCGTAGTGCGTCAGCGGTGACCGCGTAGGGATTCCATGCGCTTGGCGATCGTGGCTTCGTAGCCTTGATCTGAGGGGAGATAGTAGGTCTCCGGGATGCGCAGGTAGGACTGCTCCACCCAGGCGCCCGCGTAGGTGTGCGGGTATTTGTAGCCGTCGTGCTCTTCTGCACCGATGGCTTTCACGTGGACGTTCTTGAGGTGCTCGGGGACGGGCTGCACGGCGCCGGTCTCGACATCGTGGATGGCCTTCGCGATCGCCTCGTAGGAACGGTTCGACTTCGGCGCGGTGGCAAGATAGGTGGTGGCCTGCGCGAGCGTGATGCGCGCCTCGGGCATGCCGATGAACTCGACCGTCTGGAGCGCGGCCACGGCGATGGTGAGCCCGCGCGGGTCGGCGTTACCGATGTCCTCGGAGGCGAGAATCACGAGGCGGCGCGCGATGAAGCGCGGGTCTTCGCCCGCCACGATCATCTTCGCGAGCCAGTAGATGGCTGCGTCGGGATCGGAACCGCGCACCGACTTGATGAACGCGCTGATCGTGTCGTAGTGGCCGTCCTCTTTCTTGTCATACTGCACCTGCCGGCGCTGGACGCATTCCTGGATCACGTCGAGTGTGAGGTGGATCACGCCGTCTGCTGAGGCGGGCGTGGAACGCACCGCGACCTCGAGGGCGGTGAGCGCGTGGCGTCCGTCGCCGTCGCAGATTTCGGAAAGGAACTGCCGCGCGTCGGGATCGAACGTCGTCGGCACCTTGCCGTAGCCGCGGTCGGGGTCGGCAAGCGCACGGTCGAGAAGGGCGGCCACGTCCGCCGGCGCGAGCGGCTTGAGCTCAAAGACGAGCGAGCGCGAGGTGAGCGGCGTGTTGACGAACATGGAGGGATTGTGCGTCGTCGCGCCGATCAGCACGACCGTGCCGTCCTCCACGTAGGGCAGCAGCACGTCCTGCTGCGCCTTGTTGAAGCGGTGGATTTCGTCGATGAAGAGGATCGTGCCCATGCCGCCGAGCTCGTTGCGCGCGCGGTCGCACACCTTGCGGATTTCGGCGACGTTGGAGACCACGCCCGAGCAGCGCACGAAGTTGCGGCGCGTGGTCTTGGCGATCACCTCCGCGAGCGTGGTCTTGCCGCAGCCGGGCGGACCGAACAGGATGATGTTCGTGAGGCGGTCCGCCTCGATCACGCGGCGGAGCAGCTTGCCGGGCCCGAGGATGTGCGCCTGTCCGGCGACCTCCTCGAGCGTGCGGGGACGCATCCGCGCGGCAAGCGGCTCTGACGAAAAGTTGGACATGGACGCAACGTGCCTATGCCAGCTCGGCCTGCAGCAGACGGCGGGCCGCCCCTGGGCCTTCGAGCAGACGGAGGAAGTAGCCCTCCACCTTGTCCGCAAGCGGCGTCTGGGTGAGGTCGGTTCCGAAGATGGAAGCATTCGCGAGGATGGGCTTGAGCTGTCCCGAATAGGACGCGGGATCGTTCCACGCGATTCCCGCAAGCTTTGCCTGCAGTTCGTCCTTGAGCGGATCCGCCGAAACCTCCATCGGCTCGCCCGCGTCGTTGACGGCGAGCAGGTAGCGCATCCAGCCCGCAAGCGCGAGCGGGAGCGAGACGAGCGTGTTGAGGTCGCGTCCGGTCGCGATGTAGCTCTTGACCGTTTCGCCGAAGCGGATTCCCACCTTCTGCGACGTGTCCGTGGCGATGCGGCGCGGATCGTCCGGCATGAACACGTTCGGCAGGCGCTCGTTCACCACTTCGTCGATGAACGCCTTGGGGGAGAGAATCTTCGGATCTACCACGACGGGCAGTCCCTCCACGTAACCGAGGCGCTTGACGAGCTTCACGATGTCCGCGTCCTTCATCTCCTCGCAGATGAGCGTGTAGCCGAGGAGGCAGCCGTACATCGACATCGCGGTGTGGAGCGGGTTGAGGCACGTCGTGACCTTCATCTTCTCCGTCTTGTTCACCGTGTCGCGGTCCGTCATGTAAACGCCGACCTTCTCAAGCGCGGGACGTCCGTTCGGGAAGCGGTCCTCCACCACGAGGTACTGCGGCTTCTCGGCGTTGACGAACGGGGCGATGAACGTTTTCTTCGAGGTGACGATCGGCTCCATGCCCTCGATGCCGTCCTTCGCAAGCATTTCCACCACGCGCGGATGCGGACGCGGCGTGATCTTGTCGATCATCGACCAGGGGAACGACACGACCGACTCGTCCTCCACGTAGGCGAGGTAGTCCGCCGGCGCGAAGCCGTTCGCCACCCACGCCTTCGCCATCTCGACGACGGACGCCTTGAGCTTCTCGCCGTTGTGCGAACAGTTGTCCATCGAGACGACGGCGATCGGAAGCTTACCGGCGCGGAAGCGCTCCAGCAGCAGCGCCGCGACCACGGACATCGCGTGTCGGCTTGCCTCGGGGCCCTCCTTCATGTCCGCCTCCACCACCGGAAGGTACGCGCCGTTCGTCTGGCGCAGCTGATAGCCCTTCTCCGTGATCGTGAAGGACAGCATCTTCAGGGACGGCGCGCGGAATACCGACTTGAGGGAGTCCTTCGACTTCGCGTCCGCGAAGTTCGCCTTGACGCCCTTCGCGACGCCCGCGAGCACTTCCTTGGACACCGTGCCGTCGGGGTTGAGGAGCACGTTGAGCGTCAGGTTGTCCTGCGCGGTGTAGATCTGGTCGATGATGTCGTAGTCAAACGTGTCGCAGGCGATGATGCCCGTCTGCGAAAGCCCTTCGTCCAGCAGCCGCTGCGAAAGCGAACCAATGAAACCGCGGAAAATGTTACCCGCGCCGAAATGCACCCATTCTGGCTCGGACTCGGTACGCGCGCGCATGGCGGCAATGTCGAACGACGGCAGCTTCACGCCGGCCTTTTCCCACGACTGTTTGTCATTGGCGATCGATTCAAGAGACAGTTTCATCTTTATCCTTTCTTGTTGCTGATTCGGCTGTGGCCGATATTATACCCGATTTTTCTCCCGCATATCAAGTCAGATTGAGGCGGAATATTAGCCGGTTTAAAACGGACACGCAGTTTGATGACGGGTTGCGAATGTACTCACAGGGACTCAGAATTGTGATATAATTTTCTACGCAAACCCACTTGTTCCAACCCAAAAAACGGCGTATTGAAATGGAAACAGAAAAGACAACTGGCAATCGTATCGTGTTTCTGGACTGGCTACGGATCATAGCCTGCTTCATGGTCATGGTCATCCACTCCAGCGAACCCTTCTACCTTGGCGGCGAGGCGCCGAACATCACATACATCGCGAACAAGTGGGACGCCATCTGGATTTCCATCGTAGAAAGCGTTTGTCGTGTGTGCGTGCCGTTGTTCGTGATGGCGTCAAGCTATCTTCTCTTCCCATTGAAGAAGCCGACGGGCGAATTCTTCCGGCGGCGCCTTGCGCGCATACTCGTACCGTTCATCGTCTGGGTCTGCGCATACGTCTGGTGGTTCGGCGACAACTGGGGCAAGGCGTGCTTCAATTTCCCGGATGCCGGCGGACACCTCTGGTTCGTGCCGATGCTGCTCGGGCTGTATCTCCTGATGCCGCTTCTTTCGCCGTGGGCCGAGAAGGTCACGGAGCGCGAACTGCGCGGCTGGCTGATCCTCTGGCTTGTCACGACGACGTTTCCGTACCTGCGCCGCGTGTGGACAGCTCTTTACGGCGATCCGTCGTTCGGTGCCGTGCCGTATCTCTACGGGGAGTGTCCTTGGAACATGTTCGGCATGTTCCACTACGTGAGCGGCTTCATCGGCTACATGCTACTCGGCTTCTGGTTCCGTCGGTTCGCACCCGAGTTCTCCTGGCGGCGGACGCTCGCCGTGTCGGTTCCGCTCTGGCTGGTGGGCGCGGCCATTATGGGCGGCGGATTCTATTTTAGGATACCCGAATTCCCGTGCGCGAAGCCGTATGCGTTTGCGGTCGATCTGGAGATGAG
This sequence comes from uncultured bacterium, assembly GCA_902802945.1. GTDB lineage: Bacteria > Verrucomicrobiota > Kiritimatiellia > RFP12 > UBA1067 > RUG572. The sequence continues at coordinate 13,045 of CADCOC010000046.1, read as the reverse complement.
CATAGAATACTGTTCCACTGGAGTGGCGGTCGCGGTGATCGCGGCGTTCATGCTCGTCAGGAAGATCAAGGCGGACGGCGCGTTTTACCGGTGGATAGTGCGTCCGCTTTCCGAGGCGAGCTACGGCACCTACCTTCTGCACATGTTCGTGCTGCTCGCGGTGTTCGACGCGGTGCGTCCGCAATGCAACACGCCTACGACGATATTCGTAACGGCTGTGGTGTCATACGCCATAGCCTCGGCGGCTGGCGTCCTGATCCGCCGCATCCCGTTCGTGGGGAAACTCATAGGAGGGTGAAGGTGAATGGGGAAAAGTAATTTCACGCAGAGGCGCAGAGAGGCAGAGAGCGCAGAGAGAGAGTTGTTGAAGAGAGAGGTTTATGAGAGAGTTGCTGAAGAGAGAGGTTTATGAGAGAGTTGCTGAAGAGAGAGGTTTATGAGAGAGTTGCTGAAGAGAGAGGTTTATGAGAGAGTTGCTGAAGAGAGAGATTTCTGAGAGAGTTCTGAAAAAAGAGAAGAAGTTAAGTGAGAATGAGTTAAGAGAAAGGATATTTGGGAAATGACGGATAATGAGATTACAGGAGATATTCTTGATGCGGCAATAAAGGTCCATCGAAGGTTTGGGCCTGGAATGTTGGAATCTGTTTACGAGAGATTGCTTGAAGCAGAACTTGTCAAGCGCGGACATACGGTCGAGCGACAGAAGCAAGTTTCGTTTGAATATGAAGGAATGACGCTTGAAGACGCTTTTAGGGTAGACCTGTTTGTAGATGGAAGGATTGTTGTTGAGCTAAAGGCCGTGGAGAAGATGAATCCACTGTTTTTCAAGCAGGTCAAGACATATCTTATCGCAATGAATCTCCCTCTTGGATTGCTCATCAACTTCGGTATGGAGAAACTGGTCGACGGCTATGTCAGGGTAGTAAATGGATTCGACGATCATCCAACTCTACCATCATAACCCATCTCTATGCCTCATCCCTATAAAACATCTCAATACCCCATCTCTGCGCTCTCTGCCTCTCTGCGCCTCTGCGTGAGACAATCTAGGTGGGGAGAGCGCAAAAATCAGAACTTGAAGATCAGCTCCCAGCGGATGAAGTATGCCGGACGTGACGAATCATAGTAGTCGCCTGGGTTGAATACCTCCGCAACCACGTGGCCGAAGACGGTGAAGCGGTCGAAGCCCGTGGCGCCCTTGGGGGCAATTCGCAGCGGGAAGTCGTACCGTGCCGCCGTGAGCCAGCCCTTGTACATGCTCTCGCCGGAGCCATCCGCGTGGCCGAGATGGTCCTGCACCGCCGCAAACATCGGGCCCGAATAGGCCGAGACGCGGTGGAGCTTGCCGATGTCGGCGCCCACGGTCAGTTTCGGGTAGGTCATGTTGCTCCAGTAGCCGAGACCGTAGAGCGTGCCGTACTGGAACATCTCCGAGTCCATAGGCGCGCGCGCCCACATCGGGTCCCAGGCTGTGTCGTTGTCGTGTGCGCCCGTGCGGTGCTTGTCGCCGGAGAGGTAGTAGGCGCTCAGGCGCGTGTAGGGGCGGATCTGGTCGGGAGATGTCACATGCTTGTGGAAGTCGATCGCCGCGTAGCCCATCCAGCCGCCGGCCTGGACGTTGCTGGACTTCGTGCCGAACTGTTTCGCACCTTCAAGGTCGAGGGAGACGTTCTCTGTGATCTGCGGCATCACGTGTACGCCGAAGGTGGTGATCTGCTTGTCGGGCATGCGCGCGCCGGATGCGGTGTGGTAGTCCTCCGCGTGCTTGTGGACGACGAAGAGCTGGTAGGGTAGGCGCTTCTCGAAGAGGTCGTCGTTCCAGACGAGTCCACCGCCCCATTCGTCCATCTCCGGCGAGTCGGCGGGGTGGATGGCGTTCATGGGCCGGCCTCGCGAGAGGCGGTTGCCGTAGCGGTAGTTGTTGCGTCCGTTGTCGTAGAGCGCGAAGGCGTCGAGCTTCGAGGTCTCGGTGGGGTGCAGCGTGAAGCGGAGCATGTCCGCATAACAGCTGCGCGAACCCACGAAGGGCGCGCCGTCGATCATGATGCGGTCGAGGCCGAGCGTGGAGTGAAGCCCGTCGAAAAGGTCCTGTCGTCCGATGCGGAAGTCGAGGAAGCCGTCGAAGAGCCCCTTGCCCTGGAACCAGAGGTTGTCCAGCGCCACCTCGTCGGGGAAGTTGTACGCGCGGCGCTTGCGCTTCACGCCGTTCTCGATGAAGTGCTCGCGGAACTCGTTCACGAGGCGTCCGTAGAGCGTGAACTCCTCGTAGTCGAACTGCCCGTACACGCGCGGGCGGACGCGCAGGTGGTTGATGTTCTTTTTGTAGGCGCGCGGCATCATGGCGCCCGGCGCGCCGGGCAGGCCCGGCACGTTGTGCATGATCTCTTCGCGGATGCGAAGGTCGGCTCCGAAGGAGGTCTGGAACGCGGAATCGACGGGCTCGTCGATGACGGGCACGTCGTTCGTTCCCGCTGCCGCGGCGCATGCTAACGCGGCGGTAGCTGTCGCAAGGATGATTTTCATGCGAATATTATATCATAAGTCGCCGCCCAGTGGAACTCCAGAGTAGAATTTGCGGTTGAGTGGCCGGGTACGGATTTTAGGATTATGCAGTTGAACGGCGGCCATGCCTCTGGTAAACTTATCACCAACAGCGCGGATTGGCTTTCGCGTAAATAGAGGAAAGGAAAATTGTATATGAAACGTAGTTTGTTGATGGCTGCCGTGGCGGCGGCCGCAGTTTCGGCACATGCGCATGTCGTGTGGCAGATCGGCCAGAAGGACGGCACGGGCAACGAGTTCGCGCTTGCGCCGCGAGGATACAACGATTTCCTACAGCACGACTTCGGCTGGGAGAACAACTATTTCCTCATCGGACGATCGGATGCAAAGAAGTCTTTCCCCTACGTTCTTCCTGGCATCAACGACAAGTGGGCCGGATCCGGCAGTCCAGCAGGACGCCGCACGCAACAGGTGAACATCCTCTTCGACATCGCGAAGAAAGGTACGGACGGCGCGTGGACGCTCGTCATCGACTTTGCAGATGTCCATAAGGCGGAGAGGCCCCTCCTGAAGGTGTCGGTGAACGGCAAGGCGCGGAAGATGGTGCTGCCCGTCGGTGGCGGAGACGCGTCCATCATGAAGGGCGACTTCTCGAAGGCCAAGCCGTTCGCGGCGAAGTTCGACCTTGCGGACGGTGAGATCGTGGAGGGTGCGAACGAAATCAAGATCACGTCCATCGAAGGCAGCTGGGCGATCTTCGACGACGTGCGGTTGGAGGGGCCGAAGGACGCCGTGGTACGCCGTGCGCACAAGGGCGCGTATGTGCGAGACGTAAAGGCGGGCGACTACTTGATCCCCGGCACCGGGAAGCAGCCGCTGCTCGTTGACGTGGAGCACCTGGAGGGCGCGCCCGTCGTGCGCGTGGAGATCGACGGCAAGGTCGCGTTGGAACAGCGTGTGGAAGCCGGGGCGTATTCGCTCGAAGCGCCGATGGATGCGGCGGCCCAGGGTAAATATCGTGTGCTGGTGGATGGGGTATGTGTGCGGGAAGGAACGGTCGTGCGTACGCCGCAGCGCGACGCAGGTGTGGCGGGGTACGTCGATACGCGCATGGGCACGGCGCACTCGCGCTGGATGCTCGCGCCGGGTCCGTGGACGCCGTTCAGCATGGTGAAGCTCTCGCCCGACAACGAGGGCCTGCCCGGCAAGCGGGTGTGGGATGGCGGATACGATCCCTCAATCGAGAGCATTGGGTGTTTTAGCCATATCCACGAGTGGACCATGGCGGGACTCGGCACGATGCCGACCACGGGTCCGCTCAAGACCCGCATGGGCGTGGATTCCGAAATCAAGGGCCATGCGGACGGCTACCGCTCGTTCATCGACAAGACGAGCGAGGTGTGCAAGGCGGGATACTACGCCGTGAAGCTCACGGACCATGACATCTTCGCCGAACTCACGGCGACCGACCGCTGCGGATTCCAGCGCTACACGTATCCGGCGGGCAAGACGCCGCGCGTGATGATCGATCTGCTCACGCCGTGCGAATACAATTACGTCCTGAAGGCCTGCGACGTGCGCCAGACGGGTCCGCGCCGAATCGAAGGTTTCTCCAAGCAGGATACGACGCACGTGTGGAGCCGCGACGCCGACCAGTTCTACACTGTCCACTTCGTGATCGAGTTCGACCGGGACATCGCAAAGTTCGGCGGATGGGAAAACGACGCCCTTTGGACAGGTAGCGCACATTCCGCGCAGAATCCGAAGTACTTCGGCTGCTATGTAGAATTCAAGCCGGCGGAGGGCAAGACCGTCGTGCAGATGCGCTCGGGCATTTCGTTCGTGGACATCGCGGGCGCGGCGAACAACCTGAAGCGCGAGGTCGAGGAACCGTTCGGCTGGAGCTTCGAGAAGGTGCGCGCGGCCAACGAGGCGACGTGGAACGACCTGCTGGGGCGCGTGAAGATCGCCACGGCGGACCGTCTTGAGAAGAAGCGCTTCTACACGAACCTCTACCGCTCGTTCTGCCGCAATACCTTCAACGATGTCGACGGACGCTGGAGCGATCCGTTCGGAAAAATCCAGAAGCTGGACGATCCTGACGCGCGCGCGATGGGGTGCGACGCGTTCTGGAACACGTTCTGGAACCTGAACCAGGCGTGGAACCTCGTGGGGCCGGAGTGGAGCGCGCGCTGGGTGAAGTCGCAGATGGCGCTGTTCGAGGCCGGCGGATGGCTCGGAAAGGGTCCGGCGGGCATGCGCTACATCCCGGTGATGGTGGCGGAGCACGAGATCCCGCAGATGGTCAGCGCCTGGCAGATGGGCATCCGCGTGTACGACCCGAAGAAGCTGCTGTCCGCATTCGTGAAGATGCAGACCACGCCCGCGCAGAAGGTGGGACGCGGCTTCGCCGGCAACCGCAACCTCGCCGCGTACATGAAGTACCATTACGTGCCGAGCGACAAGGGCACCTTCTCGAACTCGATGGAGTATTCGTTCGACGACTGGACCGTAGGACAGTTCGCGAAGGCGATTGGCGACGAGGCCGCGTACAAGACCTTCTCCGACCGCGGTACCTGGTGGAAGAACGCCGTCAATCCCGAAAGCGGTTACTGCCACCGCAGGGACTCCAAGGGCGAATGGGACCAAACCCTGACTTCCATGTCGGACGGATTCTCGGTGAAGGGATATGTAGAAGGCAACGCCTGGCAGCTCACGTTTTTCGTGCCGCAGAATGTTCCGGCGCTCGTGGAGATTGTCGGACGCGAGCGTTTCCTCGAACGGCTTAAGTGGGGCTTTGAGAAGAGCTGTCCGTTCCGCTACAACGCTCCTGGCGAGCACTACGCGAAGTTCCCCGTCGTGCAGGGCAACCAGCAGTCGATGCATTTCGCGTTCCTCTTCAACTGGGCGAAGGAACCGTGGGAGACGCAGAAGTGGGCGCGGTCGATCATGGAGCGCTTCTACGGTTTCGGCGATTCCACGGCTTGGCTGGGCGACGAGGACCAGGGACAGATGAGCGCGTGGTTCGTGATGGCGTCGCTGGGGCTCTTCCAGACCGACGGCGGCTGCCGCGCGGAGCCGATTTACGAAATCGCGAGCCCGCTTTTCGAGGAGGCGACAATCGACCTCGGACGACGCTTCGGCCGCGGCGACACATTCACCATCAAGGCGCACAACGCCTCCCGCGCCAACAAGTACGTGCATAAGGCCGTGTTCAACGGCAAGCCGCAGAACTCCTTCATCATCGACGCTCGCGAAGTGCTGAAGGGTGGTACGCTTGAACTCTGGATGGGCTCCGAGCCGAACAAGCAGTGGGGCTGCGGAAGATAAAACCAAAAGAACCCACTTTATAGCCTCAAGGGAGATTCCTGAATGGGTGAAGGCAATCCGGTAGTTTGGTGAGACATTCGCACAAAATGGCATTGACGTTAACCGATGATTTATGATATTCTATTGGCGTTTCCAAAACATTGGAAATCCAATAAAAAGGAAAACACATGATAAAACGTGACGATTATCTTAAAAAACTTAAAGATAAGATGTGGAATGGGTCGGTAAAAATCATTACCGGCATTCGCCGTTGCGGGAAAAGTTACATTTTGAATGAAATATTTCGGAACTACCTGCTTGATTCCGGTGTCTCTCCGGATCACATAATTTCTGTATCACTTGAACTTGAGGAATTTGAAATTCTTCAGAACCCACGCGAGTTGAGTAAATACATCCGCAGCCGTATTCTTGATGAAGAGCGCCATTATGTGTTTATTGATGAAATACAGTTGTCGCGAAAGGTGCTGAAAGACGGCGTTGATCCTGAAAGAACGGCAAAGGAGGATGAACCAGGCATCTGGTTCACGTTCTATGACGTTCTGAATTCCCTGAACGCAAAGCCTAACCTTGACATCTATGTGACAGGATCTAATTCCAAGATGTTGTCAAAGGACGTTGCGACGAATTTCCGTGGTAGAAAGACCGAGATCGAAATGCACCCACTGTCGTTTTCAGAGTTTCATGCCTGGAGGGGTGGCGACGTCCAACACGACTGGGATGAATACAAGACATTTGGGGGGATGCCGCAGACTGTGCTTGAAAGAAACGAGAGGGACAAGATTGCGGTTCTGAACGAACTGTTTAACAATGTTTATGTAAAGGATGTGGTCGAGCGTCATAGAATCAGCGATTCCACGTTGCTTGAATCCATCGTGGACGTTGTGTCGAATTCTGTCGGGTCGTTAACCAATCCAAAGAAGCTGTCGGACACGATCATAAGCCGAGAAGGCTGTGGCCCGTCCGCGCCAACTGTCAGGAAATATCTTGGATTTCTCGCGGATGCATATATTTTCCGCGAGGCGAGGCGCTATGACGTGCGAGGCAGAAAATATCTGGATCATCCGATGAAGTATTATGCAGAGGATGTCGGGTTGAGAAATGCGCGTCTCGGCTTTCGCGAACAGGAGGAGACCCATCTGATGGAAAACGTCATCTACAATGAACTTGTGCGTTGTGGCTGGTCGGTTGACGTCGGGGTTGTGGAGATATGGGGCGAAACGAACGGGAAGAAGGTCGTCAAGCGTCTTGAAATAGATTTTGTCGTCAACACTGGGTTCGAGAAGGTTTACGTTCAAAGTGCATTTAGCGTATCCGATCCGGATTACAAGGCGCGTGAGATATTGCCTCTGCGCAAGAGTGGTGACAGTTTCAGAAAGATCGTCGTTACCTCCGGCGCGTCGCGTCTGTGGACGGACGACGATGGCATATCGTATGTCGGGATATTGACGTTCTTACAGAATCCCAACAGCGTGATCGCAAAGTGATTTTATGTGATTGGATTTTAGAATTGTGCAATTGAAAGTGATAAGGATATGACATGCAAATGACAAGAAGGAACATGCTCAAATTTGGTGCCGCCGCGGCGGCGATGGCCGCCGTACCGCGCGGATGGGCGGCAGAGGCGCCGACTGTGCCGGGCGTCTCGTTCGCGTCTGTGAAGGAGTCGCTGCGCTTCACCATGCCGTCCCTCGGAGGTAAGTGCCGATTCATGGTGGTGGGCGATTCGCACCTCACCATCGACGACGAGCGGGGCGAGCCGTTCAAACAGTATTCGGCCCGCATGTCCAAACCCTATCGCTCCGCGCTCCATTTCCGCACAAGGCGTCTGATTGCTTCTCCCGAAGGTTTCGAGTACGCGCTCGCCGAGGCGAAGAAGATGAAGGTGGACTTCCTCGCGCTCGTGGGCGACATCGTGAGCTTCCCGTCCGAGGCGGGCGTGGATTACGTGAAACGGCGGCTCGACGAGTCAGGGTTGAACTGGATGTACATTTCGGGTAATCACGACTGGCACTACGAAGGTTTGCCCGGCACGGAGATGGCCTTGCGCGCGGAATGGACGAAGAAGCGCCTTGCGCCGCTCTACCAGGGGGCCGATCCGATGATGGCCTCGCGCGTGGTGAACGGCATCCGTTTCGTCTTCATCGACAACTCGCTTTACGAGATACTGCCGGAACAGCTCGCATTCTGGAAGCAGGAGGCGGCGAAGGGCGAGCCGGTGGCGCTCATGATGCACATCCCGCTCTACATGCCGGGATACGGTCCGCGCGAGGCCGGTTGCGCCCATCCCGAGTGGGGTGCGAAGGTGGATCCCAGCTGGAAAATCGAGCGTCGTCCGCAGTGGCCCGAGGCCGGGCATACGCCCACGACGTTCGCGTTCCGCGAGGCCGTGTTCTCCACGCCGAACCTGTTGGGCGTATTCGTCGGGCACGTGCACCGGCACTTCTTCGCGTTTGACCGGGGGCATGTGCAGTGCGCCGTTGCCGCCAATGTCGATGGGTCGTTTTTCGACGTGCGTGTCAACTGCTGATAAGGAAGAGCAGACATGAAAACGTTGAGCGCGGATATGGGTGGCAGCCGGGTGAAGCTGGCCACGGTGGAAAACGGAACGGTGATCGAGAGCGAGATGTTCACGGTGTCGTCGGAAGGTCTGTCATACTTGGTCTTCATGCGCTAGTCACGGAGGTTGGGACAAAACGAGAGGTAAAATGACATTGTTTATTTGGGTGCGGAATGTGGAAGAAAACCACAGATTCCGCACCGATATAATTTCATAGTTGTCGGAATGTCGGATTTTTGATATAATTCCACACCGCAAACCTAGCAAGAGGTGTATATGGTAGGAAGATACAGGGAGAGGAAGTCTCTTTTGTGCGCGGCAGAGCGCTCTGAGGCGCAGTTCGTTGCCGTGTATGGGCGCCGCCGCGTAGGCAAGACGTACCTGATCAGGGAAACATTCCACGACGATTTCTGTTTTTGCCATGTAGGTGTTTCTGGGGTTGGAACGGCCGAGCAGTTGCTCAATTTCAGGGATTCGCTTGTGAAATACGGATATGAACATTGTCCTTCGCTTAAGTCATGGCGAGAGGCATTTCTTGCATTGGAGAAGGTGATAGAACGGTGCGAGAGGGAACGGAAAGTCGTATTCATTGATGAACTACCATGGATGGATACGCGGAGGTCCAAATTCGTTCCCGCGTTGGAGCATTTCTGGAATGGCTACGCCTCGGCTCGAAAAGACGTGCTGTTGATCGTCTGTGGATCTGCCACGTCATGGATGATGAACAAGCTCATAAAGAACCACGGAGGGCTTCACAACCGGGTTACAGACAGAATCTATCTTAAGCCGTTCTGCCTTGCCGAATGCGAAGAGTACGCAAACGAACTTGGATTGTCCTATTCGAGGGAGGAAATCGCGCTTGGATACATGATTTTCGGTGGAGTACCGTTTTACTGGAGTTTGATGGAACGTGGTTTGAGCCTTCGGCAGAATGTGGATGCACTTGTATTTGCCGAGACGGGAAAACTGAGGGGCGAGTTCGCAGAACTGTTTGCGTCGTTGTTCAAAGACGGGACGATGTACCGCAGCATAGTGACGGCCTTGTCATCCAAGTCAGGCATGACGCGCGAAGAGCTTGTGCGAAAGCTGAAACTTGCGGACGGAGGTAAGGTCTCAAAATGCCTTTCCGATCTTGAGACAAGTGGTTTTGTGCGCAAATATGTCGCTTTTGGGAAAAAGAAGAAAAACGCGGTGTTTCAACTTATCGATAACTTTTCGCTATTCCATCTGAGATATTTGAGCGAGGCCTCAAACACGGACGAGAATTTCTGGCAGAACACGGCGGGGTCTTCAATGCAGGCTTCTTGGGCGGGTTTTGCGTTTGAAAGGCTGTGCCTCCAGCATTTGTGGCAGTTGAAGAATGCATTGCAGATTGGTGGCGTGCTGACGCACGTATGTTCGTGGAGACATGCGCCCGACGGAAGCTGCCCCAAGGGCGCGCAGATAGATCTAGTAATTGACCGTGCCGATGGCGTGATTGACGTATGCGAGATGAAGTACACAAAGGACGAGTTCGTTCCAGATGAAAAAACAGATATTGACATGCGACGAAAAATGTCCGTGTTCTCGGTCGTTACTGGAACGCGGAAATCGGTCAATGCCGTTCTCATAACTCCATACGGTCTGCTCAGAAACAAGTACAGCGGAAGGTTCTCGAACGTAATCACGTTCGATGATCTTTTCGTCCATGGCAATTCGTGAACGAGCGGGAAAGATGTAGGCGAAGGCCAAGGCGTCAGTGAGTGAAATCGGAGGGAAAGGTATGATGGCTGGAAAAAGGTGCGGAATCGCGGCGTTGTTGCCGATGATGGCGGGGTTCTTCGTGATGGGGTTCGCTGACATCGTGGGGCCGGTGGTGAACCAGGTGAAGAGCGAGTGCGCACTCGACGACGTGACGGCGGGTTTTCTGCCGTCGATGATCTTCGTGTGGTTCTTCCTCATTTCGCTGCCGACGGGCGTGCTTTCGGGGAGAATCGGGCGGAAAAACGCGGTGTTGGTGTCGCTTGCCGTGACGGTGGCCGCGATGCTCCTTCCGCTTGCGGGCGGCGCGGGGCGTCCGTGGCCGTATTTCGCGGCGTTCGCGCTGATCGGAATCGGCAACACCATCTTGCAGGCGGCGCTTCCGGCGCTGCTGGGCAACGTCACGCCTCCGGTGCTCCTGGCAAGCCGCATTTCCCTCGGACAGTTCGTCAAGGCGATCTGCGCGGCGCTCACGCCCGTGTTCATCTACGTCGCGGCGAGCGTCATGGGGAACTGGCGTCTCGTGTTCCCGTTCTACGGCGTGCTCGCGGCGGCGACCGCCGCATGGCTGATGCTTTCGCGGATTCCAGACGAACGGGAGACGTCGGGTGGGCTTTCCGTCCCACGGACGACGTTTGGCAGCTGCTTTGCGCTCCTGCGCGATCCGCTGGTCCTCGCGCTGACCGTCGGCATCTTCTTCGCGGTGGGGCTGGACGTGGGCTTCTCGGTGGCGATTCCGGAGTTCCTCAAGACCGTGTACAAAGTCGACGTGAACATGGCGGGCACGGGGCCGACAGTCTATTTCGTGGGCAAGACGCTCGCGACGGCCGCCGGCGCGGCGCTCTTCGTCCGGTTCCCTCCCGCCAAGTGCTTTCCCTGGTGCATCGGCCTGTGCGTTCTTGCCGTTGCGGCCTTTTTCGTCTGTTCAGGGCCCATCGCCTTCCTCTCTTGCGTGTTCGTGGCGTCGGTCGCCTCGGCGAACACCTTCGTGATGTGTATGGGGATCGCGCTCGACAAGCTACCCGAGAAGGCGAACGAGATCACCGCGCTGATGGTGATGGCGATCGCAGGCGGGGCGGTGGTGCCGCCCATCCTCGGCTTCGCCCAGAAGTGCGCGGGAAGCACGGGCCTCGTGTGGGTCCTTCTCGCCTGCCTCGCGTACCAGGCCGTGCTTTCAGTCTGCATGTATAAAAATGCGAAGGAGAATGGAAATGAATAGAGCCGTTGTAGGTTTGGTTGTGGCCGTGGTGGCGCTGGCGGCGGGGGCGGCGAAGCCGCCGAGCGATGCCGTGGTGCTGTTCGACGGAACGCAGAAGAGCTTTGACGCGAACTGGACGGACATGAAGGGCCGCAAGGCGAAGTGGAAGCTCGTGGACGGCGCGATCGAGGCCACGCGCGGTACCGGTGACATTCGCACGCGCCGCGAGTTCGGCGACGTGCAGCTGCACGTCGAATGGCAGGTGCCCGCCAAACTTCCTCCCTACGACATGAATAGCGGCAATTCGGGCGTGTTCATGATGGGACTCTACGAGGTCCAGATATTCGAGAGCCATGAAACCGATCCCGCCGACATGAAGCATCCGTTTTACGCGGATGGACAGGCCGCGTCGATCTACGGACAGAACCCGCCGCTTGTGAACCCCACCCGCCGCAGAGGCGAATGGCAGACGTACGACATCGTGTTCTACCGTCCCGTGTTCGACGGCGCGAAGTGCGTCCGCCCCGGTTCCGTGACGGTGTTCCTGAACGGCGTGCTCGTACAGGATGGCTGGCCGCTAGAAGGGCCGACTGGGCACATCCGCCGCACCCGCCAGACGAAGCCGCCTTCCGACAAAGGCCCGGTCAAGCTTCAACAGCATCTGTGTCCTGTCCGTTTCCGCAACGTGTGGATCCGCGAACTGACTGAGACAAGGCGGCGCGCTCGGTGATCGCGCCCTGCCAGGTGGGCGGCTTGTTGCGCGATAAGGGTTGAAAAATCCTTGTTTTTTTAACAGTTGAAAATGCGGTAACGAGTAAAAATATGATATAATTACCGCACGGTTTGGAAGCGGATTGAATATGATAGGCACTCGCAGAATGAAAAACTGCTTTCACGGTGCGCTCTGCGCCGTGGCGGTGTTGCTTACGCCGTTGGCGGCGTGGGCGGGGTTCACTACGCGCGCGACGCTGTCGACGACGCAGTCCGGGCCGACGATCACCAACGGCACGGTGTATGTCGTTTCGTCCGACACGACGATCAACCGGCCGTCCGGCTCGACGCTGAGCGCGATGTACGTGGCCGATGGCGCGACGGCCGTCGTCTACATTCCGAAAGGCGTCACTCTGACCGTGCAGGGCGGCAACGCGAGCGGCACCGAGAGCGCAGGCGCTGGTATCCGCCTCAACGACGGCTCGACGCTGATTGTCACCGGCGGCGGAACGCTCAACGTGCGTGGTGGCAATGCGGCGAACGGCGGCAACGGCGGTAACGGTACATCCGGTAACTTCCGGAAAGGGCTCGATTATTGGACGGCGGGATCAGGCGGCTCTGGCGGCACGGGGGGAGGCGGTGCATCGGCGGCCATCGGCGGCATCGGCGGCAACGGCGGCGGTGGCGGCAGCGGCGCCACATCTTCGGAAAACGAATGCCATTATTGGTACGCAAACGATTATACCGCGAACGGCGCAAATGGCGGCTCTGGCTCCAGCGCCAAAAACGGCACCAGTTCGGGCACGCTCTACCTTCTCGGCACTCTCAAGGTGACGGCGAAGTCCGGCTCGGCTGGTTCCGGCGGCAGCGGTGGTTCTAGTGGCAATCGGGTTAAAGAGGACGATGACACATATTATTTCATGTTCGGATATGGCGGCGGCGGCGGCGGCGGCGGCGGCGGACGTGCCGCACCCTACGACATCGGCGGCGGCGGCGGCGGCGGCGGC